>NZ_CAKVKB010000014.1 GCF_934754915.1 uncultured Clostridium sp.
CCCGTTAAAATGAATTTATTTTCATTTTAACAGGAAGCTTTATATGTTTTGTAGTCGTGGATTTTTTGACGCTTACGTATATATGGGGGAAGTTTTGCGTTTAATTTGATAAATGACGTTTCACAAAATAATAGAGATTATGATGAAATGTGCAGTGAGTGGAATTCAAAATGGAATTCTGCAAGGAAAGAAATTAGTAAGAATTAATATGATAATTTAAAAGAGGACTGTTGCATCAAATATTTTTACTACTATATTCAAAAGTGGCGTTGATTAGAAGTTCCATATTGAATATAGCAGAATTTGATTTTAGGATGACAGTCCTATTTTTATACATAGTATAACTTAATAAAGTATACTGATAGATAAATTTATTCTATATGAAAACGATAAGAATGCAATAATAGAGGAGAATTATTATGAGTGAAAATTTAAAATATGTAAAATTGAAAGATGTTGATAAAATAAATATTTATGGAAGAAATAGTTGGAGTTCATCATCTTTGGTGTTATTTTGGACAGCAAGCGGATTTGAAGTTAATGTTAGGGGTTTTGAATTATGGATGGATGTTGAAGTTGATTATGATCTATATGAGCAATGGATAAGTGTAGAAATAGATGGTGAATTTGTAAGCAGGCAGATGATTACTAAAGGATGCCATTCAATATGCCTTTTTAGAGGAATGAATAGTGAACTTATTAAAAACGTCAGAGTATATAAAGATGTTCAGGCAATGAATATGGATGATAAGAATATGTTTCTAATACATGGATTAAAAACTGATGGAGAATTTGAAACAGTTCAAAATAAAGACATGAAAATTGAATTTATAGGAGATAGTATAACATCGGGAGAAGGCATTATAGGAGCCAGAATTGAAGATGATTGGATTTCCATGTGGTTTAGTGCAATTTATTTATTATTTAAAGATTAAGGAATATCAATTTTATAATGTATAAATTAGGAGGTTTTTTAATGACTTTGAAATGTAAATTCCCAGAAAATTTTTGGTGGGGTTCTGCAACTTCAGGCCCACAATCAGAAGGTAGATTTAACAAAAGACATGACAGTGTTTTTGATCACTGGTTTGATGTAGAACCAGAAGCATTCTTTAATGGAGTAGGTCCTAATGTAGCATCAAATTTCTATAATAGTTATAAGGAAGATATAAAATTAGTTAAAGAAATTGGATTAAACAGTTTTAGAACATCAATTCAATGGACAAGACTTATGAAAGATTTTGAAACTGGAGAAGTTGATGAAGATGGAGTAAGATTTTATAATGCTGTAATTGATGAATTAATAGCAAATGACATAATTCCAGTTATGAACTTACATCACTTTGATTTACCAGTTGAATTATATGATAAATACGGCGGATGGGAATCAAAGAAAGTTGTTGATTTATTTGCATTATTTGCAAAGAAATGTTTTGAATTATTTGGTGATAGAGTTAAATACTGGGCAACATTCAATGAACCAATGGTTGTTGTTGAAGGAGAATACTTATATCAATTCCATTATCCTAGATTAGTTGATGGAAAGAAAGCTGTTCAAGTTTTATATAACTTAAACTTAGCATCTGCAAAAGCAATACAAGAATTTAAAAAGAGCGAATGCAGTAAGACTGGTGGAAAGATAGGTATAATTCTTAACCTTACTCCATCTTATCCAAGATCACAAGATGAAAAAGATGTTAAAGCAGCTCAATTCGTTGAAGATTTCTTCAATAATTCATTTTTAGATCCAGCTATTAAAGGTGAATTTACACCAAGATTAGTAGAAGTATTAAAGAAAGATAATGTTTTATGGGAATCTACACAAGAAGAGTTAGATATAATAAAAGCAAATACAATTGATTTCTTAGGTGTAAATTATTATCAACCAAGAAGAGCAAAAGCAAAAGAAACACCATTTGATGAATCACAAGGATGGATGCCTAATAAATACTTTGATGATTATGAAATGCCAGGAAGAAGAATGAATCCATATAGAGGATGGGAAATATACCCACAATGTATGTATGATATAGCTATAAACATTAGAGATAACTATAATAATATTCCTTGGTACATTTCAGAAAACGGAATGGGTGTTGAAGGAGAAGAAAAGTATATCAATAAAGATGGAGTAATAGAAGATGATTACAGAATTGAATTCTTTGAAGAACATCTAGAATATCTTCATAAAGGTATTGAAGAAGGATCAAACTGTTTTGGATATCATACATGGACTCCAATAGACTGTTGGTCATGGTCTAATGCATATAAAAATAGATATGGATTTATAGCTGTTGACTTAGCTAGACAAATAAAAACTATAAAGAAATCAGGAAGATGGATTAAAAAAGTTGCACAAAACAATGGTTTCTAATAGTAAATTGTTGTAGCAGGTAATGTAATGATTATGAGGCTTTTTGATGAAAACTTTTATATGGTTTAAGTTGAAAAGTCTCAAATTTTTTTCTATTATAATAATTGTATTAAAGTATAAAAATAAGTAATGATGAGAGTGAATTTGAATTCATCACTAATAAAACAGGTGATTTATATATAATGGAGGTAGGTATAATGTATCCAATTAAATTTGAAAATCTATATTATGAAAGAATATGGGGAGGAGAAGATTTAAAAAAATTCAGAAATAATGTTCCAGAAGGAGTTATTGGTGAAAGCTGGGATATTGCATGTCATAAAAATGGAACTGGTAAAGTTGTAAATGGGGAATTAAAAGGTAAAGGATTTGATGAAATAATCAAAGAATTTGGACATAAACTTTTAGGAAATAAAATAAGCACTGAAAAAGATTTCCCATTACTTATAAAATTAATAACTGCTAAAGATAAATTATCAGTTCAGGTTCATCCAGATGATGAATATGCAAGAAGAGTAGAAAATGATCTTGGAAAAACTGAGGCATGGTATGTAATAGATGCAGCTGAAGGTGCTTCATTAATAGTTGGAACAAAAGATTGTGATAAGGAAAAATTTAAAAAAGCAATTGATGATGAAAATCTTGAACCATATTTAAATAAGATTCCAGTTAAAAAAGGTGATTTCTTCTATGTTCAAAGTGGATTAGTTCATGCAATATGTGAAGGAATTCTTATTGCTGAAATTCAACAGAGCAGTGATACAACCTATAGAGTATATGATTACAACAGAGGAAGAGAAATACATGTTCAAAAAGCATTAGACGTAATTAACTTCTCATTAAAAGGTGAAAACAGCCATGGAATAACATTAAAAAATGAAGGATATGATAAAACTTATCTTTGTTTAGGTGAATATTTCACAATCCAAAAATATGAAATCAGAGATTCTGTTAAAGAATCAAGTGATGAAGATAGATTCTTCTTATTTACTTGTGTTGATGGTGAAGGAACAATTAAGTATAATGGTGGAGAAGAAAAGATAGCAATGGGTGACAGTATATTTATACCAGCAACTCTTGGCGAATATGAATTAAAAGGTAACTTTACATTATTAAAGAGTTATGTTCCAGATGTTGAAAAAGAAGAAAAAGATATATTGAGCGTTGTAAGAAAATAATTTTAATAAATTTTTGTTAAAATTGGAGAAAGATATGTTTTCTCCAATTTTAATGATTAAATTTTAAATATTACATGGTAACTATTTTCAAACATGTTATAATTAATATAAAATATTTATAAAAAGGGGAGTGCTTGTTGGTGTCAAAGTATAAAGAAATAGCAGAAGATATTAGAAAGGGTATACTTGATGGAAAATACAACCCTAATGAACAGCTACCATTAGAAAAAGAAATGTGCCAACATTATGATGTCAGCAGGATAACAATAAAAAAAGCTGTAGATGAATTAGTTGATGAAGGACTTGTTATTAAAAGAAGAGGTGCTGGAACATTTGTAAAAGCATTTGATAATTCAGATGTTGAAGGATTTAGTATGTCTAAGCAGTTTTCAGGGTTCTCAGAAACTAATAAAAATAGTAAAGTTGAATCTAAGGTAATTAAGTTTGAAGTTATTCATCCAAATGAAGAAATTGCTGAAAAATTAAAAATGACATGTGATGATTTTGTGTATTATATAGTAAGAGTCCGTTATTGCGATGGTGAAGCAAGAGTAGTAGAGTATACATATATGCCAATTGGGGTTATACCAGGAATAAAGACTGATATATTACATAAATCAATATATGCATATATTGAAAAAGACTTAAATCTAAAGATAAAAAGTGCTCATAAAACAATACGTGCAATTGAGCCTACAGAAGAAGAAAAAGAATATTTAAATTTAGGAGACAAGGTTGTTCCCATTCTTGAAGTTGAACAGGTAGGATTTTTAGATAATGGCCAGCCATTTGAATATTCATTATCACATCATAGAGGGGATAAAATAGAATTTAGAAGTATAAGTTTTAAGTAATCTGATTTATACAATAGATTTTCTATTTTGATAGTTTATTAAAAATTATAGTTTAATATATCAATAAAAATGTTAATGAAAGAGATGAATACCTGAAATTAATATTTAATTTCAGAAAGTATATTCACTCTTTTTATTTTTTAAGGCATATTTTTTTATTATATGAGAAAGATAGCATAAGATTTAATTGAGCCATATTCAAAATGTTAAAGATTCAAAGAAATAGGACTTATTGTGTAGATATAATCAATAATATAACAGTCCTATTCCTTGATTAATATTTTTTGGAAAATAAGTTTATAAGTTTCTACTATTATTAGAAGATAAATTTCGTTCCTTTAAAATATCATAAATAGTTGCAGAAGTAGTATCTTCTAATGTATATCCTAACACTGATACAATTTTTTCTAATTCTTCTTCGGATGATGTTTCAATTTCAAGATATGGAAATGGGCAGAAATTTTTATCATTTATATCAATTTCAATTAGTGAATTGAATAATTTATAACTTTCTCTGTATTTTTTTATAGATTCTTTTTTTATCAAACCAAGAGATTTAAAAATACCTTCTCCCATAATTTTATCTTCAATTATTGTTTCATTTTCTTCCATGACCTTAAATCTTTCTTGAGAAATCATCTTTTTAGTAGTCATAAAAACTATAGTTTTATTATTGATTTTATCATTAACAGTTCTTATTCTTGCATATCCTTTTTGAGCAAGAAGTCTTCCATCTTCAAAATCATATATATCATTAACCTGGTCTTCACTTTTCACTTTTTCAGCATTATTTTCTAATAGAATTTTTCTTATGTTGTCAACATCAATATCTACAATTCGTGTTTCTAATTCTTTCATTGTATTTCCTCCAATTTAAAAATAATTGTGTGATTATAAAGTATATGTTGATTTAATATATATGTTCCAATGATAAGACTACATGATAATTAAAGAAATATTGAAAAGATTTCAACTTTTATTGTCAAGTGGCCATTGTTAATTGGAATATATATTATTTATTAAGAATTAAATTTTACAATGTACTTTATAATATGATTATATATCTTTATTCTAATAATTAATATTGTATAGTATATAAATAAATGTTTTTTTTAAAGCTGGATGAGTTTATAATATCTAAAGTGAGAAAATTATTGGGAAGGTGAATAGTGATGGAATACATTAATGATATTAACATAAATGAAGCAGTGATACATATTTTAGATAGTAATGTTGATGATCCAGTTTTAAATGAATTTAGTCTTGATCTTGATGAGGATATATATAAATTTTTATATAAACATATTGAGAAATGTTTTAAAGATGATGATCTTAAATATGGAAAATTTAATCCAGAAAGAAATATTGTGAAAGAAGTAGTTCAGGATTATTTGAATGGATCGGAAGATAATCTGATAAAGGTATCAAAGGAACTTGCCAATCAGCTTTTTATAATAATGAAAGGAAATGTAAATATTCCAGCAGGAGATCTTATAGTAGTATCACTAACAACAGATCATGGGCCTATGATAGGAATTTTGAAAATGGATTACGTTAAAAACTTTACTCATGAAGTTCAATTTGTTAACAATAAAATTGGGATAGGAATAGTTCCACAAAGTGCAGGACTTCCAGGCAGTGGTCAGAAAATACAGAAAGCTGCATTTATAAAACCTGTAAAAGAAGATGAAAATTATAATCTTATGATTCTTGATAAACAAAAGGGAAGCAAAGATGATGAATTTGGAGCAAATTATTTTATAAATAATTTTTTAGGTGCATCTATTGTAGTTAATGAAAGAGATATGACTAAAACATTAGTTAAGGCTGTAGAAAACTGGACAAGAAAAAATATTACAGAAGATGCTGGCAAAGCAGAAGAGATAAGAAGTACAATAAAAACTAAATTAAAAGAAGAAGATACAATAAATATTGATGATTTTTCTCAGGAGTTATTTTCTCAGGATGCTAATAAAAAAGAAGAATTTTCTACATATATAAAACAGCAAGGGCTTGAATCTCAAGTCTCAGTAGATAAAACCTGGGTTGAGAAGAAAATGAAAAGAATAAGGCTTAATATAGATAAAGAAATAGATCTATACATCAATGAAGAAACATATCATGATCCTAAAAAGTTTGAAATTGTGAGAAATGGTGATGGAAGCATAAACTTAGTAGTTAAAAATGTTATTAACTATATAGAAAAATAATATTTGAAATTTGGTTCATATATAGTTGTTGTAAGATTAAAATGTAGATGATACATGTGAAAATTTCATAATTCATTGTCAATTAATATTTTTAATTGAAATGATTAGTAATTTAAAAATAAAGTTATATTAACAAAATATGACTTTATTTTTATTTTACAACAATACACGACAAATAATTCGAAAATATGATTTTTTTATGTATAATAGATATAAGTGTGATTTTTACTTTTTAGTATTTTTGCTGAATAAAATTTTATTAGGAGTATTAATTATGAAGATAAAAACTATTAGAAATAAATTTTTAATTATAGGAACAGTAATAACTTCAATAATTTATTTAATATGGCGTATCTTTTTTACTATTCCTTTTGGAGAAGGAACTGTGGCCCTAGTAGCTGGAGTGTATTTACTTATAGTGGAAATAGTTGGGATGTTTGAAGAAGCTGTACATTATAATAATATGTCAAATATTGAATATCCAGAATGTCCAACTGTTGATTTTGATCTATTTCCACATATAGATGTATTTATAGCAACATATAATGAACCAGTTGAACTATTATATAAAACTATTAATGGATGTATAAATATGGAGTATCCAGATACAGAGAAAGTTCATATTTATATTTGTGATGATTCTAATAGAGCAGAAATGAAAGAATTAGCAGAAAAAATGGGCATTAATTATATAACTAGAACTGATAGAAAAGATGCAAAGGCAGGAAATTTTAATAATGCATTGAAACAAACCAATTCACCTCTTGTTGTAACTTTTGATGCAGATATGATACCAATGCATGATTTTTTAATGGCTACAGTTCCATATTTTGTAGAGGATTTAGTTAAGGCTGAAAATATAGAAAAAGAATATGGAATAGGAAAAAGGAAAAAAAGGTCTGGAAAAATAGGTTTTATACAGACACCTCAGAGTTTTTATAATCCTGATTTATTTCAATATAATCTTTTTTCTGAGAGTAGAATACCAAATGAACAGGATTATTTTTATAGAGATATACAGATATCAAGAAACAAAAGTAATTCAGTCATATATGGAGGTACTAATACAGTAATATCTAGAGAAGCATTAGCAGAAATAGGTGGATTTTATACTAAAGTTATAACTGAAGATTTTGCAACTGGTATGTTAATTCAGAGTAAAGGGTATACATGCTATGCAATTAATGAAGTTCATGCATCAGGACTTGCGCCAGAAGATTTAAAAGGATTGATAAAGCAAAGACAACGTTGGGCAAGAGGATGCATACAAACAGGGAAAAAGCTGAATATTATATTTAGAAAAGGACTCAAATTGAGCCAGAAGCTGAGTTATGTTTCAGCAATAACATATTGGTATGGATGCTTAAAAAGATTTATATATATTATGGCACCAATTCTTTTTTCTGTTTTTGGAATAATAGTTGTAAAGTGCACACTTTTGCAAGTACTTCTATTCTGGATGCCTATGTATATATTTAGTTCTGAGTCATTAAAATTAGTTTCTGGAAAAATAAGAACTGTAAAATGGACAAACGTATATGAAACAATACTTTTCCCATCATTGATAATTCCAGTTATATTAGAGAGTATCGGGGTATCACAAAAAAAATTTAATGTAACAAGAAAAGGGGGAGCAGTTGAGGATAAGAATTATCAAATAAAGAAAGCTGTTCCACACATAATATTATTTATTCTTTCTATTATAGGAATAATAAACTGCATAAGGTGGACATTTATTACAGGAACTCCTGCATATATGATTTTAATATTCTGGTTAGTTATAAATGCTTATAATATATTGATGGCATTATTTTTTATGCTTGGAAGAAGAGTTTTGAGAAAAGCAGAAAGATTTACTATAAATTTAGAATGTATGATTAAGTTTTATAATAAAGAAATCAAATGCATGACTAATGATATTTCAGAAAATGGACTATCTATATTGTTAGATGTACCTCGATACATAGTATATGATGAACCTATAGTTATAATGCTGAAGACTGAACGATACAAAACAGAATTTTCAGCAGAAATAGTTTATGTTGTTCAAATAAAGGATAAATGGAAATATGCAATGAAAATATGTAATATAGATGATTATAATTATAAACAACTTTTAGGAATAGTTTATGACAGAGTGTCAGGATTACCTGATATTATTGAAAATAATAACAGTATATTCGATGACATAAGAATAAATCTTTTAGAAAGAAGTAAGTCAATAACTGCATTTAATAGAAAACTTCCACGTATTATTTTAAATAAAACTTTAAATACACATGAGTATGGAGATATTACAATAATTAATTTTAACTATGAATATATGCTTATAAAAATAAATAAGGCAATGGATAATATTAAAATAAAAATAAGTGAAAATATAGAACTTAAATGTAGAAAAACTAATTCATCACATGATAATAAAGACGATAGCATATTGTATAAAATTTCAAATTTTAAAGATATAGCAGAAAATGAAGAACTTCTAGAGGTATTAAATAAATGGAATAAAGAAAATATGTTGAAAATGAATAAAAATGAGAATATTAAAGATGAGAATATTTTTAATGAAATGGAGTATCTATAAATGTTCAAATTGACAGATAAGAAGATAATATTCAAGGCATTGTTTTTTATAGTGATGTTATTTATGATATATCCAATTAAGATATATCCTATAAATGAAGAAGATATAGTTAATTATATACCTGAAAACATTGAGCAAAGTAATAATGGCGGAAATGTTACAATGAAATCTAATGAAAATAATATGTATAACTTTGCCATAAATACTAATGGATTAGAACAAGGTTACTATACAACGTATATATATGAAAATTCAAAATGTGATTGGAGTAATTATGAAGGAATTGAATTTAGCATAGAGAATAAAACAGATTTGTCTATAAGGATGAATTTAAATATAATCCCTGAAAATAAGACAGTACTTTCTATATCAGATAACAATATTGTAATGCTGAACGAAAATGGGGATGATGAGCTAAAGATGTATAATCCTCAATATGGAACTTTTGAAGTTCCAGGAAACTTTAATGGGACAGTATATATACCTTTTAATAGTTTAAGAAAAAAGGGAAATGAAATAAATGAGACAGTTAGAATATCAGAAATAAATTCATGGGGAATTACAGTTACATTATCTGAAAATGAAAATGAAGAATTTGCATTAGGAAATTTTAAGCTTATAAAAGAAGGATCTAATTTAAGAAATTATTTTGAACATAATTTAGATATAACTGGCGATAAAGAAGTTGAAATACCTACAGCAGGAGAAGGAATTTCAGATTATAAGGTAATTGATAAAGAAAAAAATGAAAATATATCAGAAAAAGGTACATCAGTTGAATTTAATTTGAAAAATAATATTGAAGGTGTGAGTTTGAGCAGAGATGGAAGACTTAAATTATATCCTGATGCAGAACCTCAGGATATAGAAATTGAAGCTGTAATTGATAAAAAAATATCAAAGACTACTAAAATAAAAATTCTAAAGTCATGGATGCTGACAGCAAAAGAAATAGATGGGACAATCAAGAGTATTCCACAGGAAAATGAAGTAGAAGTTCTAATGACTCCAGAAAAATCAGCATATGTAAATAAATCCATTGTGATTTTTCGAGTTATTTTAATTTTAAGTATTCTTGCAGTAGTTATATTGTATTGGAAATGGAAGAAAAATGATTTGGAAAAAATATCTGAATAGGAGGGAGTTGAATTAATGCTTTTTTCAAGTATTATTTTCTTATTTTATTTTTTACCTATAGTTTTAGTGTTATATTATATACTAAAATTTTCAAGAACTGTTCAAAATATATTTCTTCTTATAAGCAGTCTGGTTTTTTATGCATGGGGAGAATCAAAATATGTATTAATAATGATTATATCCATAATACTAAACTACATATTTGGCATTATGGTTGATAGATATAGAGATAATAAAAAATATGCAAAAATTATAATATTTTTTATGTGTGCAGTTAATTTAAGCATATTATTTGTGTTTAAATATATAGGATTTTTTGTGCGTAATATAAATGAATTAATAGGATATGACATATTAAATGTACCTGTTCTTACTCTTCCAATAGGGATTTCATTTTTTACATTTCAAGCATTATCATATGTGATTGATGTTTATAGAAATGAGGTAAAGGTTCAAAAGAATATTTTTTATTTAGGATTATATATTTCGTTTTTTCCTCAATTGATAGCAGGACCTATAGTAAGATATTCAGTAATAGAAGATCAGATAAAAAATAGAGTGGAAACATTTGAAAAATTCGGAGTAGGATGTTGTAGATTTATTGCTGGATTAGGTAAGAAGGTTCTCATATCAAATAGTATGGCTATAATTACAGATAGAATTTTTCAAATGAATTCAAATGCCAGCATTCCTGTAAGCCTTGCTTGGATAGGTTCATTTGCATATACATTTCAAATATTTTTTGATTTTTCAGCATACTCAGATATGGCTATAGGATTAGGACTTATGTTCGGATTTAAATTTAATGAAAACTTTAATTATCCATATATATCAAAATCAATATCAGAATTCTGGAGAAGATGGCATATGTCGTTGGGCTCATGGTTTAGAGATTATGTGTATTTTCCACTTGGAGGATCAAGAGTAAAAAATAAAGACAAAATAATACGTAATTTGTTTATTGTATGGCTTTTGACTGGATTATGGCATGGAGCAGAGTGGACATTTATAATGTGGGGACTTTTAAATTTCATATTCATTGCATTTGAAAAAGTTCTGTCTTTTGACAAGTTGAAAATAAACAATAGGTTTAAGCATATTTATGCATTGTTTATTATAAATCTAGGGTGGGTATTATTTAGATCTGAGAATTTGATAGAAGCAAGAAAATATTTTTCTAATATGTTCGGAATGAATGGAAATTCGTTATGGAGCGATTATACATATATGTTTTTTAAAGAAAATATAATTTTTTGGGTTGCAGCAGTTGTATTTTCAACACCTGTTGCGAGAAAGTGCAATGAATATCTAATAAAAAAATGTGTATTTTATAGAGAAATAAGCTTAATTTATCCAATTGCTATTATGGGATTATTCTTTGTTTGTGTATGTTATCTTGTAAAAGGAACATATAATCCTTTTATTTATTTTAATTTCTAATTTATTAAAAGAGGTATTTTATGAAAAGTTTTTTTAGAAAGAAGATAATAACTTCAATGATTTTTATAGGTATAATAATTATATTTTCAGCATTAAACTTTGTAAAAACATATGAAAATATTATACAGGTATTAAAAGATAAGCCTATTACTTTGAATAATATTGATGAAGTAATAAGCACTGTTGAAAACACTGTGAATGAAAATATTTATGGTAAATATGTATTTGTAGAAGGATATGGTTTTCTTCAGAAGGCTATGGGAAAAGATGAAGAAAATAATTTTGAAGTTGTAAAAGATGAAAATGGATTTCTTCATTATACATTTTTTGGAGATAAAGCTAATGAAGTGACCAATCTTGTTGAAAAGACAGAAAAATTTAAGAGCCAGATAAATAATAAGGATTCAAAATACATATATATGATGATGCCAGATAAATATATTAAAGGATATACACAATTTTCAAGAGGAATTCCTTATAATTATGCAAATGAAACAGCAGATGAATATTTGCAGCTTTTAAAAGAGAAAAATATTGATACTATTGATTTAAGAGAGAATTTATTGGAAAGTGGAATTGTTCCTGAAAATCTATTCTATAAAACAGACCATCATTGGAAAATTGAAACTGTGTTTTGGGAATTTGGACAATTAATAAATAAGTTAAATACTAATTATAATATGAATTTGGATAAAGAAAGTTACTATATAGATAAAGAAAATTATAATTTTATAAGCTATCCAAATTCATATATAGGATCTATGGGAAGAAAAACAGGAATAATATATGGTGGAGTTGATGATTTTACATTGATTTATCCTAAATTTAAAACTTCATTTTATTATTATTCAAAAACAAACGATAAAGAAGCAGAATTGGAAGGAAGATTTGAAGAAGCTTTATTAACTATATCTCCTTTTAGAACTGAAAAAGGTATATATTCACTAGAAGCTGATAAATATTCTTCATATTTATTTGGAAACAGAGGAATAGTACATGTTGTAAATAAAGAAAATACTGAAGGCCCCAAAATTCTATTTATAAAGGATTCGTTTTCAGTTCCTCTTGCTGCGTTTATGTCTAACGTATGTTCAGAAATTTACTTGATAGATCCAAGATATTATAAAGAAAGTATATTAGATTATGTTAATGGAATTGAAGATTTAGATATTGTGTTTATGGCATTTTCACCACAAGATCTTACAGATGAATTTTTTAATTTGTATTAATATATATTCCAATTAACAATGAATGATGAAATCTTCTCAAGGTTTCTTTAACTATTAGTTGCAATATATAATAGAAAGCTGTATTAAATTGAAAGATTAAGATTCGATTTAATGCAGCTTTTTACTTATTACAGAAAAAATGAGAAAAAAATCATATGCGTACGTTATTATTATATGTAGAAGCTTTTGCAAAAAATGTGATAGGAGAAAGTCAATGAAATGTAATGAAGAAAATTATGTAGAAAGGTTACAAAAGAAAAAAGAAGATGCCTTGAATTATATTGTAGATAAGTATTTTTCTATTGTTAAGGCAACAGTGGTCAAAATTCTGTATAATTTTAACAATGAGGAATTAATTGAAGAATGTATCAATGATGTTTTTTTGTCAGTATGGCAGAATGCATCAAAATTTAAAGCTAATAATGACGACTTTAAAAAATGGATTTATAAAGTATGTAAATTTAGAGCAATTGATTATTATAGAAAAGAAATTAGAAAAAAAGAAATCTCAAAAGAAGAAATTAATTATGGAGAAAGTATATCTAGTGAAGATGAATTTATACTGAGTGAAAATAAAAGGGAATTAATTAAGTTAATCAATACACTTCAACCAACAGATAGGGATATTTTTATTATGAAATTTTTATTAGGAATGAGTTCAAGTGAAATTGCAGTAAAGATTGGACTCAGTAAGGCTGCTGTAGATAACAGAATTTATAGAAGCAAAAAAGTACTTAATAAAAATAAAGACAATATAGGTTTGGAGGTTTGGTAAATCATGAAAGATATATATGAATTATTAAATTATGTTGAAATAGATAATGAAGAAATACCTGAAATTGATGTATCTGAAATAGAAAAAGAGAAAGTAAAAAGAAATCTTAATAAGCATTTAAGGAAAAGAAAATATAAGAAGAATGGATTAATAGCAGCTGCAATATGTTGCGCATTTATTGGGGGAATAGGGACTATAGGAATAATTAATCCTGCTTATGCTTCTGATATACCTATTATAGGAGATATATTTAGATACATTGACAATGGAAGGACTGGAGCTTTTGATAAATATAAAGAAAATTCAAATGAAATCAATGTTGCTAAAAAAAGTCATGGTGTTAGTTTAATGATTAAGGATATTGTTTTTGATGGTACTGTTATTTCATATACTTATGAAGTTAAAACTGATAAAGATTTAGGAGAATATGTTAGCTTTCATCCAGAAACTAAAAATATTTTTACAATGGTTAATGGAAAGTATTCAGGAAGTTGCTACAGTAAATGCAAAAAAGTAAGTGATAATAATTATTTAGGAAGAGCACAAATTACAATAGAAAGAGTAGAAAATCTTGAAAAGGTAGATTTGGAACTGATGTTTAATAGTGTAACAGGATATGATGAAAACCATAAAAAAGTAGATGATATAAAAGGAGAATGGAATTTTAACATTAAAGATATACCATCTTTAAAAAATGAAGTAATCAATGTTGATAAATCAACTAAAAAAGATGATATTTCAATCAATATAAAGAGTATTACAAAATCTCCTATATCATTAAAAATCAATTATTCTCAGGAAATTTCAGATGATTTATACGATAAGATGTATGGTTATGAAAAAGAGGATATTTCTCCAGAAGATATGAAAGATAAAATGAATAAATCTGCGCAAATGGAATTTGATAAACTTGTCAAACTTGAAGTTAAAGATAATCTTGGAAATGAATATGTTTCATCTGGAAATTTTAATGGAGATGGAGATGGCAAAAAGACAGAATTAATAGATGTTTTTAAAGACATAGATGAAAAAGCAACACAATTAATTATAACTCCTAAAAATTCAGAAAGTGTTTTTGATGAAATAATTGTAGATTTGGATAAAAGCAGTTCAAATGACGATTAATATTTAAGAAAATTTATTATTGAGTGTAATTGATTTTTTAATATAGTAATATTAATTAAAGTTAAAGAAGAATCTAATAAAATAAAACAGGAAGCAAATAAGATTAAACTCAACATATAGTATACCTTCAATAAAGATAGGTACTATATGTTGAACTGAATCATGTGAAATTATAATTATGAAATATCCACAAATATTAAGAGTTAGAAGTTTCGTATAATTCATTTAATGCACGATATAAAGATGATCTGCTTGTACTAAGTTCATAACAGAGTTGAGTTTTACTAATTTTATTTAAATTATCAAGGGTATATACTTTTTTGTCAATGAGCAATTCTAAACGTTCTTTGATTGAAGGCAGTGCCAGCATTTCTATTTTATTATTAAGGAAAAAAACTTTATTGCTCATAAAGTTTAAGAAATGTGTCATTATTAATGGTTCTGATAAAAAAAGTTCTTTTAAAGAATCTTGAGATAAAAATAATACATCAGTGTTTCTTCTAGCTTGTACTTCAGCAGGAAATATATCTGTATTTCCATAGATACAGCTTGCACCGAGAAGTGAATATCTATCTAATTTATTGAGTAAAAAACGGTCACCATTATATAGTACTTTATAAACAAATACATTGCCTTTTAAAATTACTCCCAACTCATGTGAAAAATTTAAATGTGTATATATGAAGTCATTTTTTTTATAATGCATGATTTTATGAGGAGTCTTTTTTAATAGTTCATTTATGTAATCTGAAGATAGTCCAGAAAACAACTCACAATTTTCTAAATTCATTATAAGTCTCCCTTCTGAATAAAATAATATAAAATGATAAAATGTTTCAATTGGCACAGTTTATCAATTAACTATATAGTATACTAAAGTTTGAAAAATAACAAGAGGTGTGTGAATATGATAAAAATTGCTATTTATGGAAAAGGTGGAATAGGAAAATCTACGACTACATCAAATCTTACAGCAGCACTTATAAAAAAAGGATATAAGGTGATGCAGATAGGATGTGATCCAAAAGCAGATTCAACAAAGAACCTTTTAGGTGGAAAAAATATTTCCACTGTTTTAGATACTATTAAAGAAAAGGGAAGTGATATTAATTTAGATGATATAGTAGTTAAAGGTTTTGGGGGTGCTTTATGTGTTGAAGCAGGTGGCCCAACACCAGGAATTGGATGTGCTGGAAGAGGAATAATTACAGCATTTGAAAAACTTGAAGAACTTGATGCTTATAGTATATATAAGCCAGATATTGTAATATATGATGTTCTTGGAGATGTAGTATGCGGAGGATTTGCAATGCCAATTCGTGGAGGATATGCAGATCATGTATTTATTGTTTCTTCAGGAGAAATGATGGCGCTTTATGCAGCAAATAATATTTCAAGAGCTATAAAAAATTTTGGAACACGTGGATATGCTAAATTATCAGGATTGATTTTGAATGCAAGAAATATAGAAAATGAAGATGAAATTGTGGAAAAAGCAGTTTTGGAAATTGGAACAAGTGTAATTAAAAAGATTCCAAGAGATAACCATGTACAATTGGCAGAAACTGAAGGAAAGACTGTTATAGAAGCATTCCCAGAAAGCAGCATGGCTGATGAATATAGATCTCTTGCTGAAAAAGTACTGGAGGTTGTAAATAATGAATAAAAATGTATGCAAAGCCAATTCTACTTTGCATTATTGCTCTCCAGCTCATGGTGGATGGGGAATTGTAAGAGTAGGAATGCTTGTTCCTGAAAGTTATCAATTGTTTGTATGTCCTTTTGCATGTGGAAGACATGGGGCTTTAGGTGCATTTCAACAAGGGACAAAAAAGAGATTGTCATATTTATTTATTGATGAAGCAGATATAATATCGGGAAGCTATGAAGAACTTATACATGAGGCTGTGGGTGAGTTGTTGAGTGCTTTAAAGGAAAAGCCCAAAGTAATATTTATAGGGGTAAGTTGTCTTGATGACTTGCTTGGAACAGATCATAAGGCTTTATTGAGCAGATTAAAGGCAGATTACCCAATTGATTTTCAAGTTCTGCATATGAATCCTATTTCTTCTGATTCTAAAAATCCACCAGGAATAAACATTCAAAGGAAAATATATGAACTTGTAAAAACATCAGAAAATAGAGACAATGAATTAAATCTAATTGGAAACTATGTAATGCTTGAAGAAAACAATGAACTTTTAGAAATACTTAGAGAAATGGGAATTAATAAAGTAAAACATATTTCTAATTATAGCAGATATGAAGATTTTCAGGATATGGGAAATAGCAGATACAATTTGGTATTAAGACCTGAAGCGAGAAGAGCAGCTGAAGATATGAAAATAAATAATAAGATAGAATATTGTTTTGTTCCTATATCATATCAAATTAGTCAGATTAAAAAGGAATATGAGATAATAAAAAATATGATTGCACCAGATAAAAAAATAGATTTAAAGAAATATGAAGAAGGGGCTATTTCGATGATTGCTAAAGCAAGAGAATGTATAAAAGATATTCCTATTTCAATAGACAATTCTTCAGTATGCAGGCCTTATAGTTTAGCTAGAGCTTTAATTGAATATGGATTTAATGTTGAATCTATTTATGAGGAAGGATTACCAGAATTTGAAAAGGATTCTTATGAATGGCTTATAAAAAATTCACCACAAGTAAAGATTTATCCTTCAGAGAATCCAGTCATGATATTAAGAAATGACAGTGGTAATGATGAAAAAATTGCTATTGGATATAATGCAGGATATATGACAAAAGCTAAATATGTGGTTGATTTAGTATTTGATGAAAAAATGTTTGGGTTTAGTGGCATATGTTTATTGATGGACAAATTGATTGAGGCATATACACATCCAACAGATTTGAAGAAATTAATAACAGGATATGGATTGGTGGTATAATTATGAATAAATTATGCATTTATCTGCCACCCTTGGCACCAGATTATTCTGGAGTATGCTCAGCTTTATATGAATTAAATGGAATGAGTATAATACATGATGCATCAGGATGTACAGGAAATTATACAGGGTTTGATGAGCCAAGATGGTATGATAATCAGAGATTTGTCTTTTGTTCAGGACTTAGAGAAATAGATGCAGTTCTTGGAGATGATGAAAAATTAATAAGAAAGGTAAAAGAAGCAGATGAAGAATTAAAACCAGAGTTTATTGCAGTTCTTGGAAGTCCAGTACCCATGGTGATTGGAAGTGATATGAAAGGAATTGCAAAAGAAATGGAGTATGATTTGCAAAAACCTTGTTTAGGATTCGATACAACAGGACTAAATTATTATGATGTTGGTATAAAGACAGCCTATTTGAAAGTCGCAGAAAGATTTTTATCAGATTCAGATGAAAAAATAAAAAATAGTATTAACTTATTAGGAGTTACGCCATTAGATTTTGGCATAAAAAATAATGCTGAAGATTTGAAAAACATATTTATAAAAAATAATATAAAAATTAATTCCTGCTGGAGTATGGGGACTTCTTTGAAAGAAATAAAAGAAACTACAAAAGCAGAAATGAATTTAGTTGTATCAGTGAGTGGAATTGAGCTTGCTAGATATTTGAAAAAGAAGTATAATATACCTTATCATATTGGAATGCCAGTTGGGGAATATGGAATAAATAAATGTGTGGATTTAATGAAAGGCAATTCTGAATTAAAAAAAGAAGTTCAAAATAAAACTTTAAGAAAAGAGAAAGTTTTAATTATAGGTGAACAGGTTTCTAGTAATGCTATTAGAGATGTGCTGATTAATGAATATGGTTTTAAGTCAGTTGATGTAGCAACATTTTTCATGATGGACAAAGAAATAAAGGGTGAAAAAGACTTTGTTATTGAGAATGAGAATTGTTTGATAAGAAAATTTAAAGAAGATCTTTATGATTTTATCATTGGAGATCCACTTATAAAGCAATTGCTGCCAGAAAAGAGCAGAGTAAAATTTATTGAAATTCCACATGTAGCTGTATCAAGCAAAATATGCTGGAATAATTCTGTTGATATTATGGGAAAGGGAGTATATGAGATTTTAGACAATGTCAATAACTAATAAATTTCAAGGGGGAGAAAAAATGAAAAAATTATTTAACATCTTTGCTATAGCGCTAAGTGTTATGATATGCACAGTGATGATTGGATGTGGAGGGAGCAGTTCTAATCAATCGCAAAATGAAGAAAAGAATAATGTACAACAGGAAGAAAATACAGGAAAGAAAGTTATAAAGGATCAAGTGGGTCATGAAGTTGAAATACCTGAAAAAATAAATCGTGTAGTTATAAGCTCACTTTGGCCACTTCCATCAGTTTATTGCTTATTTCAAGGTTCTGGAGAAGGATTAGTAGGAATGCATCCAGCATCAAAAAGTGCAGCAGAAAATTCTTTATTAATGAAAATTGCACCTGAAGTATCAAAAGCAAATACAGATTTTATTCAAAATGGGGAATTGAATGTAGAAGAATTAATGAAGCTTAAACCAGATGTTGTATTTGGATCAAATGATGCTGAATATGAAATGGTTACAAAAGCAGGAATACCATATGTTCAATTTGTTGCAAATCCAACAGGAACAGGTAATGCAATAGAATCAGTGGGACAATGGATGAAACTATTGGGAGAAATTTTCAACAAAGAAGATAGAGCAGAAGAGATAATGAATTATGGAAATGAAACTTTAAGCAAAATTCAGGAAAAATTATCATCAGTAAGTGATGATGATAAAGTTAGAGCTCTTATGATTTATCAATACAAGGATGGAAGTTTACAAGTATCAGGTAAGAACTTCTTTGGTGATTTTTGGTTAAAATCTGGAGGAGCTATTAATGTTGCCGAAGAGATAAATGGACCTAAGGAAGTAAATATGGAACAAATATATAAATGGAATCCAGAAAAAATATATATTACTAATTTTACGCCTTTGCAGCCAGAAGATTTTTACAATAATTCTATTGAAGGTGATGACTGGAGTAATGTAAAAGCTGTTCAAAACAAAGAAGTTTATAAAATTCCATTAGGTATGTACAGATGGTTTCCACCTTCATCAGATACACCTTTGATGCTTAAATGGATTGCAAAAGAAAATTATCCTGAAATTTTTAGTGATGTAGATATGAATAAGGAAGTTAAAGATTACTATGTTAAATTTTATGGATTAGAATTGACAGATGAAGAAGTAGAAAAAATATTTAATCCAAGCAGAGAAGCTGCTGATGGGGTATAAAAATGAAAGAAATAATTAGGAAGAAAAGTGTTTTTATAAAGATATTACTTTTAGTATCACCAATAATAGTAGGAATTATAGCGTTATGTGTTGGAAGATATGTACTTACATTAGGAGAAGTAAGGGATGTATTAGTAAATCAATTTATAAATTCATCGGTAAATGTTCCGGAAACTAATATTTCAGTAGTATGTAATGTGAGAATGCCGAGAATAATACTTGCAATGCTTGTTGGAATGGGACTTTCAGTATCAGGAGCTGCTTTTCAGGGATTATTTAGCAATCCCCTCGCTACACCAGACACACTTGGTGTAGCAGCAGGAGCAAGTTTTGGCGCAGCTCTTGGTTTATTGATAACTGAAAATATGTTTGCAGTTCAAATTATTGCACTTATTTTTGGTCTTATTGCAGTTGGTGGAACTTATATGATAAGTAAGATTCAAGGAAAAACAACTATACTAATGGTTGTTTTGTCTGGAATGGTAACATCATCATTTTTTCAGGCATTAATATCATTAATAAAATATGTGGCAGATCCAGAAACAAAACTACCAGCAATAACTTACTGGCTCATGGGAAGTATGGCAAGTGTGTCATATAAAACAATTGCAACAGGAATTCCATTTATTCTTATTGGAGTTATCATTATTTATCTTCTCAGATGGAGACTTAATATACTTGCATTGAGTGAAGATGAAGCTAAAACTATGGGAGTTAAGGTATCAAGGCTTAGATGGATAGTTATACTGGCAGCAACTCTTGTTACAGCATCAGCTGTTTCTATGTGTGGTCAGGTTGGATGGATAGGCCTTTTGATTCCACATATTTCAAGAATGCTGGTTGGAACAAATCATAAAAGAGTTGTTCCTGTGAGTATAAGTCTTGGTGCTTCTTATATGATTATAATTGACACATTTGCAAGAAGCATAGTTGCAACAGAAATACCATTATCAATATTAACGGCTCTTATAGGAGCTCCAGTATTTGCATATCTGCTCAGAAAAACAGGAGGTGGATGGGTATGATATTTGAAGTAAAAAATGGATATTATGGATATGAAAAAGGTAAAAATCTTTTTCAAGATATAAACTTAAAAGTTAATGAAGGAGAAGTATTAACAATTTTAGGTGCTAATGGAGTTGGGAAAACTACACTGCTAAAGTGTATGATGGGACTTTTTAAGTGGAATAAAGGGGAAACCCTTATAGATAATGTGAATATAAAAGATATACCTTATCAAGAGATATGGAAGAAAATTGGATATGTTCCTCAGGCAAAAAATTCAGCATTTTCATATACAGCTGAGGAAATGATATTGCTTGGAAGATCAGCACATTTAGGGTTATTTAAACAGCCTAAAAAGGAAGATTTAAAAATTGCAGAAGAAGCAATGGATATAGTAGGAATAAGCTATTTGAAAAATAAATACTGCAATCAAATGAGTGGAGGAGAACTCCAGATGGTTCTTATAGCAAGAGCACTAGCATCTAAACCTAAGATGCTTGTTATGGATGAACCAGAATCAAATCTGGATTTTAAAAATCAGCTTATAATACTTGAAACAATTGAAAAACTTTCAAAGGAATATAAAATATCATGCATAATAAATACTCATTATCCAGAACATGCTTTAAGGGTGGGAAATAAAGCACTCATTTTATGCAGGAATTACAATAAATTTTATGGAGATGCAGAAGAAATAATAAATAGCGAAAATATGAGAAAAGCATTTGGAGTAGAAGTAGCAATTGAAAATATACAGATTGAAAGAAAAAACTTCACTTATGTATTTCCGATAAAGTTTGTTACAAATGAGCAATGTATATAAAAAGTCTAATAAAAAATATATTATATAAAATTTAGGGGGATAAGAATGCTTAAAAAAATATTATCAATTGGATTGGCTATGTGTCTTAGTGTAGCACTTATAACTGGATGTAAAAATGCAAATCAAGCTGATAGCATTGCAAATCAAAATACATCTGTAGTAGCAGAAGAAGGCGATACAAGAACTATTGTAGATCAAATGGGAAATACAGTTGTTCTTCCTAAAGAAGTAAATAGAGTTGTTATTGCATCAGTATGGCCTTTGGCATCAGTATACTGTTTATCAATGGGATCAACAGATAAATTAGTTGGACTTGATCCAGCCATAATTAGTGCAGCAAAAAATTCAATGCTTATGAAGGTTGCGCCAGATATTGTTGATATAGATAGTAGTTTTAGTAACAATGGTTCTTTAAGTGTAGAAGAACTGATAAAATTAAAGCCAGATGTTGTATTGTATGCATCAGGAGTTCCAGAGGATTATGAAGTTGCTAAGAAAGCTGGAATTCCAGCTGTAGGTTTTAGCTTAAGCATTAAGGATTATAATGCTATTGAAACTATAAACAGTTGGATGGAATTGCTAGGTGAAGTTATGGGAAAAGACATGGTTAATGAAGAATATATCAAGTATGGAACTGATATGCAGAATATGGTTGCTGAACGTCTTAAGGATGTTAAGGAAGAAGATAAACCAAGAGATATGTTCATTCATAAATATAGTGAATCTACATTAACAATTCCGGGGGATAAGTCATGGGCTGAATATTGGATTAGTGCATCAGGAGGAAGAAATGTTGCAAAAGATGCTGTTGAAGGAACACTTGAAACTGATATGGAACAGATATATAAGTGGAATCCAGACAAGATATTTATAACCAATTTCAATGATGCTATGCCAGAAGACCTTTATAATAATACATTATCAAATTATGACTGGAGTAATGTATCTGCAGTTCAGAATAAAGAAGTAAGAAAGATGCCACTTGGAATGTATAGATGGTATGTATGCTGCTCAGATTCACCATTAGTATTATTATGGATGGCAAAACAAAATCAACCTCAGCTTTTTGCAGATATTGATATGGATAAAGAGATGAAGGAATTTTATAAAAAATTCTATAATATAGATCTTTCAGATTCTGATTTAGAGAAAATATATAATTCTTCTCGTGAAGCAGCAGGGGGAATAAAATAATTAAATATAAAAATATGAACATTATTATTTAATAAATATGAATAAAAAATGAAGTCAATTAATAGTATTAAATATTATTAATTGACTTCATTTATCATATTAAAGAATCAATGTTATTTCATTAACTTAACAAGTACAGCTTTTTGAGCGTGTAATCTGTTTTCTGATTCATCAAATATTTCATCAGCATGTGCTTCAAGAATTTCAGGAGTTATTTCTTCGTTTCTATGACATGGAAGACAGTGAAGAACCATAACATCTTCATTTGCAGCTTTTAGAAGTTCAGAATTAACCTGGAAGCCTTGAAAATGTGGAATCTTTTCTTTTGCTTCATCTTCATGTCCCATACTAACCCAAGCATCAGTAATGACTACATCAGCATCTTTAACAGCTTCTTCAGGTGAAGTTGTTGATATGAATTGAACTTTTTCCTTTTCAGCAATTTCCTTTGCACGATTTAAATATTTTTGTGAAACAGTATATTTTTCAGGAGAAGCAAGTGAAAAGTTCATTCCAACTTTAAGACAGCCAATCATAAGTGAACGAGCCATATTATTTCCATCTCCAACGAAAGCAACTTTTAAACCTTCAAGGATGTTTTTATTTTCTCTTATTGTCATAAGATCAGCTAAGACTTGACATGGATGTTCTTCATCAGTTAATCCGTTTATAATAGGAATAGAAGAATATTTAGCTAATGTTTCAGCTTCTTCTTGTGAGAAAGTTCTAATCATAATTCCTTGAATAAATCTTGAAAGAACTCTTGCAGTATCTTCAATAGGTTCACCACGTCCTATCTGTAAATCTTTATCACTTAAAAATAAAGCATTTCCTCCTAATTGATACATACCTACTTCAAAAGATACTCTTGTTCTTGTTGAAGCTTTTTCAAAAATCATGCCTAAACTTTTTCCTTTTAAAAGAGGATGTTCTATGCCATGTTTCTGTTCGTATTTAAGCTGATCAGCTAAATTTAATATATCTAAAATTTCTTCTTTTGATAAGTCGTCCATTTTTAACAAATCTTTTTTCACGAAAATACCCCCAAAGGCAATTGCAATTGATAAAGGACAATAGAAATTATGAAATGATTTCATAAA
The DNA here is from genome assembly GCF_934754915.1 of uncultured Clostridium sp. Classification (GTDB taxonomy): domain Bacteria; phylum Bacillota; class Clostridia; order Clostridiales; family Clostridiaceae; genus Clostridium. Next base: position 24,281 of record NZ_CAKVKB010000014.1, read on the forward strand.
TACATGTTAATAATAAAATACCATTATAATGAGTTTCAATATATGACAGCTTATTTGATGATTAAATAATGAAAGTGTCCTAATAATCAATTGAATTGCAAAATTTTTATTAATTATTCACTTATATTTGATAATACATCAAGGATTATATCTGCACCTTGTTTTAATTCTTCTTTGCTGATTATTAGTGGTGGAAGAAGTCTTACAACATCTTTTCCAGCAGTTAATACTAATAATCCTTTTTTAAGACATTCTTTTTGAACAAGAGAAGGAGCACATGTAACTTTTATTCCAATCATTAATCCCATTCCACGTGTATCAACAACTTTTGGATTGTTTGCTTTTTCAATGATTTCTCTTACATAAGAGCCTTTTTCAGCAATTTCTTTATAAGAAGTTTCATTGCATAATTGATCAAGAACCACTAATGCACCTGAACATACAACAGGATTAGCACCAAAAGTTGAACCATGATCACCAGGTTGGAATACATCCTGAACTTTTTCATTACATAGGAATCCACCAATAGGAAGTCCTGCACCTAAGCCTTTTGCAACAGTTACGATATCAGCTTTGACATCAAAATTTTCATATCCAAATAATTTTCCAGTTCTAGCAATACCACATTGAACTTCATCAAAGATTACAAGAATATCTTTTTCATTGCATATTTTAACGACTTCTTGAACGAAATCCTTATTTAAAGGAATAACTCCACCTTCACCCTGAATAGCTTCAAGCATTATTGCGCATACATCAGGTGTAAGTTTTTCTTTGAAATCTTCAATATCATTAGCTTTTACATAGTTAAATCCTTCAGTGAAAGGGTAGAAGAATTTATGAAATTTTTCTTGTCCAGTAGCTTTTAAAGTTGTAATAGTTCTTCCATGGAAAGATTGTATTAAAGTAAGAACTGTACTTCTTCCTTCACCATATTTATCAAAGCTGTATTTTCTGGCTAATTTTATAGCACCTTCATTGGCCTCAGCTCCAGAGTTTCCAAAGAAAACTTTTTTCATTCCAGCTTTTTCAGTTAATTCTTTTGCAAGTTTTACACTTGGTTCTGTAAAAAATATGTTTGAAGCATGGGCAAGTGTATTTAATTGTTTAGAAGTAGCTTCAACCCATTTTTTATTTCCATAACCTAGTGAACTTACACCGATTCCGCTTGTAAAATCTAAATATTTATTATTATCCTGGTCATAAAGATAAACGCCTTCACCTTTAACTATTACTGGATCTAAACGACCATAACTGTTTACTAAATGATTTTTTGCTTCGTTAAAATCATATGCCATTTATTTAATCCCCCTTTTTATATGAAATATACATATAGATTTTTTATATAAATAAACTCAAAATATTATTATGCAAAATATAAATTTATATTTTTTCATAATAAAACTTTAATCAAAGAAATCTCATAATATTTCTTCTATAATTGACAAATGTCCATTGTCAATTGATGTAACTAATATATCATTGTTCCAACACCTTCAGGTGTAAATAATTCAAGTAAAATAGAGTGGTGTATACGTCCATCTAATATTATGGCTCTTTCAACACCCATTCTTACAGCTTCAACACAACAGTCTATCTTAGGAATCATACCACCTTTGATGACTCCTTCAAGACATAATTTTGGTATCTGATGAAGTCTTAATGTGCTTAATAAAGAAGAAGGATCACTTGGATCTTTCATAACTCCTGGAACATCTGTAAGAAGTATTAATTCTTCAGCTTTTAAAGCAGATGCTATTTTTGATGCACATGTATCTGCATTTATATTGTAAGGTTTATCATCATCCTCACCAAGCGCAACACTTCCAATAACAGGAATATATCCTGAATTCATAGCAGTTTTCAATACATCGGTATTAACTTCAGTAACTTCACCAACATATCCTAAATCAACATCCGATTCTAATTTTTTGGCTTTTACTAAACCGCCATCCATACCACATAATCCAAGAGCTTTTCCACCAAACTTTTGAATTAATGAAACTAAATCCTTGTTTACTTTTCCGCCAAGAACCATTTGAACAACTTCTATGGTTACATCATCTGTATATCTTAAGCCATTAATGAATTCGCTCTTATGATTTAATCTCTTTATTAAATCTGAAATAGCTGGACCTCCACCATGAACTACTACAGGTTCAATACCAACACATTTCATCAAGATAATATCATTAATGACTGTTTCTTTTAATTCTTCATTTATCATTGCATTTCCACCATATTTTATAACAACGATTTTTCCACGATATTTTTGTATATATGGAAGTGCATTGACTAATATTTCAGCTCTTTCTGAATAATTCAAAATAAACCCCCCGTTTTTGAATTACAGGATGAAAAAATAATTTTCATCCTGTAATAAGAAATATATTAAATAATAGTTTTCTTAGCTTCTATAATCTCCATTAATCTTTACATAATCATAACTTAAGTCACATCCCCATACATAAGCACTGAAATTGCCTTGACATAAGTCTACTTTAATTATTACTTCTTTTTGGTCTAAAACTTTTTTAGCTAAGTCTTCATCAAAAGCAACTGAGCTTCCATTTTTGCATACTTCAATTTCTCCACCGCAGCTTGCAAAGGAAACATTAACTTTTTCAGGATCAAATTCAACATTTGCATAACCAAGAGCACATAAAATTCTTCCCCAGTTAGCATCACTTCCAAACATTGCTGTTTTAACAAGACTTGAATTTATTACACTTTTACCAAAGAGTACTGCATCTTTTTCGCTTGCAGCACCAGAAATCTGGCATTCTAATAGTTTTGTTGCACCTTCACCATCTTTGGCAATATTCTTAGCCATAATTGTATTTACTTCTTTTAATGCATTTACAAAAGCATCATAATTTTCATCTTTTTCAGTTATAGTAGGATTACCAGCCTGTCCGTTAGCTAAGATGAAAATAGAATCATTAGTGCTTGTATCTCCATCAACACTTACTCTGTTGTAAGTAACAGTAACAGTTGATTTTAAAGCTTCATCAAGAAGCTGAGGAGATATTGAAAGGTCTGTTGTTAAGAATGAAAGCATAGTTCCCATATTAGGTTCAATCATTCCAGAACCCTTGGCCATTGAACCAATTGTTACTTTTTTATCACCTACATTAAATTCAACAGCTAACTGCTTCATGTAAGTATCAGTTGTCATAATGGCAGAAGCTGCATCTTCATTTCCGTTTTTAGATAATTTTTCTGTAAGTAGAGGAATTCCATCTTTTATTGCATCAATGTTTAAAGGAACACCAATAACTCCAGTAGAAGCAACTAAAACATCATCAGCTTTTAAATTTAAAGCTTTTGCTTGAAGAACTGTCATTTTTTTTGCTTTATTTAAACCATCATCACCATTACATGTGTTTGCATTACCACTATTTATTATTATTGCTTGAGCTTTTTTATTTGCTAAGTGTTCTTTACATATGTAAATAGGAGCCCCTTTAACTTTATTTTTTGTGAACATGCCAGCAGCATTAGCTGGTACTTCAGAATAAATTAAAGCTAAATCCTTTTTTACTGAAGAAGAACCTTGTTTGATACCACAGTGGATACCTGATGCAAGAAACCCCTTTGGAGCAGTAACTCCTCCGTCTATAAATTTTATTTCCATAAATAAAAACCCCCTTTTAGTTCAATAGATAATTGATTTCTCTTTAGTTATTTGATATTGATTAAAACGCAGGTGCTATTAAGTTTAATCCTTCAGTTTCATCAAAACCTAAGATTATATTCATATTTTGAATAGCTTGTCCGGCAGCACCTTTTATCATATTATCAATTGTGCTTACTACTATTATTTGATCTTTTCTATGATTTAAGTGAAGTGAAACATAGCAGTCATTTGAAAATCTTACATTTTTTATAGAAGCTGTTTGACCTAATGGAAGTACATGTACAAAAGGCATGTCTTTGTAACATTCTTCATAAAGTTTATGTATTTCTTCAAGATTTACTTCTTTTTTAGGAGTACAGTATATTGTTGAAACTATACCTCTGTTGATTGGAAGAAGATGAGGAGTGAATGTTACAGTTACCTTTTCATCTGCCATTGTAGATAGGATTTCTTCAATTTCTGGTGTATGTCTATGTGCACCAACTTTATATGGAGCAAATGTTTCATTTTCATCAGGGAAGTGAGTAGTCTGAGAAAGACCTCTTCCTGAACCAGTTGTACCTGATTTTGAATCACAGATTATATTTTTTGTTTCTATTAATGAATTTTTTAATAATGGCATTAATCCTAAATTAATAGTAGTTGGATAACATCCAGGATTAGCAATAAGCTTACATTTTTTGATTTTATCCTTATTTAATTCAGGAAGTCCATATACACATTGTTTATGAAGTTCAGGCTGATTGAATTTTTTTCCGTACCAGTTTTCATATTCAGCTTCACTAGATAATCTGAAATCAGCACCCATATCGATACAGATTTTGTTGTTTTCAACGGCTTTTTTTGCTATATCTTCACTTAATCCATGAGGTAATGCTGTAAAGATAACATCTGATTTTGCAATAACATCTTCAGCAGTTTCACATACTAAATCTGTTTTGTTTAAAAAGTTAACATATACATTGCTTATTTCCTGTCCTTCAAATGAAACTGAGCTTAAAGCTGCAACTTCAACTTTTGGATGTGATAATAATAATCTTAAAAGTTCAGCACCAACATATCCAGTAGCACCGATTATTCCTATTTTTGTCATTTATATAGCCTCCAGATTTTATTTGACAGTTAATAGTTAACAATCAAACAGTTTAAAAAATAAATTTTACAACTTGTTGATTTAAGTTAATTGATTAGCTGAAATATAGTTTTATATATTCCAAATAATAAAAATCCATGATATTAAAGAAATCTTGAAAAGATTTTGCCCTTTATTGTCAATTGGAATATATATTTTCCATAGAAATATTTTTAAAGAAGAACTCTTAAATAAAGTTTAAAAATTCTTCTTTAAAACTTATTTTTGTATAATTATCTTTAATTAAATTATCCTTAGTTCATATGATTATTTATAAACTTTTCTAATGATTCAATTTGAGATTTAATTGATTCTCTCGAAGGACCACCTATAACCTTACGTTCTTCTACACATGTAACAAGGTCAATTGCATGATACACGTCTTCTTCGAAGATAGGAGAGAATTTCTTAAGTTCATCAAGATTTAATTCTTCTATCATCTTATCTTGTTTTATACATTCAAGAACTATCTCACCTACAACACCATGAGCATCTCTGAATGCCATTCCTTTTTTAACAAGATAATCTGCAAGGTCAGTAGCATTTGTAAATCCTTTTGCAGCACCTTTTCTCATGTTATCTTTTTTAACTCTCATTGTGTCTATCATTCCAGTAAATGTTGTAAGTGCAAGAAGAACTGTATCAAGTCCATCAAATAGACATTCTTTATCTTCCTGCATATCTTTGTTATATGCTAAAGGAATACCTTTCATAACAGTGAGAAGTGTCATAAGATCACCATAAACTCTACCTGTTTTACCTCTTACAAGTTCTGCAACGTCAGGATTTTTTTTCTGAGGCATTATAGAACTTCCTGTACTATATCCATCATCAAGTTCTATAAAGCTGAATTCATTTGAACACCAAAGAATAATCTCTTCTGAAAATCTTGAAAGATGCATCATTATCATTGAAAATGCAGATAATGCTTCAATTGCATGATCTCTGTCTGATACACTGTCTAAGCTGTTTACAGTAGGTCTTGAGAATCCAAGGGCTTTGGCTACAGCTTCTCTGTCTAAAGGATAAGTAGTAGTAGCAAGAGCTCCTGCACCAAGTGGCATTGTATCCATTCTTTCAAGACAGTCTTCAATTCTTGTAATATCACGTTTAAACATTTCAGCATAAGCTAAAAAGTGAAGTGCAAGAGTTATAGGCTGTGCTTTTTGAAGATGAGTATAGCCTGGCATTATTGTATCTATATTTTCATTAGATTTCTTTAAAAGAACTTTTTCAAGACTTATAAGTTCTTCCTTTACAGTTAATAATGATTTTCTTAAATAAAGCTTTAAATCTAAAGCAACCTGGTCATTTCTGCTTCTTCCAGTATGAAGTTTTTTACCATTTTCTCCAATGTAGTATGTTAAAGTACCTTCAACAAAGCTATGGATATCTTCAGAAGTCATATCTATTTCAATTGAACCACTGTCAATTCTTTTTAATATTTCAAGGAGGCCAGAAACAATTCTGTCACTGGCATCTTTTGAAATTATACCTTGATCTCCAAGCATTGAAGCATGAGCAATACTTCCTTCGATATCTTCACGATACATTCTTGAATCAAATGGAATAGAAGAGTTAAAATCATTAACACTTTTGTCAGTTCCTTTTTTAAAACGTCCGCCCCAAAGTTTCATATTATTTAACCTCTTTCTTAAGGCTTGCTTGCATTTTTGCTCTAACTACTGATGGTAGTCCATAAAGACTTATAAATCCAGCTGAATCTTTTTGATTGTAAACACCATCTTCTCCAAATGTAGCATATTCTTCACTGTATAATGAGTATGGTGAAGTCATACCAGCATTTACGATGTTTCCTTTATATAATTTTAATTTGATTTCACCTGTAACAGTTTCTTGAGTTTTATTAACAAATTCAGTTAATGCTTCTCTAAGAGGAGTGAACCATTGACCATTGTATACTAAATCAGCAAATTTTAAAGCGATTTGTTGTTTGTAGTGAGCTGTTTCTTTATCTAAGCAGATTTCTTCAAGGTCTTTATGAGCTGCATAAAGGATAGTTCCACCTGGAGTTTCATAAACACCTCTTGATTTCATACCAACAAGTCTGTTTTCAACCATGTCAGTAATACCTATAGCATTTTCACCACCAACTTTGTTAAGTGCTTCTAATAATTCAACACTGTTCATTTTCTTACCGTTTAAAGCAACAGCAATACCTTTTTCAAATGTTAAAGTGATGTAAGTAGGTTCATCTGGTGCTGCTTCTAAAGTTTTAGAAAGCTCTAAGATTTTATCATATTTTGGTTCATTTTCTGGAAATTCTAAGTCTAATCCTTCATGACTTAAATGCCAGATGTTTTTATCTTTACTATAGTTAGTTTCACGATTTATTTTTAATGGAATATTTTTTGATTCTGCATATTCAATTTCTTCTTCTCTAGATTTGATATCCCAAACTCTCCAAGGAGCTATTATTGGCATTTCTGGAGCAAATGCCTTTACTGCAAGTTCAAATCTAACCTGATCATTTCCCTTACCAGTACATCCGTGACATATTGCATCTGCACCTTCTTTTTTAGCTATTTCAACTAATCTCTTTCCAATTAAAGGTCTTGCAAATGAAGTTCCAAGTAAGTATTTTCCTTCATATATTGCACCAGCTTGAATAGTAGGGAAGATATAGTCATCAACAAATTCTTGAGTTAAATCTTCTATATATAATTTTGATGCTCCTGTTTTTATTGCTTTTTCTTCTAGTCCGTCTAATTCATCTTTTTGTCCAACATTACCACATACAGCTATAACTTCACATCCATAATTTTCTTTTAACCATGGAATTATAATTGATGTATCTAATCCTCCTGAATAAGCTAAAACTACTTTATTATATTTTGCCATTTTAAAAGCCCCCTCTTATAATACATTGTTAGTTATGTAAAAAAATAATAAAATTACTAAATTAACTTGTTTTTTTTATAATTATACAACCGCTATGCATAAAAATCAACACTTTGTGTAAAAATATTCATAAAAAATAAAGTTTTATGCATAAAAAATTATAATGTACAATATATTTATGCAATAAATATGCAAAAGAAGAGAAAAAATAATAGACAATATTTTAAAATATATTGCCTATAGTAACGTTTTGAAGATCTTTAATTGTATCTGCTCCGTATTTTATATAATGTAATGAAGCAAAAGCTTCACTTATATCATCTTTGGAAATGTATATGCATAATTTTGCGGTCTCATATTTCAAGATATCATAATCCTGATGATTTACATATATTGAAGCAGAAAATATATTTTCTTCAATAGAGTTTAATAGTTCTGTTGATTTTTCATAAGCTGTATCATAATCTCCATTTAATAGCATTATTTCTAAATCATCAGTCGTAGCAATGATAGAATCACATAAATTGACTACAGAATTATTTAGAAAGAAAATACAAATCAATAAACTGAAAAAAATAATTATTGATATTATTGCATTTTTCATAGAGCACACTCCTTTTCGTAGTCATCATAATATTGCACAAAAAATTTGCCTTCAGTATCGTACATTGCTATAAGTATATTATCAATATTATCAATTCCATGTTTTTTCAGTGTGTTCATAATACATTCACTATCTTTGTTTATAGATGTTATGGAATTTTTATTTATTTTTCCATCAGCTACAAGGATTTTAGGAAAGATTAACTTTGAATTTGATGTCTTGTCACTACTGCTATTGTTAGTATTATAATTTTTAGGCAGAATTGATAATTGACCACTGTTTTCTAAAATGGCATATTGAATTTCATTAAGATTATAGCATTTTGCAAGTCTTAACTCTTCGAATAATTCGTCAAGATTTATCTGTTGTTTTTTTAATGCATCATAGTTGATTTTTCCATTATATATGAGAATACATGGAGAACCATCTAATATATTACGAGCACTCTGAATTTTTAATTCTATTTGAGTTATTAAGGTTTTTAAGAATAATAAGGTTATAATTGGTACAATTCCTTGAAGAAGTGGATATCTCTGATCTTGCATTGGCAATGAAGCTAAATCAGAAATCATTATTGTTATTACAAATTCATAAGGCTCAAGTTCACCAATCTGACGCTTTCCCATTAATCTCATAACCAAAACTACAATAGAATATAATAAAATTGTTCTTATACATACAATAATCATAAACTAAACACCTCTAATTATAATATCTGTAAAAGTAGAATTATTATACATGGAAACATTATTTATAATGATGTGAACAATTTATAGAAGAAAAACTATAATATACTTAGAAGAACATTTGCAGATTTTAGAAGAGAATAATAAAATATTTAGGTATAGTACTATTGATTTTAATTTATATAATTGTAGAATTTATATTTTTAATTTGGACACTATAAAAAATATAATTGATTTATTAATTATATTTTTTATTAGATAATCTTGTAGAGGGAGCTGAAAAATGCATGTTAAAGGACAAAGATAATATTTTATATAGAACATTTAAAGCTAAAAAAGGTATGACATTTTATGAACTGCTTTCTGAAAATGGAACAGAAGTCCTTAAGAATGCAGCCATATGTAGACTTAATGGAAAAAATCATGAATTAAATGAGTCTATAAGTGAAGATGGAGATATTTCAATAATTGGATTTAATACTGAACTTGGAATGGATATATACACAAGAACTCTTCAATTTATATTTATCAAAGCAGCACTTGAATTGTTCAAGAATGCAGAAATAACTATTGAACATTCAATAAGCAAAGCAATTTATGGAGAGATATATAAGGACACTGAACTTAAAGAAGAAGAATTGATAAAAATAAAAAATAGAATGCAAGAAATAATTAATGCTGATATACCAATAAGAAGAGTGAAGGTTTCAAAAGAAGAAGCTATAAAGATATTTTCTGGTTATAATATGAAAGATAAAGTAAAACTTTTTGAAAATTGTAATATGGAAGAGATTCAGCTTTGTGAATTAGATGGCATGTATGATTATTTCTATGAATGTATGGCATATTCTACAGGTGTAATTAATCTGTTTGATTTAGAAAAATATGAATCTGGATTCATACTAAGAAGACCAGATATGAATAATTTAGTTACATTAGAGCCCTTTAAGGAACAGAAAAGTCTTTCAAAAATATTTAAAGAAACTAAAAAGTGGCTAAACATAATAGGAATTAGTGATGTCGGAACATTAAATGAAAAATTAGCTAATAATGAAATGCAGAATGTAATAATGGTTGCAGAAGCTCTTCATGAAAAGAAAATAGCTAATATTGCTGATGAAGTAAATAACAGAAAAGGTATCAAGATAATTCTTATTGCTGGTCCATCTTCTTCAGGTAAGACAACTTTAGCAAATAGATTGGGCATACAGCTTAGAGTAAATGGAATGATTCCAATTCGAATTTCTTTAGATGATTATTTTGTTAATCGTGATAAGACGCCATTAGATGAAAATGGAGATTATGATTATGAATCCATTGAAGCGCTTGATTTAAAACTTCTGAACAGTAATCTTGAACATCTTATGAAAGGCATTGAAGTTGAACTTCCAGAATATAATTTTAAAACAGGAAAAAGAGAATGGAATGGAAATAAAGTAAAACTTCCTGAGAATGGAGTTTTAATATTAGAAGGAATACATGGACTAAATCCCAAACTTATATCAAAAGAATTAAGGAAAAATGTATTTAAGATATATATATCTGCACTTACACAATTAAATATTGATAATCATAATAGAATTTCAACTACTGATTCAAGAAAAGTGAGAAGGATAGTAAGAGATTCTATATCAAGGGGATATGGTGCAGAAGAAACGTTGAAGATGTGGCCTTCAATAAAAAGAGGAGAAAAGAAAAACATATTTATATATCAGGAAGAAGCCGATGCTGTATTTAATTCTACACTTGTATATGAACTTGGAGTATTGAAACCTTTTGCTGTCAGAGAATTAGAAAAGATTCCACAGGAAAGTTCTGTTTATGCTGAAGCAAGAAGATTGAAAGCATTCCTAAACTTTTTTAGAGAAATAAATGTGGATGAGGTTCCTATGAATTCCATATTAAGAGAATTTATTGGAGGATCATGTTTTTATAGATATTAATAATAAACTGCCTTATAAAGATTATAATTATAATTTTTATGAGGCAGTTCCTTTTTTGTTAATCAATATTAGCAAAATTTTTTAATGATTCTGCATCTGAGCTTAAGTTTTGTATTTCTAAGTTTATGTTTTCAAGTGCTTTAGATTGATCAATTAATATATTGTTTGAACTATTGAACTTTTCTTTGATTTCAGATACAGATTTTGAAATTGAATTTAAGATAACATTTATTTTATAAACAGATTCTTTAGTTGATTGTGGAAGTTTTCGTATTTCATTTGAAACCACACTAAAGCCTTTACCATATTCTCCAGCGCGAGCTGATTCTATTGCAGCGTTTAATCCTAAAAGATTAGTCTGCTTGGTTATTCTTTTAACAAAGTGTATATAAATACTATTTTTATAAAGAGTAAGTTAAGAATATCATTAATAAAAATTTATATTTTGCATTAGTAAAGGATAAAATAAAGTATAGATACTTTTTATATATTATGCTTTAATAAATATTAAAGAATATATTTTAGATTAACAATATGTATTTTCCAATTTACAAGTGATAATGAATGATGAAATCTTTTTAAGATTTTTTGTTTATTAATTGAGCGGATGATTTTGATTTATTGTCAAAGCTATGTAATTATTTAGCTGAATATACTAAAGAATATTTTAAAATACAAGAAGATTAAGGAGTATATTATGAAAGGTATAGGAATTTTTGATATACTAGGGCCAATTATGATTGGACCTTCAAGTTCACATACAGCAGGAGCTGCCAGACTTGGCAAAATTGCAGGAAGTATAGCTGGAGGAGATATTGCTGAAGTTACATTTCTTCTTCATGGTTCTTTTGCCAAAACCTATAAGGGACATGGAACAGATAGGGCTTTAGTTGCAGGAATACTTGGAATGGAACCTAGTGATGAAAGACTTAGAAATTCTATGGATATTGCTAGAGAAAAAGGAATTAAATTTTTATTTAAAGAAGCAGATTTGGGAGATGTTCATCCTAATACTGTTAAATTTATAATGAGAACATCAGATGATAAATATTGTGAAGTCATGGGATCATCAATAGGTGGAGGTAATATTAAGATTTGTGAAGTCAATGATAATGAAGTGGAATTTACAGGAATGTATGAAACACTTATAGTTACTCACAAAGATGCACCTGGGGTAATTCATGATGTTACACATATACTTTACAGTCAAAATATAAATGTTGCTTTCATGAAAGTTTTTAGAGATAGAAAAGGTCAGGAAGCTACTATGATTTTTGAAATGGACAGCAAAGTAAGTGAAGAGACAAAAAAGAAAATTGAAGAAATTGAACTTGTGTATAATGTTATTTCAATAAGTCCAGCAAAAGAATAATATCAATAATAAAAATAAACTATAAAGGGATGAAAAAGATGCTTGCAAAAACAGGAGAAGAATTATTAGAAATATGCAAAAAACACCATATTTCATTAAGCGAATATGCAATAAGGTGTGAAGTTGAAGAAAAAGGTATGACAAGAGAAGAAGTAATAGAAAAAATGAGAAAGAATCTTCAAGTAATGATTTCAGCTGCATCAGAAGGAAGACATAAAGAAGTACATTCTGTAAGTGGACTAATTGGTGGAGATGGATTTAAAATAAATAATTATGTAAGAAAAGGAAAGACATTGACAGGAACAGCAACAAATCTTGCTATGGCTATGGCGTTATCATCATCTGAAGTTAATGCTTCAATGGGAAAGATAGTGGCGTGTCCAACAGCAGGATCATGTGGAATTCTTCCAGCAGTAATACTTGCAGCTGGTGCACAGCTTGAACTTGATGAAGATGGACTTATAAAAGGTCTTCTTGCGGCAGCTGCTGTTGGAATGATAATAGGAATGAATGCAACACTATCAGGTGCTGAAGGAGGATGTCAGGCAGAATGTGGTTCTGCTTCAGCTATGGGGGCAGCAGCAGTTGTGGAAATGATGGGTGGAACTCCTAAAATGAGTCTTGATGCAGGTTCAATAATTCTTCAAAATGTACTTGGTCTTGTATGTGATCCTGTAGGAGGTCTTGTTGAGATTCCTTGTGCGAAAAGAAATGCTCAAGGAGCTGTAACAGCATTATGTACAGCAGATATGGTTATGGCAGGAGTTGAAGCAAAAATACCCTTTGATGATGCTGTAAGTGCAATGTATAAAGTTGGAAGATCTATGCCAGTAGAATTAAGGGAAACAGCTCTTGGAGGAATTGCAATAACACCTTCAGGTCTAAAACTTAAAGAACAGGTTTTTGGAAAGGAACCACAATGCTAGGAGAATAACCTGAATTTAGTAATAAAAATTTATTTTTTGAATATTTTCCATTTTTATGTTGACATGAGAGAAATGAATCTATATAATTAATCATATCAAAGTGATATGATTACTAAAATTAAATAAATAATTTTTATCAAGAAAGACTGAGGGACTGGCCCTGTGACGTCTGGCAACCTGAATTATATATCATTTTATTTAATTTAAGGTGCTAATTCCTGCAGATATGATATATGTCTGAGAGATAAGAATGTAAGCGTCGAAGTTTTTTATGCTGTTTTCTTATTTTGAGGAACAGCTTTTTTATTGAATTTAAATCAGAGTAATTATATCAACATATTTCATAATTATAGGGGGCAGATTAATGAAAAAGAAAGTAAGCAATGTAAAAAGCAATAATGTAAACAAAAGGGGACTTAAAATATTATTCAGAAAATTTTCATTAATTATGTGTGTTATGTGCATAGTAAGCATTTTTGCTGGATGTGGAAACAGCAATAAATCAGATAATGGAAGTGCATCTGGAAATGAAAATTCAATAAAAATAGGATACCTTCCAATAACTCATGCAATACCACTTTATGTTGAGAAAGAAAAAGAAAATTCAGCTATAGAATTAGTTAAGTTTGGTTCATGGCCAGAACTTATGGAAGCTTTAAATTCAGGAAAAATTGATGGGGCATCAGTTTTAATTGAACTTGCAATGAAAGCAAAATCACAAGGAATAGATTTAAAGGCAGTGGCACTTGGTCATACAGATGGAAATGCAGTAATTGTTTCAAATGATATAAATAGTGTATCAGATTTAAAAGGAAAGAATTTTGCAATTCCTAATAAACTTTCAACACATAATATTTTATTATATCAATTATTAAAAAGTGAAAACATGACTTATAACGATATTAATATTGTAGAACTTTCACCAGCAGAAATGCCTGTTGCACTTCAAGAAAAAAGAATAGATGGATATTGTGTTGCAGAACCATTTGGAGCTAAATCAGTTGCAGTTAATAATGGAAAAGTATTAAAACAATCTGGAGAAATAATTCCAAATTCAATATGCTGCTCATTAGTTCTTAGAGGTGAGTTTATAGAAAACAATAGGGAAAAAGCTAAAGAAGTTGTGAATGGATATAAAAAGGCATCACAATATATATCTGCGAATAAAGAAGACACAAAAAAATTATCAAAAAGTTTTCTTAATGTCAGTGGAGATGCATTAGAATTATCTCTTGGATGGATTGAATTTGATAAATTAAAGATTGAAAAAGAGGATTATGACACATTAAGCAAATATCTTTTAGAAATGAATCTTTTAGATAGTGAAATTTCATATGAAGATTTTGTTGATAATTCACTTTTGGAAGAGGTGGAATAATGAATAAGAAGAAATGTATAAATGTTACAATAGGTTTAGGAATATTAGTATTACTATGGATATTTGCTTCATTATCAAGCAAGACAGGAAATACAGTTATTCCATCTCCTAAAGATGTTTTTGAAGCATTTAAGGAACTGTTTGAAGGTGGACTTTTATTTGAGTATATAGGAATTAGTCTTTATAGATTTTTTGTTGGATATATTTCATCAGTATTAGTTGCAATAATTTTAGGGCTTATAATGGGCTGGTATACAAAAATATGGGATATAGTTGATCCTATTGTTCAGGTACTTAGACCAATATCTCCAACAGCGTGGTTTCCATTTATAGTAATTGCTTTTGGAATAGGTAATCTTCCAGCTATTGCAATAATATTTATTGCAGGTTTTTTCCCAGTATTGCTATCAACAGTATCAGCAGTAAAAAAAATAGATAAAACTTACTTGAAAGTGGCAGGAAATTTTGAAATTAAGGGAATTTACCTTATAACAAAGATTGTAATTCCAGCAATATTTCCTTATATAGCAAATGCTATGCACATAGCTCTTGGAACAGCATGGATTTTCCTTGTTGCAGGGGAAATGGTTGGAGCACAATCAGGGTTAGGATATTTAATAATAGATGCTAGAAATAATTTGAGAACTGATATGCTTTTAGCTGGAATAATCTTGATTGGAGTAATAGGTCTTATATTAGATAAATTAATAGGAAAAATTGAAAGAACTATAAGTATAAGATGGGGTAAAGTCATAGAGTCATAAGATAGAAGTCATAAAATATTTTTTGGGGAAGTGGATCGATGAGCAGTATAGAAATTAAGAATGTAACAAAAATTTTTAAAAGTGATAATAAAGAATATAAAGCATTAGATAATATAAATTTAAAGATAGATGAAGGAGAATTTGTATGCCTTCTAGGTCCAAGTGGATGTGGAAAAAGTACATTATTAAATATGATAGCAGGTTTTGAAAAACCAACAGAAGGTCAAATTTTAATTGATAATGAAGAAGTGGACAAACCAAGAATAGATAGATTAACAATATTTCAGGATTATGGACTTCTTCCATGGAGAAGTGTAGAGAAAAATGTGGAACTTGGACTTGAAAGTTTAAAGATTCCCAAGAAAGAAAGAAAAGA
This sequence comes from uncultured Clostridium sp., assembly GCF_934754915.1. Classification (GTDB taxonomy): domain Bacteria; phylum Bacillota; class Clostridia; order Clostridiales; family Clostridiaceae; genus Clostridium. Next base: position 39,964 of record NZ_CAKVKB010000014.1, read on the forward strand.
AATAAGTGAGAAATATATTAAGCTTGTAGGTCTTGAAAAATTTAAAAATCACCATCCTTCTGAATTATCTGGAGGAATGAAACAGAGAGTTGCAATAGCAAGAGCTCTTGCCAGCAGACCTAAAATTCTATTTATGGATGAACCATTTGGTGCATTAGATCCTATAACAAGAATAAAACTTCAGGAAGATATATTGAAAATACATAAAGAAGAGAAGATGACCGTAATATTTGTAACACATGATGTAGAAGAAGCTGTTTATCTTGGAAGCAAAATAGTTATATTATCTCCAAATCCAGGGAAAATAACAAAAGTCATGGAAAATGATTTGAGTAGGACAGATGAAAGATCAAGCAGTTCATTCTATTTAAAGAAAGATGAGATTTTCCATATTCTTGAACAAAATCTAAATAAAAATGTTGAATTCTATATTTAAAATGAGTTTTTTGGAACATATATATTTCAATTAACAAAGTACAATTGACAATGAAGGATGAAATCTTTTCATGATTTCTTTAATTATTATGTGGTTTTATTATTAGAACATATGAATTTATATTTTAAGTAGTATTTTGAAATATTGGTGAAGAAAATTATTATATGTTTCAAAAAGCAAAATGAAATAAGAACAGAGAAGAGATATGAAATCTGTATTGAATAAAATTATTGGAATTGTCAATTTTTAAGTGGAATATTTGTTATTGTATCAAAAATAATGTATATTATATATTATAAGGATAAAAAAGTTAAATGTTTTAAAATAAATTGAAAAATATTGTGTGTATTTGTTTAATAATTAATAAAAATTGATAAATTAAACAGTTGAATATTCAACTGTTAATTATAACTATAATGTGTGGAGGAATTTATGGAAAATAAAAACATAACTGATTTATTTGGAAAAGTAAGATATCACCATGAACTTATAGAAGGGGATGATCCTCACAACCATCATCATGAAAAGGGTCATGAAGTTAAGGACTATATACAGGCTGTAAATGAATATAGGAAGACATTTGCAAGTAAACAGGATGTATTAGATAAGACCCCAGATCCAGCAGTAAAACAGATGATTTTGAATATGAATCAATTAGGTTTTGATACAACATTTGACAGATTTGATAAACAGAAACCTCAATGTACATTTGGTCTTGCAGGTGTGTGCTGTAAAATATGTAATATGGGGCCTTGTAAGATAACTCCTAAAAGTTCAAGAGGAGTTTGTGGGGCTGATGCAGATTTAATAGTTGCAAGAAATTTATTAAGAAATTTAGCAGCTGGAGTTGCTCAGCATGGTATGCATGCAAGAGAAGTAATGCTATCATTAAAAAAAGCAGGAGAAGGAACTTTAGATCTTCCTATAATAGGAAAGGAAAAGGTTAAAGCAACTGCAGAACAATTTGGAATCAAAACAAAAGGAAAGAGCATAAAAAAGATAGCTTCTCAGCTTGCTGATGTTCTTCTTGAAGATTTATCAAGAACAGTACCCGGGGAATATAAAACAATAACTGCATGTGCTCCACCAGAAAGACAAAAAGTATGGAGTGATTTGGGTATACTTCCTATAAGTGCTTATCATGAAGTTTTTGAAGCATATCATAGAACAGGTGCAGCCACTGATGGAGACTGGAAAAATGTAATGGAACAATTTTTAAGATGTGGGTTAACATTTGTATTTTCAGGAGTTGTAGGTTCAGCAATCGCTACAGATGGTCTATTTGGAATAGGAGGCAGAGCTACTTCTAAAGTAAATGTTGGGGCTTTGAAAAAAGGATATGTTAATATTGCAGTTCATGGACATCTTCCTACATTAGTAAGTGAGATAGTAAAGGTTGGACAAACAGAAGAATTTATCAATAAAGCAAAAGAAGCAGGTGCAAAAGGAATACAATTTTATGGAATATGCTGCAGTGGACTTTCTGCAATGTACAGATATGCAGGAGTAATTCCATTATCTAATGCTGTTGGAGCAGAACTTGTTTTAGGAACAGGTGCTTTGGATTTATGGGTTGCAGATGTACAAGATGTATTCCCTTCAATAATGGATGTTGCTAGATGTCACAAAACTACAGTTGTAACAACAAGTGATAGTGCTAGACTTCCAGGAGCAGAACATTATGCATATGATCATTATCATTCAAATATGGATCAAACTAATGCATTAGCTAGAAAGATTGTAGATAGAGCAATAGAAAGTTTTAAGGATAGACAGGGAATGCCTGTATTTATTCCACCATATGAAACAACTGCTGAAATAGGATTTTCAGTAGAATACATAAATAAGAGATTTGGAAGCATGCAGCCATTAGCTGATGCGTTAAAATCAGGAAAAATACTTGGAATAGTAAATCTTGTTGGATGTAATAATCCAAGAGTTATTTATGAAAGAGCTATAGTGGATGTTACAGAAATTCTTCTTAAAAATAATGTTTTAGTATTGACTAATGGATGTGCATCATTCCCATTATTAAAACTAGGATTCTGTAATTTAGATGCTGTAAATAAGTGTGGAGATGGTTTAAAAGAATTCTTAGAAACAGATCTTCCACCAGTATGGCATATGGGTGAATGTATAGATAATACAAGAGCATCAGGAGTATTTGCTGGAGTGGCAGCAGCAAGTGGACATGATATTAAGGACATGCCTTATGCATTAGCAAGTCCTGAATGGTCTAATGAAAAAGGAATAGGTGCAGCATTAGCATTCAGGTTATTTGGTGTAAATTCTTATCATTGTGTTGAGGCACCAGTACAAGGATCAGAAAAAGTATCTGAATTCCTTAAGACTGGAACAAAAGACATTTTGGGATCTACCATGAATGTTGTTGTTGATCCTAAGGGGCTTGCGAATAAGATAGTAGAAGATTTTAAAGAAGCAAGAAAAAAATTAGGCTGGGATTAATAGCCGGTTGTTAAAAATTGTTTGACCTTCAAATAATATAGATTTATAATAATTTTATTAGAGGTAATGCGAAGACGTGTTACGGATTTATTTCCGTAGCACGTTTTTTGTTTAATCAGATAATTTATAGTAATAATAATTATGGCTGGCTGTGAAAATGAGATTTTAATGAAAAAAAATCACCATATAAATAATGTTATTGTATTAAAATTTATCAGCAATTAATGAATATAATGGAAAAGCAAGAGTTATTTTAGTGCCTTTATTCAATTCACTATATATTTCAACTTGTCCATCATGATGTTCCATGATTCGTTTTATTATACTAAGTCCTACTCCAGAGCCTTCAAAATCTTCTTTATTGTGAAGACGCTCAAACACATGAAACAGTTTATTTGAATATTTCATATTAAAACCTACTCCATTATCTTCAATATATATGTAAATAAATTTGGAAGTCTTTTTACAGGTTATATCTATGATAGATGGGTTTGAATTACGTGAAAATTTTAATGCATTTGAAAGTATATTTTGAAATAGAAGCTTAATTAAAGTTTTATCTCCTTTTATAACAGGAAGATTTGAACAGTTAAATTTAATATTACGTGAATGTTCTAAAGAAGATAATTCATTATAAATTGTTTCAGCTATTTCTGTAAGATTAACAGATTCAAAATTGCATTGAAACTGATTTATTTTTGATAGTTCTAGCAATCTTTCAATCATTAGAATGGTATCTTCTGATTTAGAAGTAAGCTGGTGAAGTATGTTTTTTACGTCTTCAGATTGATTAGGCTCAAGCTCTGAACATAAAAGATTTATGAGTTGAATTATAACAAGAAGTGGTGATTTTAAATCATGAGAAACAGTATGACAGAATTTATTGAGTTCATCATATGCTTTTTTAAGTTCTCTTTTCTGTAAGATTAATTTTATATGTGTATTTACTCTTGCAAGGAGTTCAGAGGAATTGTAAGGTTTAACGACGTAGTCCTGTGCACCTAATGAAAATCCTTTACTTATGCTGTATTCATCTTCTGAAGCAGTGATAAATATTATTGCAATATCTTCATAAAGAGGATTTGATTTTAGCATGCTGCATATTTCAAAACCATTAATATCTGGCATATTTACATCAAGAAGAATTAAAGTAGGGATTTTCTTTTCAATAAGCTTAAGGGCAGTAGTACCATTATTAGCAGCTCTTATAGAATAGTTTAGTGATTTTAATATTGAACTGGCAATATGTATGTGTTCTGGAGTATCATCTACTATCAATATGTTAATATCTTCATTTTTATTATTCATAAAAGCAATCCTTTCTTGTTGGAATTTTATAGCTGTTTTATAGATATATTATAGAATTTTGTATATATATGTTTCAATATTAAAATTACATTGCAAATTGTTTAATATATATAAAAATTAAAGAAATCTTGAAATGATTTTATTCTTCATTGTCAATTGAAATATATATTTCAATAAAAATAATAGGGGAGTGGTAATGTGAAAAAATTTGCTATAAGTCAGAAATGGATTAATCTTTTAATCTCATGTCTGTTATTTTTGATTATATATTCAATAATATACAGTGTTATGTACATACACATATGCATAAAAAATGAGCAAAATGAAGAGACCTTGAGATATGAATATGAGCAGATAAGTCAGACTTTAGTTCAGACATCAGATTATATGACAGAAGAAGTTAGAAATTTTGTTGTAACTAAAGATTTTCGGTATCTTGATGATTATTGGGAAGAAGTTGAGATAAATAAGAATAGAGAAAAAGTAATTGAAAAGCTGAATACAATGAAACTATCAGAAAGTGAAAAGCGTAATGTAAGTCTTGCAAAGGAATATTCAGATTATTTGATGGATACAGAATTGAGAGCTATGAAACTTATAATAGAAAGTTTAAAGATAGAGAATTTAAATTTACCTGATAAATTATTAAAATATAAACTTAATGTGTCTGATGAAAAACTGAATGAGGAAGAAAAAAAGCAAAAGGCATTGGAAATTCTTTTTAATGAAGAATATCTTCAAGGTAAAAAAGTAATTTCAGGTTCAATAAAAAATTTCCAAACAAGTATTAATGACAGATTAACAATGGAGATGAATAAATCTATTAAAAGTACAACTGAAGCATTAACAGTGCAAACATGTCTTTTGTCATTAAGTTTTGTATTGGTAATAATTGTACTTATTGTTTTTTATAAAGCATTTATGTTTCCAATAACAAATTATATTAAAATACTCAATGATACTTATTCTAGAACAAAAAAATATAATCTAAAACCTGAAGGTTCAAAAGAACTTCGTATACTAGCAGAGCAGTTTAATACACTATATGAAAATCTTGTAAAAGCTGATAATGCTAAAAGTGAATTTTTAGCTACTATGAGTCATGAAATAAGAACACCATTAAATACTATAATAGGATATAATCAGATTCTTTCAAATACAACTCTTACTGATAAGCAGATGAATGCAGTAAATATGTCTAAATTTGCAGCAAAGAACCTGATGAATATAATAAATAACATATTGGACTTTTCAAAACTTGAAAATAACAAGTTTGAAATTGAAAATGTTGTATTTGATTTTCATAATTATATGACTAATTTTAGAAAAGTATTTCTAAATGAATCACAAAAAAGAGGTTTATATTTTAATCTTTTTATGGAAGAAGATACACCTAAATTTGTTTATGGAGATGTTACAAAACTCAATCAGATTTTAATGAATATTATATCTAATGGATTAAAATTTATGAATACAGGAGGAATAACTCTTAAAGTTTCATGGAAGAATATAAATTTTCGCAGAATAAAATTTATATTTGAAATTCAAGATACTGGAATAGGAATAAAGCCGGATAAAATCAAGAATATATTTGAACCATTTGAACAATCCAACGCTTCTATAACAAGAAAATATGGTGGAACAGGATTAGGACTTGCTATATGTAAAAAACTTGCTAAGTTATTTGATGGAGATGTTACTGTTGAGAGTACGTATGGTGTTGGAAGCACTTTTTATGTAACTGTAGTTCTTCAAAGAGCAACTAATGAAGAAAAAGAAGAAATTGAATTGCAAGAATATATGGAAGAAAAGGTTTATTTTGATGATATTACAGTATTAATTGTAGATGATAATGAGATAAACAGCATTATGGAAAAGGAACTTCTTAAAGATTATGGATTTGATATATGGATTGTAAATAGTGGATTTGAAGCAGTGGAATTGTGCAGAAAGAGATTTTTTAATCTTATATTAATGGATATACGTATGGAAGAAATGGATGGTTATGAAACTACAAAAAGGATAAGGAAAAATGGATTGTGCAAAGAATCATATATAATGGCTCTTAGTGCAGATGGGATAGGTTTTATGAAAAATAAGGAAAAGAATTTAGGAATTGATGATTTTTTAACAAAGCCTTTAGATATTGATGTCATGATATCAAAATTAAAAGAGGTATTTCAATATAGGGTCTGTGATAATGAAAAGAGCAAAAATTTAAATTTGTTTGATAATAGAGAAGACAATTTATATGATTATATAAATATGAAAAAAGCAATTGTTAATCTTGGAAACAATAAAAATCTATATGTGGATATATTGAAAAGATTTGTAAAAAATTATAGTGAATCAGCAGATGAAATAAAGAAAATATTTGATAATAAAGAATATGAAAAAATGGATGATATTCTTCATACATTAAAAGGTATTAGCGGTTCTATAGGAGCAGAAAAACTCTATGATACAATAATTAAATTTAGAGAGTACATAAAACATGAACAGTATGATGATATAAGTAAAAATATTTATGAATTTTCATCTATATATAAAAGTACTTTAGATGAAATAAATAAGATTATAGCAAATGAAAGTAAGGATAATTCAAATGAAACAGACAATGAAATTAAAGATACGGAGAATATTATATGTAAACTTAAGGAGGCTATAGAGAATGGAGATATAGAGGCTGTAGACATATTTCAAAATAATAAGGAAAATCTGCAGAAATATTTTAAAGAAGAAGAATTCAAAAGCATGGAGGAATTCCTTGAATCTTATGATATGGAAAATGCACTAAAGATTTTGAAAAGCAGGTGATTAATAATGTATAATGTTTTATTTGTAGATGATGATATGAGTCTTAGAT
>NZ_CAKVKB010000015.1 GCF_934754915.1 uncultured Clostridium sp.
AGTCATATCCATGAATAAATGTCTTTTTACACAGATTCAATATATAAGGGGTAAATTCTTTAATCAGTTGTTCTTTTGATTCAGTATGTCCATCTTTTGAATATTCAACTAATTTTTCAATATATTCATAATTCATGAGTTGGGTTTCCCTCCTAAATTTCAGGAGAGAAATTCTGTTTTTGAAATATTTGGTTATAATATGTGTTGTAAGATTAAAATTACATTTTAGATTTATCTGATACATATAAAAAATATCAAAAAATCTTTTAGAAGTTGTTGATTTACTTTTCATATTTATCTTGGTATGAAAATTTTAAATAATAATCAAAGAAATCTTGAAAAGAATTCATCATCAATTGCCAAAAGTTCATTATCTATCGTCAATTGAAATATGTGTGAAGCTGTCAAAATAAATATACGTCTAGAAAATATAAATTGACTCTAAATTATTATAATTGTGCAAGATTTAAATAGTAATCACCTATATAGATTCCAAGACCATATATTTTTTTCCAATACTGAAAGATTTCTAATAGCTTTTTTTCTGAGTGGTTCAGATATTCTGAAAATTCATGAGCATTACGTGCTCCATTAATAAGAGGAATTAAGAGGTCATCAGGTTTTAGAAGTATATTATATCCTTCACGTCTGGCTTTATCTTCTAGTTTACGATTCTTTATATCTGTAAGGTCAGTTATATCTCCATAAGTTGTCCTGTGATGTCCTGCTTCTTCAGCCAGTATTTCATATTTTATATTATCAGCAAGGTTTCTGTTTATTCCAATATATCCATCAGCATATTTGCCATATTCTACATCAGCCCTATAGTCTAATTCAAGAACTTTGGCACCTTCCTTTTCCAATTTTATAGTTAATAACTCGAAATCAGATAAATTTGAGTCTGGATTTAGATGTAACATTGATTCATTCCCTTCAACATAAATTAAAATTCTATTTATTTTTATCTTTTATTATTGCTTTCATAAACATTTCATCAAGTGCAGTTTCATCTTTATTATCAATATCATCATTATGTGCTGCTACAGTTGTAAACATAGAAGTCAATTTATTATTATTGTCATGTTCAGCATTGCTTAAGGAGTTACTATTGCTGTCATAACAGATATGTTTTTTAATATTTTCAGTATCTATTGTATTATCAGAGTTTTGTTCGTTAGATAATAAATATTTATCTATAGAAGCAATATCAAAAATATAGCCTAGAACTCTTTTTCTGCCACATTCATTTAATTTCAAAAATATATTATGTAGATCTACTATATCTGCATATGCTTCATCTTTTTGATCTTGAGAAAGTAGATATTCTTCATCCCATCCCATGAGTTTATAAGGTTCTATTTCAAGACCTTCTGCTAATAATTCAAATCTGTTAATGGGCATGCTGTTTATTAAACCTGTTTCATATCTTTGAAGTGTAGATTTTCCAAAACCTGTTCGTTTAGAAAGATCTTCAAATGATAAGTTTAGTTCGTTACGTCTTTTTTTTACTCTTTCCATTATTTCCTGCATCTTTTTATTTCTACTCATAATTTTTACTACCTCAATTAATACTCTTTATAAAATATAGCTTTTATATATGCTTTAATAATAAAACTAGACAATAGTAAACATTTTAATAAAAAATCCTCAATAATTAAGGAGATAGTATAAAGATTTCTTTATAAATTGTCCATTACCAATTGTTCATTGTCCTTTGAAATATATATTTTATTAATAGGTATATTTATATTATAAAGTAAAAAAATGTAAAATCAATATTAAATAGAATAAAATAGAAAAAATAACAAAAAAAGGTTGAAAACAAAAACTGGGGATGGTATCATGAATTTATCCCAAATAATAATATGGATACCACGTAATATAAAAAGTATAAAATTAGTGTTAAAAATGAATGGAGGATATTGATATGAATTTAGAGAGAATTAATAGGGTTATATTTACAAGTGAATATAGTGTGGAAGAGCTTTCAAAAATGCTTAAAGTTAATGAAAACATTTTAAAAGCTAAAATTAATGGAAAGGTAGAGTTTAATGTTGAAGAAATCATTAATCTTATTGAAATATTAAATATAAGAAATCCAAAAGAAATTTTTTATTAAATTTTATTGAAAAACTAATTTATAGAAATTTAATGAAGTATTTAATGAATGGTTCTTAATAAATTGGCAGGAAAGGCGGTGAAGTAAAATTGCATGCTGATATAGAAAGCTGTGAAAACAAACTTGTAAGAGAAGTGGCAAAATCAGCTTCAAGATATGGAATAATCATTGGAGAAAAGAAGCTATGGAATATTTTAAGAGAATGGGGATTTATATTTAAGAATTCTACAGAGCCTAAACAATGTGGAATAAACAGGGGATTTTTTGTTGTCATTAATGGTGTTGCTCAGAATGGAAAGTATACTTTTCCATTTAAAACAACCAGAGTAACTCCAAAAGGCCAGGAATATATAATAAATAGAATTCTTAATGATGAGAAATCCTAGATATTTATTCTTAATAAGTCTGAAAGTAATTATGAAATTTTGATGACAAAATATTAATATATGAAAATATGAAAGGGAGAGAAATATTCTGTTTTTTATGGTTATATACAATCTACAATGAATAATTGATGATTGAAAATTTTTTGATAGAATTTTTACAAGGTTTCTTTGATCGTTTTACATGTATGCGATAAATTTTAAACGTAATTTTAATAGTGTAATATGTATAATAATTTTTTTGTGTGATGTTAGTTATATGATTAAAAAGGATTTAAGAGAGGAAATAATTTTTATGAATGTTATATATTTATATGCTCAGGCTAAAGATAATCTGACAAAAGAAGAAGCAAATGAAGTATGTAAATTATATATGAAAGGATTAAAATACAAAGAAGCAGTCAGTAAGGTGAGAAAATCAGAACAAGCTTCTAATTGTGAAAAGGGGGAAAATTACTATGGCAGATAGAAGGATGATTTCAAGGACGATACTAGATTCCGATAAATTTTTGGATATGCCTCTTACAACACAGGCATTGTATATACATCTCATTTCAAACGCAGATGATGATGGATTTCTAAATAATTCCCAGAAGATAATAAGAATGATAGGAGCAGCCAGGAAGGATTTTGAACTTCTTATTTCATCTGATTTTCTTATAATGTTTGAAAATGGTATATGTGTAATAAAACATTGGAAACTTCACAATTATATAAGAGCTGACAGGTACAAGCCTACAGTATATAAGGATGAATTTAAAATGCTCACTGTTACAGAAAATAAAATGTACAAAATTTTAAATGATGATTTAAAAGATATCAGATTTAAAGATGATGAAATAAAATATAAAGATATGACTGAAGAATGTGGAGATAAAGATTGCTGTAATTATGGAGACACATTTAGGAATGTACAAGATTTTATGGCAGCTGGACGAGAAAGTCAAGCTTGTGGCTGTGCAGGTACAGATGTGGTGGATGCCATTGGTATACCAGATGAATCCATTCTGGAAACCCAGAATAAATTAGATAAGGTTAGTATAGATAAGAATAATATAGATAAAGATAAGTTAAAAGAGAGAAATTCTGAAAAATATGATGATTGTGTATTAAAGACAGATATGAGTATTTTGGATACAGTTGACATAATGGATGAAAGTAAACATGAAATTGAGGAAAAACATTCTGTAAATTATGGAACAGGAACAGTTGATATAATGGACAAAAATAAACTGTTAGAATGTGAAAAATATGAATTAGAAAAACATGAATCAGAAAAAATTATAGAAGATAAGGAATGTGAATATTTAGAACATGGAAATGTCAAAAAACTTCAACATGGAGAAGCTGAAAATTCAGGAGAATGTGATTTGAATGAAATTATAGAAAAGTGGAATCATTTAGGAATATCCAATATAACTTGTATAAAAAATAATAGAAGGAAAATGCTTAAAGCAAGAATAAATGAACATGGAAGTAGAAATGTCATGAAAGCAATAGGCAATATTGAAAAATCCAGTTTTTTAAAAGGTCAGAATGATAGAGGATGGGCAATAACTTTTGACTGGTTTATAAAACCTAATAATTTTATCAAGGTTTTTGAAGGAAATTATAGTGACAAGTGTGGATCTAATTCATTTTCATTTAATAATTTTAAGCCAAGGGAATATGATTATGATGATCTTGAAAAGAAACTTTTAGGATGGGCATAAAGAATTGTATAATAGGCTGTGTATTTTATATAAATATTTCAATGGACATTGGACAATTGACAATGATAAATAAAATCTTTTTAGGATCTCTTTAATCATTATATAAGTTTATTGTTTGAATATATATTAATTTATTAAGCATTAAAAGCTGCTGCATTAAAAAATTATAATTACTATGCCTTAATATTATTGCTGGAATTATGAATTAGATATAGTATAACTTAATCTTTATGCAGCAGCTTAATTTGTTTAATGTGTAATACGTTTTATGTGAATATTATCAATAGCTAAAGGGAGTCTGTTTAATCCTATATTTCATATTTTGTGATTTTTCTTTCTGTAAGCTTGGCTTCAGATTTACCTACAAAAGAGCCGCCTTTTGAAGTGAAGATATCGTTAGTTATTATAGTGTCCATAAGTGAATTGGCTTCATCTTGAGTAATTGAATCTTTTACTCCATTTATAGTTAATGAACTTTTTGTACCTGTTTCAGTTAAAAATGTTAATGTTAAAATATATTCCATGATAAGTCCTCCTTAAAATAATATTTTTCATATATATTGCAATGTACAATGTACAATTGACAATTTACAATGAAGGGTGAAATCTTTACAAGATTTCTTTGGAAATTAGTATGGCTATGCAACTACAATTAGGTGATTTAGAGTGAAATCTTTATAAGATTTCTTTGGTAATATACATGCATTAGATAAATTATAAATGCAGTTTTAATACTGCAGATATATATTTATTGCATGTATATTAAAGGTATTATATTATGCTTGTATTAACTGATCAGAAACAGTTAAATAACAGTTTTTTGTTTCGCTGGCAAGGACAGCTTTAATAGCATCAGCTACAGCAAGAACTTTTTCAGGATCTGCATTTTCCTTTACATTAGAAAATGATTTTTTGCTGTAAGTAGGATTTCCTGATGAGTCTGTACCCTTTCTTACTTCAATTGAAAAACTTGCACTTTCTGGGATTTTGTTAACTGCCATAAAACATTACCTCCTAAAAATTCTAAAGTTTTTGATGTTCTTTGCGCTGAGCAGTTTGAACATCCTGTTTACATAATAGATATATGTGAAACATATAAAAAGTGGAAAAATTAACTTGATTATTTTTAAAAACCTGAGAATGTTTTTTATTTTAAGAACAGAGGATGTAGGATATAATTATATATGCAATTATCAATTAGAAGGGGTTATTGAAATATGGAAAGAAAACCACTGCCAATAGGAATAGATAATTTTGAAAAGCTTATAAAAAATAAATATTATTATGTAGATAAAACACTTTTAATAAGAGATCTTTTGGATAATAAAGCTGATGTTAGCTTATTTACAAGGCCAAGAAGATTTGGAAAAACATTAAATATGAGTATGCTTCAGTACTTTTTTGAAGATATGAGAGATGAATTCAGCGGAGAAAAGAAGGATAACAAATATTTATTTGAAGGTTTAAATATAATGAGGGAAGGTGAATGTTACACTTCATGTATGGGAAAATATCCGGTTATAACTCTTTCTTTAAAAAGTGGAAAGCAGCTTACTTTTGAAAGATCTTTTGAAGAATTGAAAAAAATTATTTCATATGAGTATGAAAGACATAAATTTATATTGCAGGATAAGAAATTAGAAGATCAGAAGGATAGATATTTAAAGATATTAAAACTTGAAGGAAGTATATCAGATTATAGTGATTCAATTAAGTTTTTAAGTCAGTGTCTTGAAAAGTATTATAAAAAGAAAGTAATTATTCTTATAGATGAGTATGATGTACCCCTTGAAAATTCATTTTTTGAAGGATTTTATAAGGAAATGGTAAGTTTTCTTCGAGCAATTTTTGAATCATCACTTAAAACAAATTCTTCTCTTGAATTTGCAGTAATTACAGGCTGTTTGAGGATTTCAAAAGAAAGTATATTTACAGGGTTAAATAATTTAAAAATAATATCAATATTAAATGACAGATATGATGAATATTTTGGTTTTACCAATGAAGAAGTTGAAAAAATGTGTGCTGATTATAAGATTGAATTTAAATATGAAACAATTAAAGAATGGTATAATGGGTATATTTTTGGAAATACTAATGTTTATAATCCATGGAGTGTGGTTCAGTATGTAGATGATTTAAAGGAAAATATAAATCAATTTCCATCATCATACTGGGCAAATACAAGTTCAAACAGTATTGTAAAAACCCTTATAGAAAGAGCAGATGATATTGCCAAAAAAGAAATTGAAACTTTGATAGAAGGAAAAACAATAGAAAAACCTGTTCATGAAGATATAACATATGATGAGATTTATGACAGTATGGATAATCTCTACAACTTCATGTTTTTTACAGGCTATTTTAAAATGATTAATCAAAGAATTGATGAAAAAACGACTGAAAAATATTTGGAGCTCAAAATACCTAATAAGGAAGTTAAATATATATTCAGGCAGAAAATTTTAAAGTGGTTTAATGCAAAAATAAAGGAAGAAAACAGATCAGTTTTATATACATCAGTTATTAATGGAAATGTTGAAGTTTTTCAAAAGGAAGTAAACAGACTTTTGAGAAAAACTATAAGTTTTAATGATGCATATGAAAATTTCTATCATGGATTTTTGGTTGGAATTTTATCAGGAATGGAAGGATATATTGTAAAATCAAATAGAGAATGTGGAAGTGGACGAAGTGACATCTATATAAAGCCATTATCCATATTTGAAAGAGCAGTAATTATAGAATTAAAGGTATGTGACAAGCCTAAAGAGATATTTACAAAGTGCGATGATGCATTAAAACAGATAGAAGAAAAGAAATATGAGGAAGAACTTAATGAAGAAGGATATGAGGATATAATAAAATATGGAATATCTTTTTATAGGAAAGACTGTATTATAAAGATGAAGAGCAATATATAATGTATAATTGACAATTTACAATGAGGGAAGAAATGTTTACAAGTTGACTGTATTTGAAGTTGTTAAAAATATTTTGAAGTGAATTTTATGCTCTATAATTAGATTTTATTTAATCAGAATTATATTAGGTACAGTTTTGATGATGAATCATAATTAAAAATAAAGCAGCAGACTTAAATAGAATCTTAAAGTCTGCTGTTTCATTATATTTTAAAGAATAATTAATATGTTTTAAACCATACGTCCATACATATCAAGTTTATATCCATCAACATATGTGTTTTTTAAATATTCGCCATCAGGACCAAAGTAGTACCATGTTCCATCGACTAATTCCCATTTATTTTTGACTAAAGCACCATTTCCATCAACATAGTAGACTAAATTACCTGCCTTATTAGGTGCAAAGCTGTTAATTAATATGAAATAAGTATCATTTAGATGAGAATCTGGATCAGCTTCTTTTTTTGCATAATACCATTGACCTTTTTCTTTAAACCATCCATCTTTTACATTTTCATCTTGTCCAAAGTACATCCAGCCAGAAATTCTATTTCCATTTTTATCAGTTTTTGTAGTATAGATCCATTCACTTTTGGCAAATGATCCGTCTTCTTTAACCCATTTAAAATCTCCTACCATTGGAATTTCAGCATGAGGTGTTACAGCATATGCAGGAAGACAAGTTAAAACTGAAGATGTTAAAGAAGAAAATAGAGCAAATTTTGTTACAAATTTTTTGAAATTCATATTAAAACCCCTTTTTCAATGAAAATACTTTGTATATATTATATTATCACACAAATCATTATTTTCAAAATAATCCCATAGAAAATATGTTAAAAAGTTGTTATGATTTTACTGAATTAATATATATAGACATAATGTGTTATAATATAGAAATGAAACATAAAAAGATTTTAGGAGGAATTTAGTAATGATAAGGAAAAATAAAAAGATAATGGCATTTTTACTTGCAATCCAATCATTAGCTTTTTTCTCAGCAGTAGAAGTTAATGCAGAAGTTTTAAAAGGAACAGCAGCCCAGAGTGGAGAAATAAATAATGCATCAGCATATAAAGATGGAAGTTTTTATATAGAAGGAAACATAGAGGGCAGGGGAAGTTCTGCATGTTATTTAAAAGATGGAACGTATTCAAATTTGAAGAATGTTGCTGATAATATTGATATTTCTAATTATGGATCAAAATATGTTGAGATTCATGGTGGAGATTATTATTTAGATATGTCTAATGGAACTTTAAGCAGTTCTGGATTAAAGAAAAAAGAAAGTAATGATGCAGCAATCAAATTAAATGAAAATTTAAAAAATGACAATATTGATAGGTATAGAAAAGAAGAACTGAACAATGTTAGAACTTTAACAGAACTTCCTAAAAATAAATTTTCTGAAGGATGGTATGAAAGCAGATACAGTGTAAAAGAAACAAGTACCAGCATCAATAATGGAGCAGATGACAGCGTTGTTTATAGTGACAGCAAAGGAAATTATATTGATGCAGATTATAGTATTGGAAGTATAAAGGTACAGCTTACGAATGGAAAGACTGCTGAAATAAAAAATACTCATGACAAAGTAGAAGAAACAAGAGCAGCAATAGCAAGAACAGAAGTTATTGGACAGGATTCTAAAAATATATACAGACTTGCAGAAATAACATTGAAATGTGATGAAGTAGGTGTTGGGATAAAATCTGTAAATGGAATAGATGTTAATACTGGAAATTGTGTATTCCAAATTGGAGATAATGGTACAAGCATAGTTGTAGATGTTATTCAGTCAATATCAAAAGAAGCAGCAGCTGAAAGGACTGGTGGAATTAAATATTCAAAGAAAGTAATTAATTATGTATTAGGAAACAGTTCTGGACAATCTACAGCGTTATTAAATAATACTAAAGATGGATTTTCATTAAGTAATGGAAAACTTATAAATTATTCATGCAATCAAGTTACTTTACAGGCTGAAGTTATAGAATTAAAGAGTAAAGGAGCTTATTCATATATAGAAAAGAAATCAACTGTATCATTAAAAGTGAATAAAGGAAAATCATCTATAGATTTAGATGCTTCTGGAAACCTATGGGCATTAAGTGGCAAAAATTTGTATGAATTTAATACTAATAAAGGTTTTGAACAGGTTTATGAATTAGATAACCAGTATACCGATTTATCAGCATATGATAATAAAAATATTGCAGTATGGAATAAAGAAGGCAAAATTTATTCTACAATTGGAGGAAAGACAGTCAAATCTCAATCAGCAGATGTTAAAACAGTAGAAAGTACCTCAGAAGATTCAGAATTATCACAGAAGGCTGAATCACAGGATAGTTCTGCAGCAGAGACAGCAGATAAAAATGAAAATACCCAAGTCAATTCCAGTGATAATGAGAAAAACGATAAAACTGACAAAACAGACAATAGTAAGAATAATGAGAAGGATGTAGCTGCAACGACTACAACAGCAGAACAAAAAAATTCTGAAAAAGAAGGAAATGCTGAGTCAAAGTCTGATGCAGCACAAAGCACAAATAATGCTGACAGTTCAAAAGCAGAAGCAGAAAAAAGTGATTCTGTAAAAGTTGATAAAAGTACTTCATCAGATAAGACATCTGAAGATACTAATAAAGATGATGAAAAGAAAGGCTGGGTAGAAAGCAGCAGTGGTAGATGGAATTATGTTGAAGAAGGCGGAAAAAACCATGTGGGATGGCTTGAGTTGGGTTCTAAATGGTATTTCATGGATGAAAGTGGATTCATGGTTACAGGCTGGAAGGAAATAAACAACAAATGGTATTACTTTGGAGACAATGGAGAAATGAAAACAAAGTGGCAGCAAATCAATGGAGACTGGTATTACTTTAGTTCTAATGGTGAAATGTTAAGCCACACTATTGTTGAAGGAAATATACTTGGATTTGATGGAAAGATGTTGAAGCTTTAATGTCATGGATGATTGGCAATAGATAGAATCTTTACAAGATTTTTTGGTATTTTTGTATATATCAGATAAACTTTAAATGTAATTTTGATTTTACAATATATATTTCAATAATAAAATTTAGATAATAATTAAATCTTGAAAAGATTTCACCATTCATTGTATATTGGAATATATTGTGCTAAATTTATAAAAACATTAAACTTATGATATTTTTTACGATAATAATATATGCTTCAATTATAAATTGTAAATTAAAGCAATAATATTTGCGAGATTTCTTTGCTTACTGTTTTATAATTGTTGCTTTATAGAGTTAAGATTTTTAGCTTTTATAAAAAACAAATTTAATATTTTATAGAAAATTTGGGGGAGATTATAATGAATAGAAACAAAATTACTGCATGTGTAATAGCAGCAGCATCTGTAGTTTCAATGTTCCCAACAGGGTCATTTGCTGCAGAAAAAGAAATAAAATCTACAAAAGGAACAATATACAGAGCAGCAGCATATAAAGATGGAAAATTTTATATTGCTGGAGAACCAAAAAGCAAAGATGAAAGTGCATATTATTTCAGTAATGGAAGTTATAATGAATTGAAAGATATTGATGCAGATGACACAATAAAAATTTATGGCAGCAAGTATCTTGTAGTTGAAGATGGAGATTATTATGTTGACTTAGAAAGCGGAAAAGTCAAAGAAGAAAAGATTGAAGAAACAGAAACAGATAAAGCAGCAGTAAATTTAAGAAGCAGTGTTAAATCAGATAATGATGGAAGATTTGATGAAAGTGATGCAAAGGAAATTAAGGAAGTCAAGGCCATTCCTAATGCAAAGTTTAATGATGACTGGTATGAAACATCTTATAAGGTAAAAGAAGTAAGTGAAAATATAAACGGTGGAGAAAAAGAATTAACTGTTTATACAGATAAAGATGGAAAATATATAGATGCAGATTATAACTTAGGAAAAGTTAAAGTTAAATTAAGCAGCGGCAAAAATGTAACTTTAAACAATACAAATGATAAGGAAGATACAGTTACAGCAAAGGTTACAGACAGCAAGACAATAGCGCAGGATAAGGACAATATATACAGATTAGCTAAGATTACTGTTAAAACAGGGGCATCAGGAACTACAATAAAATCTGTTAATGGATTGGACATTACAGATTCTACAACAGCATTTACTTTAAGTAATGATGGTGCATCTGTCAGCTTTAATGTTATTCAGGTTATTTCTAAAGGACATAATTCTAAAAAGATTGATGGAATAAGATATTCTAAGAATGTAACAAATTATATATTAGGTGACAAAGAAGGAAAGAAAGTTGACCTTCTAAATTCTGATACGGATTCATTTACAGTTGCTAATGGAAAATTGATAAATTATAAAATAGGCAGCAGTTCAGTGGAAGCAGCTGTAATAAGCCTTAATACAAAGAGCTCAAATTCTTATATCGATGTAGAAAATTCTGATACTGCCAAATTTGAAGGTGGAAAAGAATGTGTTGATATTGATGTTGACGGAAACATATGGGTATTGACTAAAGATTATATACGTAAATTTGACAACAAAGAAGATTTTGAAAAAGTATATGATTTAGATGATGAATACACTAATTTCTCTGTATATAATAAGGATAATTTAGTAGTATGGAATGAAGATGAAAAGATATACAGCATAGTTGGTGGAAATGAAAAGAAGACTGATACTGATGTTGTTGAAGATAATGGAAACAACAATGCTAATAATAATAATAACAATAATAATAACAATGGTAATTCAAACAATAATGCAAATAATGGCGGAAACCAAAATGGAAGCAATCCTTCTGGAAATGTAACTGTTGGATGGGTAAAAGACACTTCTACTGGAAACTGGACTTACAATGAAGCTTCAGGAACTAAGAAAACAGGATGGCTTAATGATAATGGAACATGGTATTATTTAGATTTAGCAACTGGAATCATGAAAACAGGCTGGGTAAATGATAATGGAACATGGTATTATATGCAGCCATCAGGAGCAATGAGAACAGGCTGGGTAAATGATAATGGAACATGGTACTATATGCAGTCATCAGGAGCTATGAAAACAGGATGGCTTAATGACAATGGAACATGGTATTATTTGAATTCTTCAGGAGCAATGCTTTCTAACACTACAATTAATGGATACAGATTGGGAAGCAGCGGAGCTTGGATTAAGTAATAACTGAAAACTAAATATAGTAAAAAAATTCAAGAGAATGTAGTAGATTTTTTAATAAGTCTATTACATTCTTTTTTTGGTATATAGAAAATCATGGAATTAAAAAAACAGAAACATGGCCATGCTAATTGGTTAATGGAAATAAAAAAGCCGAAATGTTACCTATGAAGTGAGCGTGCACAGTTACCTTTAATTCTATGAGAAAATTACTTTTTTGGATAATATCTTAGATAATTTGAAAAAAGTAGAAATACATAGTCTAAGAAGAGTTCTTTATATTGGAATTTAATAGTCTTTGATTTTAATGATATAAATTGCATTTATGAATAATATAGGAAAATATAGTGGTATAAAGTGGATGATAAATCATTTAATTCATTTTTATTATAAAGTTTTATAGAAAAATAGGAATAATAAGGTTTTTGAGGAATTTTAATTACATTTAAAATATATTCAAAAACTATTTTCAAATTAAAACAAGTGTGGTATTATAGGCTTGTCGATAGAAAAATATACAAAAACCGACAATAAAGGCTTGATTAAGGGTTAATTATACATTAAGCTAAGTCTTTATATTGGGAAAGATAGAAGAACGCAGGAGGAAAGAATATGATAAAAAGAATGAACAAATTAACAGCATTATTAGTTGCTGCTACTGCTGTTGCTTCAATAGCACCAGCTACTTCAGCAAGTGCTGCTACAAAATTAGCAACTAAAGATGGAAACATTGATCAAGTACAAGCATTTGATGGTGGTAAGTACATATATGAAGGATACAAGGATGATTCTCAAGACAATGGTATCTATTACTCAAATGGATCAAAAGATGTAGAAATTGATGATGTTGACTATTTTGAACACACAAAATATGGAAAAGACAGCGTTAACTTTACAGATGATGAAGTATTATTCAACTTATCAACTGGAAAAGTTGAAGAAGATACAGTAAGTGATAAGGTTGATTACTTAAATACAAGATTCAACTCACAAGTAATAAAGAAAGTTGACAGATATAAAGGTGGAACTTTCACAATAGACACTGATAATGCAATCAATGCAGATTCATTTGGTGAAGTTTGGTACAGCTACACTGTTGAAAATGATGGAGAAACTTTCAATGGATTTGTAAATTCAGCAGGAAAATATGTAGATGCTGATTACACTTTAAACATAGTTCATTACTTAAATGATAACAAAACAAAAGTAACTTTAGATGACGCAGATGATGCTAAGAAGCAAGGTTACACTGTTACAGCTGGAGATGTAGTATTTGCTGATGCTGATTACATATATAGAACTGTTACTGTAGCCCCAACTGGAGAAAATACAAATGATAAAGCAACAACTGCTACATACTTACAAAAAATAAGCAAAGCTCAAGGAAACACTAAAGATGATGCTTATTTACCAAAGAGCGTAACAAGCTATTTAATAGAAAATGATTCTAAAACTGAAGATAACAAAGGATTACTTGAAGTATTAAATGGAACAAATACAAATGCTAAATTAAGAGTTGTAAATGGTTCAGTATACACAATTGAAGGTTCAACAGGATCATTAGAAGTTCAAAAATATGATTTAGTTAAGAACAGAGATGAAGATGCATCTATCCAAGATAGAATCAACAGAGTTTCTTACGATGAAGATTATGATTTTGATACAACAAAAGTAACAGCTTTTGATATAGATGTTGATGGAAACGTATGGGTTCTTTACAAAGGAGAAATCCAAAAGTTAGTTAAAGGTAAGTTAGAAACTGTATACACAACTGACAGAACTATGGATAAGATTTCTGTATACGATCAAGACGATATAGTTGTTTGGAACACTGATAATGAAATATACGCTACAGTAGCTGGAAAAGAATCAGATGATAAAAAAGATGAAACAGTTAAAGCTGGATGGGTTAAGAATTCAGATGGAACTTGGTCATACACTAAGGCTGATGGAACTAAGGCTACAGGATGGTTATTAGATGGTTCAACTTGGTATTATTTAAATGCTAACGGAATCATGCATACAGGATGGTTAAACCTTAACGGAAATTGGTATTACTTAAATCCAGTATCAAATGGTACAATGGGAGCAATGCAAACAGGATGGCTAAACCTTAATGGAACTTGGTACTACTTAAATGCATCAGGAGCAATGCAAACAGGATGGTTAAACCTTAGCGGAACTTGGTACTACTTACAATCATCAGGAGCTATGAAAACTGGATGGTTAAATGATAACGGAACTTGGTATTATTTACAAGCATCAGGAGCTATGGCTGCAAACACAACTGTTGATGGTTACAGATTAGGTGCAAGCGGAGCTTGGATAAGATAATTTATAAACAGATATAAAATTGAATAGTTTATAATTTTGGAAACTGCCATATTTAATGATTTATTAATATGGCAGTTTTTTTTAATGAAAATTTAAGAAGAATTAAATTTTCATTAGTTTACATTGTCTATTTGTAATGGTACTATAAAAATAGAATTTACTGTGAGGAGAAACTGTATGAGAAAAATAAAAGGTATTTCTATAATAGTATTAATCATATGTTTTGTTTTTATTGCAGAATATGTGGAATTATTTTATTCTATGCCAGAATCAGTTTATGGTCAGAGCAATAATACAGGCAGTGGTCTTAAGGGGATTTATTTAGATGAAGGAGAAGAAATTGATTTTTCAAAAGATATCTACAGTTATATAGTTGATGTAGAAAGCAATATAGAAGAACTTACTCTTAAAGCAAGACCTGAAGATGAAAACAGCATTGTTAGGATAAATGGAGCTGTTGTAGGGAAAGATGAAAAATATAAGCAGACAATAAAATTGGACAAAGGTAAAAATAAAATAGTTATTCAAGTAAGTAATAATAAAAAATTTGAAAATGATGAAAATTATAAAATCGTAAATAAAAAAAGAAACATTACAGATGATGAAAAAGAAATAAAGAAAGATATTGATGTGACAGAATATACAGTATATGTTTTCCGAGGAGGAAAAGATGCTGTGTATTTAGATGATTTTACTATAGACAATAAAAACGTAGGATTTGCAAGTGAAAGTAAATTTTACAATCTGGAAATTGATGAAGAAAATCAAATTGTTCAGTTTGAGTTTTCAAGAATGGATGAAAATGATACTATACTTGTAAATAATAATGTATTGGAAGATACTGATGTATTAAATATTAAATTCAAAGGAATTGGAAAATATCCAATAACAATAGATGTTATTGATAATGATACACAGAGAAAAGGAACATATGTTATAAACATTTATTATGGAATATTCATAACTCCTAATGTAGACCCATATATTACGCCTAATCAATGGTTTATAATAAATGGAAGATGGAGATATAATGATAGTCTTGGAAATCCATTAAAGAATGTATGGTTTTATGATTCCAACTATAATGGTTATTTCTATTTTGATGATCGTGGAAATATGAAAACAGGTTGGATTATAGCAGATGGAAATAATTATTATCTAAATAGTAAAGGAATAATGCAGACAGGCTGGGTTAAATATGAAAATGAATGGTATTATTTAGACAGTAATGGTGTTATGAGAAAAGGATGGGTTAAGTATAATAATAACTGGTATTATTTAAATAAAGATGGCCAGATGAAAACAGGCTGGATGCTTGATAATGGAAAATGGTATTATTTATCTTATGATGGAAGTATGAAGACAGGCTGGCTAAAATATAATGACGAATGGTATTATTTAAATGGTAATGGAAGCATGAAATCTAGAGAATGGTTGGAGTATAATTATAAATGGTACTATATTAATTATTCTGGAACCATGAGACGTGGCTGGTTATTTAAAGATGATAAATACTATTATTTGAATGATGATGGCTCAATGCAGACTGATTCAATAACTATTGATGGATATTTGTATAATTTCAATAAAGATGGTTCTGTTTCTTTTGATGAATAATGATGAGTTTTGATTTTGCAAATAATTAGACTTATTTTCACATGTATGAAATAAATTTTAAGAGTAATTTTAATATTAAGAACATTATTATTAATTGAATTAACAAAAATATAAAATTAATATCAAAAATAGTACTAAATGTACGATAAATATTGTGTATATATATAATGTAAGATTTAGATATATGTTCTAGCATTAATAATTTATGTTGGCAATATAAAATTGTATAAAATTATAATTAGAATAAAATTTTTAGAGATTTATTCAATTATTATGTAGCTTTATTATTAGAATGTATATATAATTTTAAGTATGTTATATAAGTGTCCAAGCAGTTGTATAATTGCTTGTTTACATATTTATATATTTTTGAGATTATAATTGGGAGGAGTACTTAATGGAAAAAAGGCTAAACTTTAAAAGAATTTTTTCGTATCTGCTTGTATTTGCAATGGCTTTTAGTTTTATGCAGTTTGGGCAGATAAAGCCGGCAAAAGCAGAAACACAAATACCTGGTTTAAAGTTTATAATCGGGGATTTGGATGGTGGAAGAACTAAAGAAATAGATAAAGATTCTAATGACAATTATGTAATAAGATCTGTAACTTTATCTGATTCTTATGTTATAGCTCCAGAAGCAGGATATAATATAGAAGATGTAAAAGCTAGTAACAGTAAGGTCAGAATAAACAAATCTAAGCAGGGAAATAGTAATATTTTCAGAATCACTAACATAAAAGATTATAGTGATTTTAAACTTACTGTTAAATTGAAGAATCCTGAAGGGGAAGTTTCAACATATGATGTAAGAATTGAATTTAATATGGATTCATCTTTGGAATTCAGCAGATTAAGAGTAACATTTGATAATGAAGATCCTGTTACACTTGGATATGATG
Organism: uncultured Clostridium sp.; assembly: GCF_934754915.1. Classification (GTDB taxonomy): domain Bacteria; phylum Bacillota; class Clostridia; order Clostridiales; family Clostridiaceae; genus Clostridium. Next base: position 17,168 of record NZ_CAKVKB010000015.1, read on the forward strand.
AGTGTGATGAAGATGGAGTATATCAATTAGATTCAACTGCTTCAAAAGCAAAAATAGAAATGCTTGATTCTACTAATACTTTAATGAATTTTAAAGTTAATGGTGGAACAAATAAGACTGTTAATTTAATTGGTGGAGAAAATGAAATTGAATTGACAGTAACAAGTGCAGGTTATTCAAAAGTATACACATTGATAATTGATAAAAAGGGAGAAGCAAAACTTAAATCCCTTACTCCATCTACAGGAAGTCTTTCTCCATCATTTAATTCTGATGAGACAGAATATACAATTACAGTCCCAGAAGCTACAGACAAAATAGCATTTACACCAGTAGCAGTAGATAATTCTACTACTATAAAGGTAAAGAATGTTACTATTGCAAGCGGAAAGAAAAGTCAGGATATCAAACTTGATGAAGGAGAAAATAAAATTCCTATAACAGTAAAGACTAAAGATGGTGATACTACAGTATATACTGTAGTTGTAACAAGAACAGAAAAATTCAGAAGTGCTAATTTAAAAGGTTTAAGAGTATCTTCGGGAAAATTATCACCAGCATTTAATAAAGAAGTTTATGAATATGCAGTAGTGGTAGAAAATTCAGTAAGTTCTATAACAGTTACACCAACAGCAGAAGATGCAAATGCAACAATAAAGGTAAATGGAAAGAAAGTTCCAAGTGGAGCAACTTCAGCATTCATAAGTCTTGATGAAGGTGGAAATGTAATAGATGTTACAGTTACTGATAGTAAAGGTGAAGAAAACACATATACATTGATGGTAACTAGAAAATATTCGAAAAACAATGTTAATTTGAGCAGTCTTACTGTTACAGATGGAACATTTACGCCAAAATTTGACCCTGAAATATATGCTTACAGTGTTAAAGTTCCAAGAAGTGTTGAACAAGTAAGAATAAAATTCGAAGCACAGAATGAAAAGGCTAAGGTTGAAATTAATGGTGTTCAATATCAAACTGGACAACAATCTGATAAGATAAAATTAAATCTTGGTGCAAATAATATAACTGTTAAAGTAATAGCAGAAGATGGAAAAACAACAACTAATTATGTTTTAAGTATAATAAGAGACAGAGTTCAGGGAACATTAGATGACTGGGTTCTTGTTGCAGGTGAATGGATGTTCTACAACAGTCAGGGAATTCCTGCAAAAAATCAATGGGTTAAATATGATAATCAATGGTATCATGTAGATGTTAATGGATACTTGGATAAAGATAAATGGCTATATGATGGTGGACAATGGTATTTCCTTGATGAAAATGGAATAATGTGCCATGGATGGATTCATAACACAGGATACTGGTATTATTTCAGAGAAAATGGTCCAATGGCTAGAAATGAATGGGCTCAGCTTGATGGAAAATGGTATTTCTTTAATGATTCAGGTCATTTACAGACAGGATGGACATTATATTTAGGAAAATGGTATTACTTAGATGATCATGGAGTTATGCAGAAAGGATGGATAACTTATGATAAGAATAAATACTATTTAGACGATGATGGAAGCATGAGAACAGGATGGCTATATAACGGAAAGACTTGGTACTACTTTGAATATTCAGGAAGAATGGTAACTGGATGGCAGACAATAGGCAACAGAACTTATTATTTCGATTCTAAGGGTGCTATGAAGACTGGTATGTTATTCCTTGATGGAAGATGGATAAATCTTGATTCACTTTAATCTTTAAATATGAAAAAACAGGGGGCTGATTGGAATATTCTAATCAGGTCCCTGTTTTAGTTCTATTTTGAATTTTTTTATAAAAATTTTATATATTTTTTGTACTAATCAGTATAAATGTTATATAATATTATTATAATTAGTAATGTACAATTTAGAATGAATTGTTTTTTTAGACTTTATATTTCTATATATAAGCTAAGATGTTACGATGTGTAATTGAATTTTCAAATAGAAATATAAAGAAAATCCAGTGAGGATTTTATAATTCATTGTCAATTGGCCATTGAAATTAAAGTTTCTGGGAGGGATTAATAATGATAAAAAGAGTAAAAAGTTTAACAGCAGTTATTGCATTAGCCGCAGTTGTATCAGCAGCTATGCCATGTCAGATGATAACAGCTCATGCATCAGATAAAACAGAATCAATATGGAGTTTTGTAAAAAGCAGCAATGCATTGGATAAGGCTATAGAACAAAAAATAATCAGCTATTTAGAAAATAAATATGGTGAAGGGTCTAAAGTGACTGTTGACCGAGAACCATTTGAACTAGATATTCAAATTAGGAATGAAGATGCAGATAAGATAGCAAACATTTTATGTAAAGATGACAAGTTTGTAAAGAAAATGCTTATAAAAATCGGATATCCAGAAGAAACTGTAAATAACATGACTCATGAACAAATAGATGCAGTAAGAGATAAAGTAATTCTGCAGGTTTCTGCAATAATAAAGAGTGCTAATAATGAAAAAGCACTTATATACCCTTATACAGCATCAAAAGACGGACAGGTTATAGATAAAGGCTTTTTTGTTGGAGGAACAATTGGAGCAGCAATAATGCAGTCTAATAATGGAGAACCTATATATGTATCTGGACAAAATGTATCTGATTTAAATGAATCTATTAAAGAAGAAATAAGAAATAAGATAAAAGAAAAACTTAATCAGATTATAAAAGATATACTTCAAAATGGACAAATAGGCAGTATAATTGGAAACATAACAGATAAAATAACAGGCAAGATAGATGATATAACCGATATTACTGGCGATTTGGCAGATGCTATGGATAAGCTTTCAGATTCTATAAAAGATAAATCTGATGATATAGATGATGCATGGGATAAAGTCTTTGACAGATTTGACAATGATGAAGGATGGGGAAAAAGAGATGGATACATCTATTATTATGATGAAGATGGAATAAGTCTAAAAGGTGTTCAGAAAATAGATGGAAAAACATATTATTTTAACAGAATTGATGGAGCAATGGAAACAGGGTGGCAGATTGTTGATGGAAAGAGATGCTATTTTGATGAAAAAACAGGAAGACAACTGTTCCTTCAGTGGGTACAGGATGGAGACGATTGGTATTTTTTGAGTGATGAAGGACCAGTAAAGAAATCTGAATGGATAAATGACAATGGAAATTATTACTATGTTAAAAGTGATGGAAAGAGAGCATCAAACTGGCTTAAGATAGATGATAGCTGGTATTATTTTAATGAAACCACTGGAATTATGGAAAATTCAAGATGGAAATTGTCAAAGGAAAAGTGGTACTATTTAACTGACAGTGGAAAGGCAGCTAATGACTGGATTTGCATTAATGGTAAATGGTATTATTTCAGAGAAAATTCATGTGCAATGGAAACAGGATGGTTCAGAGCAGATGGAAGCTGGTATTATTCTGATTCAACAGGTGCAATGAAGACAGGCTGGGTGCCTTCTGGAGATAATTGGTGTTACATGGATGATAATACTGGAAAGATGAAGAAAAATGAATGGGTATACAGTAACGGAAGCTGGTACTATTTTAATGTAAATGGATATATGCTTACAAAATCAAGATATATTGATGGTGTAAAATATAATTTTGGAAGTGATGGAAGACTTATTTAATAGTCTGAAATTGAATATGAAATTTTTAGAGAATTCTTTGAATTGTGTAATTATTCATTATTAAAAAATATTTTGGATTAATTTTTAATATATGCATTAGGTGTATTACAATATTACGATTACATCTGGAATTTATCTGACATATGTTAAAGTAAAGATACAGGAGAAATCTTGAAAAGACTTCATCCTTAATTGTAAATTGTCAATTGTACATTGAAATGTATGAATTCTAATATGTTTCATTTGCAGGACGAAAAATAAAAAAATGTCTCTGCAAGTGAAGCATATTTTTGTTTTTACATTTAATCCTATTTAGTAAAATTTATTTAAAACGATAATAAATAGTAGTAATTAAAAAATAAAGTACTCAAAATTATAACAATATTATGTAAATATATATATATAAGATTAATGGACAATTGACAGGGGACAATTTATTGAAAATGAACAAAATTCATTTTTATTCTATAAAAAATTATATTTTCAAAATTAAATTTTAGTTTTAATTGTTAAAAATATATGTAAATAACTTGTAAACTTACATTTTGATAATAAGACTAAGATAATTAAAAAAATTTTGAAAAGACTTAATCCTTCATTGTAAATTGTTAATTGTACATTGAAAGATATAGATTGTGAAAAGAAAAATAATTATAAATTATAGAAAAATAGGGGGACAAGCATGAAACGTGATTTTGTAAAGAAACTTATATGTTACGCAGCAATAACAGGTACTTTAGCATCACTTCCAACTGCTTCTTATGCAGCAACATGGTTAAGTGATAATGCTGGAAATTATTATTTCTATGAAAATAATAATTATGCAGTTGGATGGAGAAATATTGATGGAACTGTATATTATTTCAATGGTTCAGGAATAATGCAGAAGGGATGGATTCAGTATGGTGATTCATGGTACTATCTTGATGAAAATGGAGCCTTGAAGACAGGATGGATTAATTATAATGGAGACTGGTATTATTCTGATTCAGCAGGAATAATGCAGATAGGAACTATTCAAATCAATGGAAAAGTCTATAGTTTTTCAAATAATGGTGTTATGAGAAAAGGAAGCATTATAATCAATGGGCAATTCTACACACTAGGAAGTGATGGAGCTGTTGTTGGAAACAGCGATATTGTTCCTGACAAGATATTTGATCAGTTTAATAATTGTATTCAACAGAATAAATCTACAGACACATCTGCAATAATAAAGCCAGATGGTTCTAAATTTGACAATGTTATTGAAGATCAAAGTGAAATTGGTGACTATGAAGAACCAAAGCAGAAGTTTACTGTTACATTTAGAGATGAAAATGGTCAGCAGCTTAAGGATAAGAAAGTTACAGATGGAGATACAGTTAAAACATATGAACCTGATGATGAAACTGATCAAGACAGAAACTTTATTGAATGGAATACTAAGAGGGATGGTTCTGGAAAGAGCTATGATGATGATGAAAAGATAAAAATTACTAAAGATTTAACATTATATGCTATATGGAGTGAAGCAGAAGAGAAGACTGAAGTTACAGGTATTACTATCAGTGGAGATTCTGAAGTTGAAATTGGAAAGACAATTCAATTGACAGCAGATGTGACTCCAAGCAATGCAACTAATACAAAGGTTAAGTGGAGTATTGAATCTGCAACTGGCGATAACGTTGGAAGTGCAACTATAGATTCTGATGGTGTATTGAGAGGTGTTGCAAAGGGTAAGGTAATTGTAAAAGCTGAGGCTGCTGATGGTTCTAAGATGAGTGCTACTAAGGAATTCAATGTAGTTGATGCTAAGACTCTTGTTACTGGAATAACAATTAAAGCTGATTCTGATAAGATAACAACTGATGGAGGAACATTAAAGATAACAGCTGATGTAACTCCAAAAGAAGCAAGTACTTCTTCTGTTAAGTGGAAAGTTATTGAAGGAAGCAGTTATGCATCTATAAGTGAAGATGGTACATTAAAAGCTATTGCAGATGGAACAGTTAAGGTACAGGCTTCTGCAAAAGATGGTTCTGGAATAAACAGTAATGTATTGACAATACAGATTTCTAATCAGACTGTAAAAGTTAAGAAGTTAACAGTTTCAGCAGAAGGAAATAAGAAGAAGATTTCTGTGGGTGAACCTATAGTAATAACAGCAAAAGCTTATCCTGATGATGCACAAAATACTGATGTTACATGGACTGCTAAATATACAACTGGACCTAAGACTGGAGAACCAGCAGATATTGTATCTGAGTCTGGAAATACAATGACGTTAAAACCAAATGCTAAAGGAAAGATTGAAATCACAGCTACAAGCAAAATTGACAGCAGCATAGTTGGAAAGACAACTCTTACAGCAGTAAAAGATGCTGAAGCAATTTATATAACTGGAGATTCTCATGAAATTAAACAAAATACAGGAAAGTTGGCATTAAGTGCTCTATTTGTAAAACCTAATACTACTACTGTAGATGCTGAAGTTGATACAACTTCTGTTAAATGGTCAATAGAAGATATAACTGATGATGAAAATAAGGCTCCTGTAACAACTGGAAGTGCTGTAACCATTACAACATCATGTGATAAGGCAAGAATTAATCCTTCAACTAAAACAGCTGTTGTAACTGGATTGAAAAATGGTAAAGTAAGGGTTTATGCAATAGCTGAAGATAATAAAAAAGTAGTTGGTTATTATGATATTGCAATTTCAAATCAGTATGTCAAAGCAACTAAACTTGATTTAAATGTTCAGACTACTGGAAGTACTGTAACAACAGCAAGTCAGGTTGATATTAAGAAAGGTGACGAGATAACTTTAATTGCAGAAATAGGTATGAAGAAAGATGAGAATGGACAAGAAAGTACTGAGGTACCAACAGCTACAAATGTTAAATGGTCAGTTTATGGAGATACTTCTGTTATCAGCTATTCAGAAGATCCATCAAATAAAAATAAATTGATAATAAAAGCAAATAAAAAGCTTTCAAAAGAAACTTCAACAATAACTGTAAAGGTAACTGTAGATGATTTGTCTCAGCAATGCATTATAAATGTTAATGATGTAATTGATGATATTACATTTAGCAATGATGCAGTAAATAATAAAGTTTTAATAAATGAACCTATTAATATAACTGCAAGATTATTCCCTACTTATATGAGTGGAGATAATGTTGAATGGAGCAATGTAAGTGGATCAGCAGGAAAACTTTCACCAGATGGAAACCCTAAAGTAAATGGTAATGTTTCAACTCAAAAATTTGTATCTACAACTGTTGGGGATGTGGTTATAAAAGCAGAAGCAGATGGATATTCTAAGAAAACAAATAAGATAAAAGTATTAGATGAAATAACATCAGTAGAAGCTCGTTTAAAGGATTCATCATCAGCTAGTGGTGCATCAGTAACTTTAGGTTCAGAATCAGGAAAAAATACAAAGACAGTAGAATTGAAAGCCGTAGTTAATGGAAATGAAAATAATCAGGATTATAATGATTTTATACTATGGAAAGCAGAACCTGTAAATACCAGCTTAGTAAAAGTAAGTGTTAATTCAGGAATAGTGACTATAACAAGAGATATAGGAAGTGAAGATATTCCAAGTGATGCATTTGTACTTGTAACTCCATATTACAAATCTTCAAATGGAAATATTACAGAAAAATCAAAAGAATTTAAAATAAATCTTATAAATGAACCAACTCCACCAGAACAGACAGGAACAGGTTCAACACAGACAACAGGAAACAATTAATTGAAAAGGAGAATGGATATGAAAAAGAAATTCATAACAAATTTATTAGTAACAGCATTGACTGCCACAACAATTCTATCAGTATCTCCTTTGAAGGCAGAAGCAGCATGGTTGAATTATTATGGGAGATGGGCATATGATAATGGAGGATATCTTGCTACTGGATGGAAACAGGTTGGTGAAATATGGTACTATTTTGATTCAAATGGAATGATGCAGACAGGATGGATTAATGATGGAGGATATTATTATTATCTTGATCAATCAGGAATGATGCAGACAGGTGTTATTCAGGTTAATGGAAAGATATATATTCTTGCTCCTAGCGGACAAATGCAAACAGGTTCTGTTGTAATTGGTGCTAAAATGTATTATTTTGGACCTGATGGATCATGTGTTGGTACTGAAGTACCAACACCTTTGAAAGCATATGATTACTATGGAAATCCAGTACAGCCATATGTACCATCTCAAATAGCAACTCCTGGTATTGAAATGAATACAGAAATTCCTCTTGATGTTGGAGAAAGAGCTAGAAAGGAATTCAGAGTATATTATAAAGATGATGATGGTGATGCTATAATTACAAAGAAAGTGGAGTGCGATATAAGCAAATCTTCAGCAGATATAGTATTGTATGAACCAGAAAAGAATGGATATGAATTTATAGAGTGGAATACTAAGAAAAATGGTAATGGCACAAGTTATGATGCTGGAGATAAGATACAATTAAAAGGCGATTTAACTTTATATGCTCAATGGAGTGAAATAGAAGAAAAAGAAGAAGAAGAAGAAAATATAAAGGTAACAGGCATAACAATAAAATATGTTGTTGACAAAAACAGCAGTAATAATGATGATGGAACAGGTACACCTACAGTATCTGTTGGAGATACACTTCAGTTTACAAGAAAGATATCACCAAGCAATGCTACAAATACTAAAATTACATGGAGTGTTAAGAATGGTGTGAATGGAACTAAGGGTGAAGCTAAAATATCATCAAATGGTACTCTTACAGCAGTTAAGGCTGGAACTGTAATTGTAAAAGCAGCTGCAAATGATGGTTCTAGAGTTTATAAAGAAATGAAGGTAATTATACAATAATTACAATTGACAAGGGATGATTGACAGTTAAGTTGAACATGAGCAAATGTGCAATGTGTTGTTTGCAGAATTTATTGATTAAATTTAAGAATGAATTACCATATGAGAAAAATTTATGGTGTGTAGTTAATAGTGTATGATATGTATTTAGAATTAGATATAAAATTTAATTTATAGATACAGGTAATAAATCAGCAGGATACATTATATAAGGTGTGATATAAGGGATTGCATGTACAATTGTGTAGCAGTCCCTTATATTATTATTTTTTTATCCAATGCAAAACATAGAACAATAGGTAATATAAGATGGATATTAAATTTTATTTTAATATTGCAATATATATGTGTCCTGAATAATATAAGGTACATAACAATCAAAGAAGTCTTGCAAGGGTTTCATCTTTAATTGACAATTGTTAATTGTACATTGTTAATTGTAAGATATATATGTTATAATAGTTTAGTTAAAATTGATATATGTTGTGACAATTATATCTATAAATTAAAAAATATAAAGAACTTAGATTTTGCAGTGACAATTGTTAATCGTCAATTGTCAATTGTTAATAATGGAGGTTGTAACTTTGGCTGATTATATAAAAGAAATTGAGAAAAGAAGAACCTTTGCAATTATTTCCCATCCCGATGCAGGTAAAACTACATTAACAGAGAAATTCCTTTTATATGGAGGAGCAATCAGACTTGCAGGTTCTGTTAAAGCTAGAAAGGCATCAAGACATGCTGTTTCTGACTGGATGGAAATTGAAAAACAGAGAGGTATTTCTGTTACTTCTTCTGTTATGCAGTTTAATTATAATGATCACTGCATAAACATACTAGATACTCCTGGACATCAGGACTTCTCAGAAGATACATATAGAACTCTTATGGCTGCTGACTCAGCTGTTATGGTTGTAGATGCTGCAAAGGGTATAGAAGACCAGACAAGAAAGCTGTTCCAAGTTGCATCTCTTAGAGAAATGCCTATTTTTACATTTATAAATAAGATGGATAGAGAAGCAAGAGATCCATTTGAACTTCTTGATGAAATCGAAAATGAACTTGGAATAAAGACTTATCCAATGAACTGGCCTATAGGTTCAGGTAAGGACTTTAAAGGTGTTTATGAAAGAGATAATAACAGAATTATAGCATTTAATGGCGGAAATCATGGACAGAACGAAGTTGAAGCCATTGAAGGTACTCCAGATGATCCAAAATTCAGAGAAATTTTAGGAGATGCCCTTCATGAAAAATTGATGGAAGATATTGAACTTCTTGATATTGCTGGTGATGAACTTGATTTGGAAGCTGTAAGAAATGGTGAACTTACACCAGTATTTTTTGGTTCAGCTTTAACTAACTTTGGTGTTGAACCATTCCTTGAACATTTCTTAGAAATGACAACAGCTCCACTTGCAAGACATTCTACAATTGGAGATATAGATCCATTTGATGATAAATTCTCTGCTTTTGTATTTAAAATACAGGCAAATATGAACAAAGCCCACAGAGACAGAATTGCATTCATGAGAATCTGTTCAGGTAAATTCAACAAAGGTGAAGATGTTTATCATGTTCAAGGTGGCAAAAAGATAAAGCTTGCTCAGCCACAGCAGTTTATGGCTCAGGACAGGGAAATTGTTGAAGAGGCTTATGCAGGAGATATTATTGGTGTGTTTGACCCAGGTATATTCTCAATAGGAGATACATTATGCTCACCATCGAAAAAATTTAAATTTGAGGGTATTCCAACATTTGCTCCTGAACATTTTGCAAGAGTAAGACCTGTAGATACAATGAAGAGAAAACAGTTTGTAAAGGGCTGTACTCAAATTGCACAAGAAGGTGCAATTCAGGTATTTAAAGAAATACACATTGGTATGGAAGAAATCATTGTTGGTGTTGTTGGTGTTCTTCAATTTGAAGTTTTAGAATACAGATTAAAGAGTGAATATAATGTTGATATAAAAATGGAAAGACTTGATTACAGATATGTAAGATGGATTGAAGACCAGAACATTGATATGGATTCATTAAACTTAACTTCAGATACTAAGAAGGTTAAGGATATGAGAGATAGAAATATTCTTATATTCCAGAATGACTGGGGTATAAGCTGGGCTTTAGATCATAACAGTGGTCTTGTATTGTCATCAGTTGGTAAAAATGAAGATTAGATTCTTTGTTTTAATTGACAATGTACAACTGATAATGAAGGATGACAACTTTTCAAGATTTCTTTAATTATTATATAGTTTTATTATTGAAATATATATATTCTAACAATAAAACTACACAATAGAGGTTTTTTCACATTAGTATGGATCTCAAAAATTAATCAACATATGGTATATCAAAGAAAGTTTTGTATATTGTATGTTGATTTTAACTATATAAATTTATAATTATGATATATATATTAAGATTGTTAAAAAAATGCCGATTTAATAGATTCTAAATTTGGAAATTTACTAAATATGGAATTGAGGAAGGGAAAATTTTATCTGATTAAATATACAAAAAGAAGATACAATACACTTAGTATTAAGATTAAACACTACTATTAATATATCATAATATATCACTCATATTTAAATTAGATAAGGAATCATATGGAAGCAGCATTGTTGGAGATGATTTATCAGGTGCTGGTTTAAGCACTGAAAATATAGAAAACCTTTATGAAATTGATGACAGTAAATTTAAGGGAAATATTGCTGAGCTGACAAAAACATTAATAACAGATAACGGTACAAGCATTAACAGCAATTATATCTATATTAAATGTAAAACTATAGAATTTGACAGTTTAAAGAATTTTGAAATTTATTAAATTTGGCATTTTTATAGAAAACTATTTATATATAAAAATGAAATGATAAGAAATTTTCTTTATTAAAAAAATGTATTTTTTTAAAAGAATGTGTCTGTGATTTTTTAAAATTATTAGGGATATATTTCTTAAAAAGTATAAATTTATTATGTATTTGAAATTTCATAAAAAAGATTTGTTTTTTTGTAAAAATATATCAAGTAAAAATTATTATGTTTGACATAAAGTATATATGCAAAAGTAATAAATAATCTGTTTGAGATTTATAATAAGTTTAAATTACAGGGGGAGACAAACTATGAAAAAAATTTTTACTAAAATAATTTCTTCAATCGTATTTTTTTGTTTAGTAACATCAATAGTAATAACAACTTCATTTACAATTATTACTCAAAAGACTTTTAAAAGTCAGGCAGAAGATATAATGTTAGAACTTTCGAGAGATAATGCTAGTAAAATAAATGAAGAATTAATAAAAACACAGGATTATACAGATAATATTGGTACTTTACTTAAAACAACTTTGGATGTGAACCAGTTAGATTCATCAGACACATATATTGCTAATTATACTAATGGATTAAATTCATATATAAGAACAATTTTAGAAGAAGATAGCGATATGATGGGATGCGCTTTGGTTATAAATCCTGAGATAACTCAAAATGCTAATCAAGTAATATATGAAAGAGCAGCAAGAAATGAAGATGTAAAAAAAGTTGATAAATTCGTTAAGGAACAATTTTATGAAGGCAATCCAGATATGGAATGGTATTATAATGTATTAAAATCTGAAAATGGTGTATGGAGTGATGTACATGTAGATGTTTTTTCAAATTCTGCTAGGATTTCTTTTACAAAACCTATATACAACGATAATAATATATTATTAGGAGTTATTGCTATAGATTTATTCTTTGATAATTACGTAGATCTTGTACATAATATATCAGTATTTGATAATGGTCATGCATTCTTATTAAATGAAAAAGGTAATTATCTTATTGGTAATGACCATACTAATGAAGAAAATGTTAGTGATGTTATACCAGGGATAGACGTTTTATCTAAAGATGAAGGAATAACATATTATAATAATGGAGAAAAGAATCTTCTTGCATATTCAAAATTAAAAAATGGAAATATTATGGTTATAACAGTTCAAGAGAGTGACATATTTAAAGAAATTAATACAAGCATATTCACGTCTGTAGTATTGACAGTTTTAGTTTGTATTATAGTATCAGTTTTAGCATTCATATTGGGTAAGAAAATAAGCAATCCTATTGCATTTATTACAGAACTTGTAAATGTTACATCTGGTCTTGATTTTAGAGAAGATGAAAAGTATTCAAAGATTAATGATTATAAAGATGAAACAGGAATAATAGGAAAAGCAGTTTTGAGTTTAAGAAAAGTTGTAAAAGATGTTTTGACAGAGATAAAATCAGCATCAGTTGAAGTGTATGGTAATTCAGACAAATTAAATTCAACTACAAAGCTTCTTGAGGAATCTGCAGAAGCAATAGATATGTCAGTTACAGAATTAGCAAAAGCAGCACAGCAACAAGAATCAGATGCGCAGGTTAGTGCTGATAAATTAGAAGCATTAAGCAATAACATTGAAAAGATAATATCTATAATAAAAGTTTTTAAAGAGAATTTTGACAAGTCTAGAAATGAAAATGATAAGGTAATTGTTTCTGTTAATGATCTTATAAACAAGATTAAATTGACTACAGATATAGGATTTAAAACAAGTGAAAGTGTACAACTACTATCAGAAAAATCAACATTGATAAATGAAATTATTTTAACAATAGATAGTATTTCTGAAGAAACTAACCTTTTGGCTTTAAATGCAGCAATAGAAGCAGCAAGAGCAGGAGAAGCTGGAAAAGGCTTTGGAGTTGTTGCTGAACAGATAAGAGAACTTTCTGAACAGACAGCAGAAGCAACTAAAAAAATAAGTGTCATCATTAATGAAATAACCGATGAAATCTCAAATACAAGAGAAAATATGAGCCAGTCAACTAATAACATACAAGAAGTAAATATTACTATGGATGAATCTAAAAAGATGTTTGAAAAGCTTCAAGTTTCTTTTGAAGATATGACAGTTCAGATGGATAATCTTATTCATAATGTTGATGAAATTGAAGAATGTAAGGAAACTGCAATTAATTCTATGCAGGGAGTAATTGCTATATGTGAGGAATCAGCAGCTGCAACAGAAGAAGTGTCTGCTACTGTTAATGAACAATTAACTTCTGTTGGAAAGGTAAATGAAGCAGCGAAGGAATTAAATGATGTAGTTGAAAATTTAAATAGTGTAGTCTCAAAATTCATAATAGAATAGTTTTATATAAAAGGTTATTTCCAGGGAAAAGAGTTTATAGTTGTATTTTTGATTTTGATTTGGAAGTGAATAAATAATAGTTAAACCAGCAGTCATAAGAAATTGTGATTGCTGGTTTATTATAATTAAGAATTATTCATTATCAATTGTCTATTGTAAATTGATAAAATTTTTCCTTTAATGAAATAGTATTTTTTGTTACAATGGGGGATAGGGAGGTGCAGAGTATTTTGAAGATTAGAAAAAAGATTACTATTGTTACATTGATATGTATGGTGATGCTTAGCATGGTTACTGCTATAAATGCATATGCAGTAACAGATTTTAAAATAATTTCAGATACTGAGGTTACAGCTGCAGAAGCCAGAAAATGGGCAAAATCAAAAGGTGCAACTGATACATTTGCAGATTTGGCAAAACTCTATTGGAAATATGCAGATGAGTGTGGCGGAGTGAATCCAGCAATAGCATATGTTCAGGCAGCAAAAGAAACTGGTTATGGAAAATTTGGCGGAGTTTTGGATGAGAGTTATAAGAATCCATGTGGGATGAAGACTTCAGCTGGTGGTGGTGATTATGACAAGGATGCTCACCAAAAATTTAATTCATGGGATGAAGGTGTACAAGCCCATATGGACCATTTAGCACTTTATGCAGGTGCAGATGGATACCCTAAAAGCAACACTTATGACCCTAGACATTTTGTCACAATAAAGGGGAGAGCTTCAACTACAAATTCACTTGGAGGAAAGTGGGCACCAAGTTCTACATATGGTGAAGAAGTAGGAAAGCTTTATATGAATCTTATGGATTATGCAAAAGTAGGATATGAATCAGATGAGGAAGATAAGAATAACGTATGGGAAGATGAAAAAGATACATCAGGAGAGCCAAATCCAGGTACAATGGAAACAAAACCTGCAGATTTAAATATTGAATCTGTAATTGGAATTACTGGAGGTTCAAATTCTGGCAATAATACTGAAGCTGTAGATGATACACCTAATATAGTTTCTTCAATTGGATGGAAGCAGATTGATGGAAACTGGTATTATTATAAATCAGATGAAACAAAGGCTTTTGGATGGATAAAACCAGATTCTAGCTGGTATTATTTAGACAATGAAGATGGAAAAATGGTAACAGGATGGCACAAAGAAAATGAATCATGGTATTATTTCAGCAATAGTGGAGCTATGACAAAAGGCTGGAAATTAATTGATTCAAAGTGGTATTTCTTCAATAAAGATGGAATAATGACAACTGGTTTGCAAAAAGATGGAGATAACAGTTATTATCTAAATGAGTCTGGTGCAATGGTTGAAGATGAAGGTTGGAAGAAGATAGATAATAAATGGATTTATCTTCAGTCAGGCGGAAGACTAAAACTTGGATGGTTTAAAGAAGGACAAGTTTGGTATTATCTTCAAGGCGATGGAACAATGGTCACTGGAATTAAATCAATAGATGGAAAAATATATTCATTTAATGACAGCGGTATTATGGAAATTGGCTGGAAGAAGATAAATAACAATTGGTATTACTTTAATCCAAGTGGAGAGATGGCAGCAGGATGGATTAATGATGGAAACAGCCGTTATTATCTTTATGACAATGGAGCTATGGCATCTGGATGGATTAAAGTTGATGGCTCATGGTATTTATTAAATTCAAGTGGTGCAATGCAGACTGGATGGGTTACATCAAATGGCGATACATATTATCTTGAAGAGTCAACTGGAAAGCTTCTTACAAATACTACTATTGATGGATATAAAATAGGCAATGATGGAAAGAGAAGAAACAAGGATGCTTCAAGTAATTCACAATCTTCAAGTGATAGTGATAAAAATACTCCATCAAATTCAAATAGTGGAAATGGAAAAGTCATCTATGTGGATGCTGGTCATGATTACGGAGCAGATGCTGGTGCATCAAGTGAATTAAATGGTGTAAAATACAGTGAAACAGTTCTTAATATGGAAGTGGCAGATAAGCTTAAAACTGAATTAGAAAATAGGGGATACACTGTAATAATGACTAGAAATCTTGGAGAAAAAACATCATTTTCTAAATTAAATGAAAGTCTTGCATATAGAGCAAATAAGGCAAATAATGCAAATGCAGATTTATTTATAAGCATACATCACAATTCAGCAAGTCCAGCAGCAAAAGGTATTGAAACACTTTATAGTGAAGTATCTGCGGATGCTTCATTTGGTGGGCAATATGATGCACAGAGAATTGAAAAAAGTAAGAATCTTGCAGTGCAGATAAACAATAATATTGCAAATAAGCTTAACCTTACAAACAGAGGTGGAAAATCTCAAAATTTATTTGTATGTAGAAATACAAAGATGCCAGCAGTATTGGTTGAAGTTGGATTTATCACTAATGCTGAAGAAGCAGCAAGATGTGCAGATCCAGAAAGTCAAAAGAAAGTTGCAGAGGCAATAGCAGAAGTAGTTGCTCAAAATTATTAAATAAAAACAGGTCAATTGAAATATTTCAATTGACCTGTTAATTTTTGGAAAGTTATTCATATTGTTAATGAATCATATGCGATAAAAACACAAAAAATACAAAAAAAGTAAAAAATAAATACAATATACAAATAGGAAAATATTTCTTAGTATAAAATATAAAATATATTGTCAAAAAGTGTACAAAGTCCCCAAATTAGATGTTATACTTGTATAGTATAACGAAGCAGAAAATACAAAATGCTTCAGAATTATACTTTATATATTTATAATCGATAGGGGGAAAACTGTTTTGAAGATCAGGGAAAGATTAGCTTCATTTCTAATGGCTTTATTTGTTGCTTTTTCATTTCTGCCTTCAGTACAGGTCATGGCAAATACGTTAAATGACATAAATATAGTATCTGAAACAGAAGTGACAGCAGCTCAGGCAAAGAGCTGGGCTAAATCTAAAGGTGCAACAGAGACATTTATAAATCTGGCAGATTTATATTTTGAATATGCAGAAGAATGTGGCGGTGTTAATCCGGCAATTGCATATGTACAGGCAGCTAAGGAAACTGGATATGGCAAATTTGGAGGAGTTCTTGATGAAACATATCACAATCCATGTGGAATGAAAACAAGCAGTGGTGGCGGTGATTATGATAAAAATGCTCATCAGAAATTCAATTCATGGGATGAGGGTGTACGGGCGCATCTTGATCATTTAGCACTTTATGCAGGTGCAGATGGATATCCTAAGAAGGATACATATGATCCAAGACATTTTGTTACAATCAAAGGAAAAGCACCAACAGTTAACTCTCTTGGAGGAAAGTGGGCTCCAAGTACTACATATGGAGAAGAAGTAAATTCTCTGTACAGAAATTTACTAAAGTCAGCAGGAGTATCAATAGGTTCTGAAGAAATCAAAGATGATTCAGATGATAACTCTGGAAACAATTCTGGTGATTCAAATGAAATTATAAAAGTTGAACCACCAAAGGATACAGTAGCTCCACAGGCACCACCTGTGAATAAACCAGCTGCTATGACAAATGATCCAGTAAATATTTCATCAACTATTGGATGGAGATTTGAAGGTGGATCATGGTACTATTATAGATCAGATGGAACAAAGGCAACAGGATGGATTAAGCCTGACAAAGACTGGTACTATCTATACAGTAATGGAATGATGGCAACAGGATGGTTCTATTCAGGATATGGGTGGTACTATTTACAGCCAAGTGGCGCAATGAAAACTGGATGGCTTAAAGATGGTGCAAAATGGTACTATCTTCAGGGCGGAGGCTCTATGGTTACAGGTTTCAATTCTATTGATGGAAAGACATATTTCTTTGATGTAAGTGGTGCAATGAGAACAGGATGGTTCCAGATAAGTGGTGAATGGTATTATTTCAACAGTGATGGAGCAATGCTTACAGGATGGATCAGACCCAATGGACAGTGGTACTATTTATTCTCTAATGGAATAATGGCTAAAGGATGGCTTGCAGTTAAAGGTGAGCAGTACTATATGGATAAAAATAATGGAGATATGGCAGAAGGCTGGGTACAGGATAGCGGCAGCTATTATTACTTTACACCAGGATCAGGAAGCATGGCTAGAAATACAACAGTAGATGGATGGAAAGTCGGACCTGATGGCAAAAGAGGGGAAAGAGTAAGTGGTGGAAGTTCAAAGCTTATAGTTATAGATCCAGGTCATAATTTTGGCGGAGATGATGGAGCATATGGCTATCATAATGGAGTTACTTACAGTGAAAGAGATTTAAACATGCAGGTTGCAGTAAAACTTAAATCTAAATTAGAAGCATATGGCTATAATGTTGTTATGACAAGAAATGAATCTGACAGAGAAACACTGGCTGTATCTCAAAGCCTTGCAAACAGGGTAAATCTTGCAAATAGCTTAAATGCTGATTTTTTTGTAAGTTTACATCATAATTCAGCAGGTTCAGCTTCAGCATATGGTGTTGAGACTTACTATAGTGATAGGTCTCAGGATTCAAGTTTTGGTGGTTCATATAATGCTAGCAAAATTTCAACAAGCAAGAACATGGCAGCAAAGATAAACAATGCTATTGCTGCTAAAACTGGACAGTACAACAGAGGAGCTAAAGAAAGCAATTTATATGTATGTAGAAATACAAAAATGCCATCTGTTTTAGTGGAATTAGGATTTGTATCAAATCCAGATGAAGCAGCAAAATGTGCAAGCTGGTCACAACAGGATAGTGCAGCTTCAGCTATAGCAGAAACAATTGCAAATTCAATAAAATAGAATTTATTAAATTTAAAAAGTGCTGGAGTTAATCTAGCACTTTTTAATATATTGCAATATTTTAAATTATTCTTAATGAAAATGTATATTAGAATTAAGAATGTTGAAGTATAATCTTAATAACAATTATAATTGACAGTGGACGAAGGAGGATTTTATTATGAATTGGTTTAGAAAATTTATGTACGGAAGATATGGAATTGATGAGTTTTCAACAGCATTACTTGGATTATCACTTGTTTTAATGATACTCTTAGGAATGCTTCCAGGAAAGTTGAAATTAATATCTACAATTGCATATATTCCTATGGTGTTATATATATACAGGACTTTTTCAAGGAATATATTCAAAAGACAACAGGAATATTACAAGTATTTAAGTTTTAAAAATTCTTTCCTTTCAAAATTAAGAAAACATAAAAGCAGAATTCAGGATTCAAAAACTCATAAATATTTTAAATGCCCTAACTGTAAACAGGAACTTAGAGTTCCAAGAGGAAAAGGAAAAATAACAATAACATGTCCTAAATGTAAAACTTCATTTAAGGCAAAATCTTAAATTTTATAAAATTTCTTTAATTATTATTAGTTTTAATATTAGAGCATATCTATAAAGGTCCATTATTGAAAATTTTTATTGTATTATATATTGGAAGTAATTGTAGATATTTCATAATTATAAATTTATATAATCTAAACCAATGTACAGTGTGTATGTTTGATTTGATGCACCATATATTGTTTTGCTTTTGATATTTTTATTAATATGAAAAATCATCAGTTAAGAAAATCAGGAATAATTCGATAATAATTTAAAAAGTATATTTTTGAAACTTTAAATCAGGAGGGAAAGAAGAATGAACAAAATAGGAAAAAAATTTGTTGCATTGCTTGTTGCATTTTTCAGTGTGATGTCATTTATCCCCATACAGATGAAGATAAGTGAAAAGCCTGCAAATGCGGCAACAGCAATGAATTTTAATATTCCAGATGAATATTTGCAAGTGCAGGTAAGTTCTGAAGGAAAGTTTTTACCAGAAGGTATAGATGATTTGACGTCTTATCCTTATTTTGATAGTAGTCAAGGTTCAGATACTTTTGACATATCTATAAAACAGTATAATGAAGATATAGAAAAAAAATTAGAAGACATCAAAAAAAATGCTACTGAAAGTACTGAAGGTTATTTTTATTCTATAGCAGATACTGATTTAATCATAACAGGACTTAATAATATTGATTTGACTAATGGAACAGGTATTGCTGCATTGCAGGAACTTACAGGAATTCAGGATCCAATTGTAGACATACCTGCTGGTGTTATACAAGGAAGAAAAGGACAGAGAATAGTACAGACTCCTTATGGTGTAGACAAGGTTCAATATCGTATTGAAGGAACTGTAATAAAGACAACATATAAGGTGACAGTAAGTGAAGACGGAAAAACAAAGACTATTCAACGTGTTGGTGCTGATGAAGAACTTACAGAGAAATATATAGCTGCAAATGAAAAAAATATAATCATCAATAATGGTACAGACTTCGTTGGTGATAATGTCGAACTTGTATTTGACCAGTATATAGGAACTGGAAATGCAAAAGAAGACGAATTAAATGATATTTTAGATGCCGATACTACTAAGGAAAATAATAAAGCTCCATTTTTATATACAGCCAAGGCAGAATCAGATGAAAAGGTAAAATTGAGATATACCTGGGGAGTACCTGATTCATTAAGTGCATTGTATTATAACATGAAGTTTAAAGGTGTTACTCTTAATACAGGAAACACTATAGTTTATGTAAATGGTGTTAAAGGAAATGCTAAGAATACTACAGATGATACAATAAGAGGATACCTTGGAAACATGAGCAGCATGGATCAGTTTGTAGTTATAAAGATAAACGGAACTTCTCCTGACGATACTAGTCTTGCTAAATTGTATTCTGCTGAATTGAGATACAGCAAGAAAAATAGGGAAAATGATTATAGTATTCAGTCAGCTGGAATAAATAAAGCAGATTATTCTGATGATTCAAGCGTTAAAGCTTATATAGGAAAAAGATTTACACAGACAGAAGTAGATGATGGTGAAGGTGGTACTTATACTGAATATACAGGAACAATTATAATTGATCCTAAAGCAAGAATGATAAACTTGGAACCATTATTAGTGAGAAATTCAAGTTCTACAAAATATATATTATGGAATAACTATGTTCAGAATGGTGTTAAAAAATCAATAAAAGCATATGAACTAATCAATGGAAAAGCTTATATTGATTTTAAACTTGGAGAGCAAAATGAGCTTGAACTTCAAGTATATGACAGTAGTAGTGACAAGCTTTTAGCTAAATATAAATTAACAGTTGTAGAAAGAGAAGATGCAGAAACTTCTTTTAATGTAAACTTTATATTTGATGATAATAATGCAGAAACTTTCTTAACAAGAGAAGGTGTAGCCAAAAAGAAAGACGAAGCAAAAGAAAAAGCAATAACTTTTAAAGAAGGTCTTTCATATAACAGATCTACATTTGATTTATATACAAAGGATGAAAATGAAGTAAAAATAAGTCTTGACAGTGATGGAAGAACAAACAGTAATGAATATTTCAAAGCATGGGTATCATCAGATGCAGATGGCAGTAACTTTACTGAAGCTGAAGATTCTGTAAATAATGTTTTTGTTGAAAACAGTGAAAGAAGTACAGATCTTTATATTAACCTAAATAATGTAAAGAGAATAAAAGTACAAGCTTATTACGATGAAGTTGATGAAAATACTGGAAAATTAATTGGAAGCTATCCATTAGGAGGAAGTTATATATTCTTCTTAAGAGAAAATATAAAATCAACAGATAATACTAATGGAAAATCAGATAATGCAAATTTAAGTAATATTAAAGTTAAAGGCCAGACATTAGAAAACCTTGATACTGATGGAAAAGGATTCAGTAGTGATTCATATAACTACAGAGTAACTGTACCAAAAGATCAAGAAAGTGCCGTTATAACTATTGAACCAGAAGATGAAAATGTAAAATCAATATCAGCAGCAGTAAGTGGTACTGATTTGGTATATGACATAGCTCCAGGTGAAGAAACAGAACTTATGCTTAATTCATCAGGAATAACAGACTTGGAAATAACAGTTACTGCTCAAGATGGAAAAACAACAAAAATATATACATTAAGTATTATAAACAGCAAAAAAGGACAAAGTTCAAAACTTAAGAATTTAATATTAAGTTCTGGAGAATTTGATTTTGATCCAGATGAATATACTGTCAAAGTAAATGTAGACCAAAGTACAAATAAGGTTTCAATAACTCCAGTACCTGAAGATGCTAAAGCAAAAGTTACTGTAGATGGACAAAAGTTCAAAGGAACTCCTGTAAATGTAAGCCTTGCTGGAAAACAGACTGTTGAAGTTGACATTCAAGTTGAATCAGAAGATGGAAATAACACATCTACTTATACATTGAGAATTAAGAGAACAAGCAGCTTTGACGAAGAAGATGACAGCAGTCAGGGAATAACAGATGATGTTTTCTATGATTATGACAACAGATGCTGGGTTGATACAACTAAGTATGATGAATGGGGAGTAGTAAACAACAGGGTTGCATATTTTGATAAAAGAGGACGTCAAGTTAAGGACAGATGGATTGAAACAGGACATAAGTGGTACTATATAAATGAAGCAGGATACAGAGCAACTGGATGGAAAATCGATGCTGAAACAGGACAAAAATATTATTTAGATGATAAAACTGGTGAAATGAAAACTGGATTTATAAATTTAAATGGAAGCTGGTATTACTTGGGAACTAATGGTGTAATGCATACTGGATGGCTATGGATTAAACCGAATTGGTATTACTTCACTGAAAATGGTGAAATGATAACTAATCAGACTATGTTTGTAGATGATAAGATGTATAGATTTGCAAGTGACGGAAGAATATATTAATAGTTATAGTTTAAATTAAAACAAACATACAGTTATTTTCCTTTAATAACTGTATGTTTGTTTTGCTATATATTTCAATTAACTAGAGTGCATTTATGGAAGTGACATAAAATCAGGAGATAAGATATTTATGATAAAACAGAAAAAAATAAGTTTTATTAGTTGTATTTATATTACATTATTTATATCAACTGTGGTATTTTTAAGTTTTATATATTACTCTAATAAATCAACAGGTATTTCAAATGAAGAAGATTTATATGTAAAACCACTACAGATTCAGGGGGTATATAAACAAAAAAATACAGATAAATGGGTAAAATTTGAGGATTATGATGATATAATTATAGATGGATTTCAGCTTATTATAAAGGGAAAAGTAAAAGAAAATATTCCACAGAAAGATGAAATATTTTTTTATATGGATAAAATTAAGGCAGAAGTTTTTGTAAATGATAAGAATATTTATTCAAGCAATGATAGAAACAATATATTTTGGGGATTTGCGAATACTGATGAAATAACAACAGAAGATGAAATAACAATACTGTTAGAGACTGATAATGATAAAAGCTACAATAGGGCTTTTGGAGCCTTTTTGGATAAATTGAGTCATGGTGGAAGGTATGCTTTAATGCATAAATATATTAAAGAGAAATTGCCTAACATAATTATATGTTTTTTTACTTTTGGAATGGGGATTTCACTTCTCTTTGTTGTAGCAGCGCTTTGGTTTTTAAATGTGCCTGCATTGAAAGGATATATTTCATGTGCACTATTATTCATTTCAGGTGGAATATGTACATTTATGGATTATGATTATATTACACTGATATTCAATGATATAGCCATAGTGAATATTATTGATTTCATATCTCAGCTGTTTATTTGTGAATTTCTAATTATGTATTTAAGTACGTATATAAAATATCCTAAATATAAAAATATTGTAAAATACCTTGTGTTAATATGGACAGGTATAATATGTTTTTATTTTATATTTAGAGTATTTGGAATGGTAAATGAGGTACAGATTGCAAATCAGGCAATAATAGCAGTAATTATTTTAGTGGTTGAAGTTTTTCTTATGATTAATGAATATATAGTTTATAATGAAAGAAGAACAAAACATGTTTTATATTCTGGCATTATGATAACTATTTTTACTGGAATAGAAATATATCATTATTACATAACTCATGTTTTCTGGGTATATGTATTTCAAATAGGAATATCTTTATTTGCAATTGCACAATTTGCTGTATTAATGAAATATACAAAAGAAAATATAGTACAAGCATCAAGGGCAGAAGAACTGGAAAAAAGAATGATACAGAATAAAATTGAAATTATGCTCAGTCAGATAAAACCACATTTTCTGTATAACACTTTAGGAACAATAAAAGCATTATGCCTTAAAGATATTGGAACTGCAAGAACAGCAATTGATTATTTTTCTAAATATCTTCGTTCAAATATGAATGCAATAAGTGAAAGCAGATGTATTCCCTTTTATAAAGAACTGGAACATGTAAAATGTTATCTTTATATAGAAAAATTAAGGTTTGGAGATTTATTGGATATTGAGTATGAAATTGAGGTTGAAGATTTTTCCTGTCCACCTTTATTACTTCAGACAATTGTGGAAAATTCAGTAAAGCATGGAATATGTAAAAAAGCTGAAGGAGGAACTGTCACTATAAAAACATATGAAACAGACTATGAGTATGTAATACAGGTATTAGATGATGGAGTTGGGTTTGATATTAATAAAAAAGTGAATGATAATAAAAGATTGCACATTGGAATTGAAAATACAAAGCAAAGGCTTAAAGAAATGTGCAATGGAACTATTGATATTAAAAGCAGAATTGGATTTGGAACAAAAGTAACAATAGAAATAGAAAAAGATGAAAATGAAATTGAAATTGTTTCAGAAAATATAAAGCAAAAATAAAAAATAGAAGCATTTACTTTGGAAGGGAGTAAGTTATGAATGTAATAGCAGTTGATGATGAAAGGCTTTTACTAGATGATTTTGTAATACAGTTAGATAATATGGAAGAAATAAAAAAAGTTAAGGGATTCACAAATGGACTAGAAGCTCTCGATTATGCAAAAGAAAATATGATTGATGTAGCTTTTCTTGACATAAATATGCGTGAAATAGATGGTATTACACTAGGAAAGAAACTTAAATTGATACAGCCTCAAATCAATATTATATTTATGACAGCATATTCAGAATATGTTATGGAAGCTATGAAGATTCATGCATCAGGATATCTTATGAAGCCTCCTATAGAAGAAGAAATAAGAAATGAACTTCATGATTTGAGAAAACCAGTTAAGAATATAGATGATAAATTAATACATATACAATGTTTTGGTAATTTTGAAGTGTACATAAATAACAAACCTTGTGAATTTAAATATTCAAAGACAAAAGAATTGTTTGCATATCTTGTAGATAGAAGAGGAGCATACTGCAGTAATGGAGAACTGATAGGAATATTGTGGGAAGAGAGTGAAAAGAGTCTGTCAATATCCAGTCAGCTAAGAAATCTTGTAAGTGATTTGCGGTCTACTTTTAAAAAGGCAGGATGTGAAGAAGTTATAAGAAAAAAGCGTGGAGTTTTAGGAATTGCAATTGAATATATAGATTGTGACTATTATAGATGGGTAGAAGGAGATGTAAATGCCATTAATGCGTATAATGGTGAATATATGTCACAGTACAGTTGGGCAGAATTTACACATGCATCAATGTAGAAATATATTTTAATTGACAATTGACAATGAAGGATGAAATCTTTTCAAGATTTCTTTGGTATTTTTGTGTGAGGTAGATAAATTTTAGATGTAATTTTAATATTGCAATATATGTTGTGTTGCAATTGACAATAAAGCATGAAATCTTTACTTATTAATAAATTTATAAGTAAAGATTTTTTTATTAACAAAATGTTTACAGCTAGTTAACAAAATAGTTCATATTTTACCTATTTTACTTGCACTATACTTGCACTTGTTTAGTTATAATAATATACGAAGTAACAGTTAATGGAGGAAGGAAGATACATGTGAAATATGTTGTGATTGTTAATAATGATGTAGATCAGCTGAAGATTGAAAAGCAATTTATTAAGAATAAACATATTGAAGCAGAAATCTTAGTGTTTACTGATCCATTTATGGCTGCAAAATATATCTGCAATAATAAAGTAGATAGGGTTTATGTAGATGTTGATTTAAAACCTGTAAATGGTTTTGAATTTTTAAAAGTGTTACGAAAAAATACACTAAATGTTGAAGTTTATTTAATAGCTGATACCAATATATATAAAGAAGATGCATTGAGAGAATCTGCTGATGGGTATATTGTGAGAAAAGATATATTGGGACAGTAATTAAAGGTGTATATGAGATTATGGTAAAGGTATATAGAAACGTTTTATGGGTTCAACTGTGGTAAAATGAAATAAAGAGAAGAAGAGAGAGATTAAAAATTAGTATTTCAAGCATTATATTTAGTGTATATAAAAAATTAAAACAGGCATACAGCTTTAGGGGTAGAGCTGTATGCTTGTTTCTTTTATGCTGAAGATGTGTTTTTTATTTGAATAATTGACTTTTGAAATAAATAATAATATAATGATTATAGTTCAAAAAACGAACATAATATTTAAAGATAAAAAGTAATTATTAATGGGCAATTTAAGGGAGAGATTTAAATGTTGGAAGATAGATTGGAGATACTAAAAATATTAAATGAAAATTTTAATATAAACCAGAGAGAGTTAGCTAAAAGAGCAAACATGTCTCTTGGAAAAGTAAATTCAGTATTGAAAGAATTTACAGAAGAAGAGTTTATAGACAGAATAGATAACAATAGGGGAGTTTTATATAAAGTTACTGATAAAGGAATGAAATTCCTGGAGGAAAATATATTAAATGCAAAAAATACAAGACTAAAACTTCATGAAGAAGAAAAGAAAGTAGTTAAACAAGCTGTAATATTGGCAGCAGGTAAAGCTGAAAGCTTTGGAAAACCAGTTGGGCTTCTTGAAATTGAAGACTTTAAACTTATAGACAGAACTTTAAATATATTAAAAGAAAATGGAATTAATAAAGTGGTTCTTGTTACAGGATATAAGAGTGAAATGTTTGAAGAGTACTTCAAAAATGTGAAAAATATAAAGATTGTAAAGAGTGATATATATAAGTGGACAGGTACTATGCATTCATTATCATTAGCAAAAAAATATATTGATGATGATTTTTTGCTAATTGAAAATGATCTTATTTTTGAAAAAAGAGCAATAAAGGAACTTGTTGAAAGTCCAAACAGAGACTGTATATTGTTTACAAATGAAAGTGGTTCAGGAGATGAAGCATTTGTTGAAATAAGAGATAATCATTTATATAAAATGTCAAAAGACATACATCAGTTTAACAAAATAGATGGAGAGATGATTGGACTTACAAAGATTTCATATAAACTTTATGAAATGATGCTTGAAGAATTTAAAGACAATGTAAATCCATATTTAAATTATGAATATGTAATTTTGGATGTTGCAAGGGATTATAACATAGGATTTGTAAAAATAGATGATTTGGCATGGGGAGATGCAGATACTGAAAAGGAATATGAAAAGATAAAAAATTATCTATATCCAACAATAAGAAGAAGAGAATTAAGCTATGAGATAAATTCTATAAAATCAATAGTGTGCAAGGCTTTTAAAGTTAAATCAGAAGATATAACAGAAGTAGTTTCAGCAGGTGGTATGACTAACAAGAACTATAGAATATGTGTAAAAGGAACAAGATATATACTTAGAGTTGCGGGTATAGGAACAGAGCAGATGATAAATAGAAATACTGAAATGTTTAACTCAGCAATAGCATCAGAAAAAGGATTTAATGTAGAAGTACCATATTTCAATCTTGAAACTGGTGTGAAAATATCTAAATTTATAGAAAACGCTGAAACTTTAACTCATAGAAGCGTAAAGAAGGAAGAAAATTTAAAACAGGTAACAAAAATTTTAAGAGATCTTCATGAATCAGAAGATTTTAAAATGGATAATGAATTTAATATGTTCAGGGAACTTGAAAAATATGAAGATATATTAAGAGGTGATGAAGGACAGTTCTTTGATGATTACGATGAAGTAAGAGAAAAGGTAATGGCATTAGAAGAAGAACTTAAAAAATGCAAAAGAGTTTATGTTCCATCTCATAATGATCTTGTATCTGAAAATCTTGTTAAGGATGTCAATGGAAGAATATATCTAATAGATTGGGAATACAGTGGAGTTAATGATGATATGTGGGATTTAGCAGCACTTTCACTGGAAAATGAATTTTCAGAAGATGATATTGAATTAATGTTTAGATTGTATTTCAATGGAAAAGAAGCAGATGAAAATGCTAGAAGAAGATTGCTGATTCATCAGATATGCCAGGATTTCTTATGGGCAGTATGGACATTGATTAAAGAAGCAGAAGGCGATGATTTTGGAACTTATGGAATAGATAGATACAATAGAGCTAAGGAATATTTGAAGAGACTATAGAGGAAAGAGTGGAGTTGAAAAGATGAGAGCAATATTAATGGCAGCAGGGCTGGGAACAAGGCTCAGACCGCTAACAGAAAACACACCTAAATCGTTACTTGAAGTTAATGGAATGTCACTTCTTGAAAGGCAGATAATTAACCTTAGAGAAATAGGAGTAGAAGAGATTGTAGTTGTAACTGGATATCTTCATGAAAAATTTGATGATATAGTTAAGAAATATAATCTTATCAAATTGTTTAATGAAAAATTTGATGTGTACAACAATATATATAGCATGTATGTTGCAAGAGATTATCTTAAGGATACTTTTGTAATTGATGCGGATAATTATCTTACAAGGAATTTTCTTCCTAAGTCACAGCCTGAAACATCAGAATATTATTCAGCATGCAAAGAAAGAATAGCTAATGAATGGATTTTTAAATATGATGATGATGGCAGAATTTATGATGTAGAAATTGCTGATGAAAATTCAAAGCCAAACTATATTATGTCAGGAGCATCTTACTGGACTGAGAAGGATGGAGTTCTTATAGCTGAAAAAGTAAGAAAAGCAGTTGAAGAAGATAAGAGATTTGATATATACTGGGATAATATTGCATTAGAAAATTATAAGGATACGAATGTATATATAAGAAAAATAGAAAGTAATGATATTTTTGAAATAGATACTATTTCAGATTTTGAATATTTAAAATCAAAACTTCATATAGAAAAGTAATTTAAATTTAATTAGAAGTTTAAGAAAAGTGCTGTAAGTTTAAAATGACTTACGGCACTTTTTTTGTGAGAAAGTTTCAAGTTTTACAGGTTCTTTAGGTGAATCTGTTTTATGTTTAATAGGTATTATATTTTGCTTTAAAATTTTTAGTGGAAATCTTATGACTTTTTCTGAATTTAAATGTGAAAATAAATTATTAGAAGAGATTATATTGCAAATTTTAGTTGCTAGAAACATAGAACTTAAATAATTTTCTGATGAAAACTGCCCGCATTTTTGATTTTTAGAAGTAACGTTAAATATGTATTTGATTCCCCAAAATTTTAGATGCTTTTTTATGGATTTGGATGCCGAAATAATTAGAGGAATAGAGTCGTTGGAAATGATGATGCCGATTTTATTTTTCATAAATACAGTATTTTTATGAGGCATCCAGAAATATGATAGAGAGTTTAACAAAATTTTTAATTTTTTAGGAAGAATATGTCTATTTAAATCTGAGCATGAAAATATTATAATATCAGAATTGGCTATTGAGTTTTTGAGTTCTTTGAATTGGAAATTATAGAAAAATGCATCTTGATTTATCATATAGTAATAATTATAAAAATGGTCGTTAGGACTATTTAAATTATCAGGAAGATAATACTTCATTAAGTTTAAATCATACTGATTTTTCAAATTACTTAATAAAAAATCAGTGTAAAGATGCTTATTATTTTTTGTTGAATCATCATAAATGATAGTTATGTTTATCATTAATGTTCACCCTTTCATAC
>NZ_CAKVKB010000016.1 GCF_934754915.1 uncultured Clostridium sp.
TCTTGTTCATAAATCTTTCTATCATAGTATGAACTTAAGAACTTAGCTGCATCATCTCTTGAGAATCCAAATGTCATTTGAGTTAAATCATTTGTACCAAATGAGAAGAATTCAGCTTCTTTTGCTATTTCATCAGCTGTTAAAGCTGCTCTTGGTATTTCTATCATAGTACCAATTTTATATTTTAAATCTGCATTTTTTTCAGCAATAACAGCATCTGCAGTCTTAACTATAACATCTTTAACATATTTTAATTCCTTTATTTCACCAACTAATGGAACCATAATTTCAGGTATTATATTGTATCCTTTTTCTTTATTAACTTCAATTGCTGCTTCAATTATAGCTCTAGCCTGCATTTCTGCAATTTCTGGATAAGTTACTGCAAGACGGCATCCTCTATGACCCATCATAGGATTAAATTCATGCAATTCAGCTACAGTAGCTTTTAATTCTTCAAAAGTTATTCCCATTTCTTTAGCTAATGCTTCAATATCTTCATCAGCACTTGGTAAAAATTCATGTAATGGTGGATCTAACAATCTAATTGTTACAGGTTTACCCTCAAGTGCTTCATAGATTCCTTTAAAATCTGATTTCTGCATTGGTAATATCTTAGCTAAAGCAGTTTTTCTTTGTTCTACATCTTTAGCAGTAATCATTTGTCTTACAGCCATAATTCTATCTTCAGCAAAGAACATATGCTCAGTTCTACATAAACCAACACCTTCAGCTCCAAATTCAACTGCTTGTTTAGCATCTCTTGGAGTATCTGCATTAGTTCTAACCTGTAACTTTCTTATCTCATCAGCCCATGCCATAAATGTTGCAAAGTGACCTGTAATTTCTGGAGATACAGTCTTTATTTTTTCTCCATATACATTACCAGTAGTACCATCTAATGAAATATAATCATTGTCTGTATAAACTTTTCCATCAACTTCAACAGTCTTTTTCTTTTCATCTACTTTTAAAGCTCCACATCCTGCTACACAACAAGCTCCCATACCTCTTGCTACAACAGCTGCATGAGAAGTCATTCCTCCTCTTACAGTTAATATACCCTTAGCAGCTATCATACCTTCAATATCTTCAGGTGAAGTTTCAAGTCTTACTAAAACTACATCTTCACCAAGAGCAGCTCTTTCTTTAGCTTCATCTGCAGTAAATGCAATTTTACCACATGCTGCTCCAGGAGATGCTGGCAAACCTTTTGCAATTGGAGATGCATTCTTTAAATCTTCTGTATAGAATGCTGGATGTAATAATGTGTCCAATTGTTTTGGTTCTACCTTTAATATTGCCTCTTCTTTAGTCAACATTCCTTCATCAACTAAATCAACAGCAATCTTTAATGCAGCTTGAGCTGTTCTCTTTCCATTTCTAGTCTGTAAGAAATATAATTTTCCTTCTTCTATTGTTATTTCCATATCCTGCATATCTTTATAATGATTTTCTAATGTATTAATTATTCCAATTAATTCTTTATATATTTCAGGATTTTGTTCTTCTAATTTTCCTATTGGCTGTGGTGTTCTTATACCTGCAACAACATCTTCACCTTGAGCATTCATTAAGTATTCACCAAAAATACCCTTTTCTCCAGTTGCAGGATTTCTAGAAAAGATAACACCTGTTCCAGAAGTTTCTCCTTTATTACCAAATACCATCTGTTGAACATTTACTGCTGTTCCCCATTCTCCTGGTATATCATTCAATCTTCTATATACAATTGCTCTTGGATTTTCCCATGATCTGAATACGGCTTTTATTGATTCAACCAATTGAATTTTAGGATCCTGTGGAAAATCTTCGCCCTTTTCCTTTTTATAAATTTCTTTAAATTGAACAACTAATTCTTTTAAGTCATCAGCTGTCAACTGAGTATCAAATTCTACTCCATTTTTCTCTTTCATTTCATCAATTTTGTTTTCAAACAGTCTCTTTTCTATACCCATAACTACATCAGAGAACATTTGAATAAATCTTCTATATGAATCATATGCAAATCTAGGATTGTTAGTTAAACTAGCCATAGCTTCAACAGCTATATCGTTTAATCCTAAATTTAATATAGTGTCCATCATACCAGGCATTGATACTCTTGCACCAGATCTTACTGAAACTAATAGAGGATTTGTATTATCTCCGAATTTTTTACCTGTAATTTCTTCAAGCTTAGTCAAACTTGCATATACTTCATCTAGAATATCAGATGAAATTTCTTGACCATCTTCATGATATTTTGTACATGCTTCTGTTGAAACAGTAAATCCACTTGGAACTGGAATGCCTATATTAGTCATTTCAGCAAGATTTGCACCCTTCCCTCCAAGCAAATTTCTCATTGAAGCATTACCTTCACTAAAAAGATAAACGTATTTCTTTGTCATATCAATACTCCCTCTTTTCCTATAAATTTCTCAATAATATATATACTAACAAATCTTATATATAATTATAAAATTTGTAGTTACCCTATTAAATAATTCCCAGATTCTTAATTTTTATTCTCCACTGCTTCCAAGTTTAACAAATAATTTTGTAATATTAGTCTTAGAAACCTTACCAATTATTTTAAAATGTTCTTTTCCTTCATTATTTTCTATTTTCTCAACAATTGGTATACTATCAATTTCATGCTCTATAATCTTTTTAGCAAGATCATATGCATTATCATTTTTATTTGCACATATTATATTGGGCATTCTAGTCATTATTACACCTACTGGAACCTTATGTATATCAGTTCCTCCTATGGATATTTTAAGAAAATCTTTCCTAGAAACAGCACCAGTTAACACTCCATTATTTTCTATAAACAATGTACCTACATCATTTAAGAACAAGTATACGATTGCATCATATACCATTGTATCCTCGCTAACTGTAGTTGGTTTTGACATTATTTCTGATACCTTTATTTTACTTATATGTTGATAAACAAGTCCACTTGATGACTTGCCTTGATATACATAACCCACCTTAGGTCTAGCATCTAAAGTACCTATCATTGTAAGTACAGCTAAATCAGCTCTTAATGCTGCTCTTGTAACCCCTAACCTTTCAGCCAGTGCTTCACTAGTTATTGGCTGATTTTCTTTTACTAAATTTATTATCTCTTCCTGTCTAGGTGATAATTTCAAATTTATCCCTCTTTCTATAAATACAAGAAATATTTGAATAATATTCATTAATATCACACTTTTATTATAACACGTATTTTTTCTTTTACTAGAGTGAATTTTCAGAAAACTCCAACAAATTTATCAAATATTTCCTGTATAATGTTTTTATCTTTTCTATATTATCTATTTCTATCCAAATCAAATTTAATTTTCTTTAGAATCTTCATCAATTTTCTCTTCTTTAATTTCTTCTTTACAGTCATTTTTGTCTTCATCAAAATTTACTGTATAACTGTATACTGTTTCCCCTGCATCAAATTTACTGCTTTCAGCTGAATCTGTATCTTTTGATGACTTTACATCATTCTTTACTTCATTTACTTTATTTTTAACTATATCAGCAAAATCAGAGGCTTTTTCCTTTACATCATTAGCCATTTTAGTGACATACTGATTAACAACTTCAACAGAACCATCTTCTCTTGTTATTTCAATTGTAATTTGAGTTGCTATTGCTGCAATAAGTGTAGCAGCTAATATTGGTGGAATTATTATTCCTATTACACTTGCTGCTATTCCTGCATTTACTGGTATATCTAGCAGTTCTTCATCATTTTTCTTTATCTTTATTCTAGTTACATTTCCTTTTTCAATAAGATTTTTTATAAGATTTTTAATTTCTTCAATTGACATAGAATTAAATCCATTGCAGTCACAATTTGAATATTCCTTTTTAAAATCACTTTCTTCTTCAGCAGCATCATTTTGTTTTTTCTCTAAATATATTATTGCATCTAATATGTTTCCTTCTGAATATTCAAGAGCCTCTTTTGCCTCTGCATAAGAAACATTGCATCTTTCACGAACTTTATCAACTTGTTCTAATGTTATATTTTCCATAAATAATCACTCCTTAATAAATTTTAACATTTCTAAACTCTTAGGTTTTTTAGTGTAATTATTTGAAATAAAAAATGTTGTTACTTTCTCTATTTCTTTTTTTATTTCACTATTTAAATTCAATCTATATAACTTATCTACATTTGTTATCATCAAATATCGCAGTGCATTATAAGTTCCCTTTGATACATAAATTCCATGCTCTTTAGGACATTCTTCGCACACTCCACCAAAAGATGATAGACTTATATAGTTTGAAACGCCTATTTTTTTCCCGCATATACAGCAGCTGTCTAATGTTAAATTATACCCTGTAGCTTTTAATAATTTTAATTCAAAATGCCTTATTAAAAGTTCATACTCCAGTGCATCTGTATTTAATAAATATAATGTTGTCACCAGATCTCTGAAAAGGCTTTTATTTGCTTCATTTTCTTCACAAGCAATATCAATAAGCTCACAAAGATACGATGAATAAGTAAGCTTATTCAAATTGTTCAAAAGACTTTGAAATGAATTTATCATCTTGCCTTCTTGAAGAGTATATAAATTTTTTCCTTTATACACCATATATTCACCATAGCATAGAGGAAGAGTGATTGAAAAAAATCTACTCTTGCTTTTTTTAGCTCCCCTTACTATAGCTGTTATTTTCCCGAGATTTTCAGTATAAAGCCAAACCAGCTTATCATTCTCTCTATAATCTTGGGTTTTTATTATAACTGCCTTGGTTTCAAAAACTGACAGATTAATCATCCCCTATTTGTTTTTCTTATATCCAAGTTCTTTTAGCAGATTCTGATTATCACGCCATTCTTTTCTAACCTTAACCCAAATTTTTATATTTACTTTTGCTCTTAGAAATTTTTCTATTTCATATCTTGAAGTTTCTCCAATTTTCTTAAGGGTCTGACCATTTTTTCCAATGATTATACCTTTATGAGAATCCTTCTCACATATTAAATC
The DNA here is from genome assembly GCF_934754915.1 of uncultured Clostridium sp. Taxonomy (GTDB): domain Bacteria; phylum Bacillota; class Clostridia; order Clostridiales; family Clostridiaceae; genus Clostridium. The sequence continues at coordinate 4,995 of NZ_CAKVKB010000016.1, forward strand.
CACTTCAATATGATAAGTTCCTCTTTCATTTTGCTTCATTTGAAGTATATCCACTGCAATTCCATGTGGAACTTCATCTCTTAATATTCTTAATGCTTTTTCTCTTACTATTTCTGAAACAACAAATTTTTCCTGAACATCTGTTATCATATCATCAGGATAGTATTTAGGACCTTCAGGTATAGCCTTTTTCATTAGTTCAAGTAGAGTATCCACATTTTTTCCCTTTATAGCTGATATAGGTATTATTTCATTAAATTCAAATTCCTTAGAAAACATTTCCAAGGTCTTTGCAACTCTATCTTGTGTATTTTCATCAACCTTATTTAATACAAGAAATACAGGACATTTTTTATTTTTTAATGTTTCTAAAATGAATTTATCTCCTCTGCCTATTTCATCACATGGATTAGTCAAAAATAAAACAAGATCAACATCTTTTGTCGATTCTTTTGCTGCATTCACCATAAATTCACCTAGTTTATGTTTAGGTTTATGTATTCCAGGTGTGTCAACAAACACCATTTGAAAATCGTCACCAGTTAATATTGTCTGTATATTGTTTCTAGTTGTTTGTGGTTTATTAGAAACTATAGATAACTTTTCTCCCATAATATAATTTAATAAAGTTGATTTTCCAACATTAGGTCTTCCCACAATTGTTACAAATCCAGATTTAAACATTTTTCCTCCTTATTGCTTGATTTGCAAGCCTTTTATCGATAGTTTTATCTCATTATATTTACAAATTGCTTATTATACTCTAAATTATGTCCAGATTATATTAATATATATTCTAAGTTTATTATTTACAACACTTTTTACTATTGCAGCTTGCTACAAATTTATTTAACACTTACTACACCAATATAAATATCCTTAAACTGTGCAGTAATTTAAAATTTACAATATATTTTATACACTATTTAGAATATTTGTTAATAAAATGACATCTTATTTTTTACTTTCTTTATCTAATAGTATACTCTATTTATTTTCAATAGACAATTATTTATAACATGCTTTTAACAAATTAAGCTATTTTTATCCACATAATAATATATAATTAACAATTAATGATGAGATATCTGCAGTATTTTTTAATATTATATAATTTTATTATTATTAAATTACTTTTAGTGTATACAATATATCAATATATACTTTTCATATATACAATTTTCTTATAATCTTATCAAATCCTAAAAACTGTAAAAATGAATATAGTTAATAGCATTCCAAAAATAGCACCAACAACAACTTCTAGTACTGTATGAACTTCTGAATCAACTCTACTTTGAGCTGTTATAAGTGCTAAAATGAAACTTAACAAAATACACATGGGTTCTTCAGTTATAAGTGATATTGCTGTTGCTATAGAAAATGCAAGTGCACTATGACCACTAGGCATTCCTCCTTTTAATGGAGTTCCTTCACCAAAAATAGCTTTAACAATTATAGTTGCTATACACACAATTACAAGAGCAATAAATATTGTATATGGTTCTGAATTTTTAACTTTCTTTACAAGAGAGTATGACAAACTTGATAACTTATCCCAAAATATTATATATCCAACAACAACTGCATTTATCGCTGTTATAAGAACTGCTCCTGCTGCTGCATTTTTAGCTGTCTTTGCCAATGGATGATAATAATTAGTTGTCATATCTATAACTGCTTCAATGGCAGTATTCACTACCTCTGCACTTATTACCATAGAAATAGTAATTGCAAGTATCAAAAATTCATATTTTGTTATGTCAAATAAAAAACATGCTATCAATATTATAAGAGAGACACATAAATGTATTTTCATGTTGCGTTCAGTTCTCACTGTATCAATTATTCCATTTATTGCATTATTAAAACTATCCAGCACTTTTTTCATTTTCATATAATCACCCCAATACCACTATAATATAAAGCTGATAGTTTGTTTTTATCTATTTATTATGTCAACTATCAGCTTGCTTAATTTTATACTTCTCTTGTTATATTCAATTTATTTAAAATTTCTTCTTCTCTTTTTCTCATAACAATCTTATCATTCTCTTCCATGTGATCATATCCTAAAAGATGCAAAATAGAATGAACCACTAAATAAGATGCTTCTCTTTCAAATGAATGATTAAATTCCCTGCTTTGCTCTAAGGCTTTTTCAAGAGAAAGAACTACATCTCCTAAAACAAGTTCATCTCCATCAAAATCACTTTGAGAAAATTTATAATTTTTATATATTTCTTTGAATACTTTTTTGTCTTCATAATCCAGCATAGGAAATGACAACACATCAGTTTCTCTATCAATATTTCTTGTTTCATTATTTATCTCTCTTATTTCTTCATTATCTACAAACAATAGAGAAACTTCACATGGAACTTCAACTTCCTCTTCTTTTAATGCAAATTCTATAACATTTTTTAAATCATTTTCTAACTTATCATCTACTTTTATTTTTTCTTGTCTATTATCTACATATATCATTTAATGTTCTTCTCCTCATTCTTCTTAATACTTTGATTACTTTCTTTACTTAAATTTTTTATCTTTTCTTTAGGATATTCTATTCGATGATGATATATTCCATTAAGAGCTGTTAAAAAACATTTTTTTATCTTTTCTATATCCTTAATAGTAAGATTACAGTCATTTAACTGTCCACATGATAATTTATCTGTTATTATGTTATTAATCATTTCCTTAATTTTTTCTTCATTAGGTTCTTTTATAGATCTTACAGCTGCTTCCACACTATCTGCAAGCATTATTATGCCAGCTTCTTTAGAACTTGGAATAGGCCCTGGATACGTATAGTCTTCTGCTTTTACATCATCTGGATTATCACTATTATTCTTCATTGTATAATAAAAATATTTAACCAAAGTAGTTCCATGATGTTCAGCTATTATATCCATTATAACTTTAGGCAGATTATATTTTTTTGCTAGTTCTATTCCGTCTTTAACATGAGCAATTATTATTTTAGCACTTAAATTAGGTGTCATATGTGTGTGAGGATTATCTCCTCCCATCTGATTTTCAGCAAAGAAATAGGGTCTTTCTGTTTTTCCTATATCATGATAATATGATCCAATTCTTACAATTACTGAATTAGCCCCAACCTCTTCTGAAGCCATTTCAGCTAAATTTGCAACAAGCATACTGTGATGATATGTTCCCGGTGCTTCCATTAAAAGTTTCTTCAATAAAGGATGATTAGGATTTGACAGTTCTAATAATTTAAGTGTTGTAACTTCATTGAAAGTACCTTCTAAAAATGGAAGTATTCCTAAAGCAAATATTCCACTTAGAATTCCACCTATAATAGTTATTGCACTTTTAATTAATACATCTTTAAGATTGCTTGATATCAATATTCCTGTTGATATAGTTATTACAGCACCAACTACAGATATATATATTGTTGAGTACAACATATCATTTCTCTGCTGCATTTTTTTAAGCAGCGTAGCACCTAATATAGTGCTAACAACTCCAACCATAATAACTTGAGAATCAAAACTTGTAGCTATACTTATTATCATTACATTCAAAAGGCTTATTACTATTGATATTTTATAATTAATCAGCAATGTCAAAAGCATTGGAGCACATGCAAATGGTATCAGAAACGGAGATATCAAACCTATTGTCCTTGCAAATACAAGTGTAAAAAGATTTATCACACTTATCAATGTAATTTTCTTTGTATTTTTAAATATATCACTATAATTTTTATCTATATAATTATACTCAAGAAATAATATTACAGCTAAAAATACAGCAAGAACCAAATATATATATATATATGTTGAAGTACTCTTTCCATCATCAAGCATCCCAAGACTAGATAATACATCCAATTCGTCTTGTGTAACAGGTACCCCTTCTTTTACAATTATTTGATTTTGTTTTATTTCAACTTTTGCAACTGTTTTTTTTGTTTGTTCTATTAATTCTTGTGTTTTTTCTTCATCATAAAAGCAGTTTGGATTTATCTGTTCTTTTATCAATTCTTCTAAAGTTGATTTAAGTCCATTGGAAACATTTAAATTTTCCATCACTGAAACTGCATTTTCTCTTGCCACGTTTAAACTAGCATCGTCATTTTCATTTATATTCTTCTCATAAGTTGAATCTATTATATCAAGAAGTTCTTTTTTTAAAGATGCCATATCTTCTTTTGAAATATTAAGGAGATCTTTATATTGATTATCATTTAATGTAATTCCATTCAATTTTTTTAATTCTAATATGTTATTATTTGCTTCTACTTCAGATGAATCCGTAGAATCTGATGTATTTTTATTTACTATCGTATTTAATTTTTCAAAAAGAAGTATTATATTGTCCTCAGCCTGTTTTTTTACTTCAGTTTTTTGTGTATATTGTTTATCTACTTTTCCAAGAGCTTCTTCTTCTGCTCGTTTTGTAGCATTTTCATCTATCGTATCTCTAGGTGCCTTTATATCTGTTCTTGGTATATCACCAACTTTAAGACTATACTGTTGAGGTCTTACTGCTGTTACAAGAAGCAGATATGATAATACAAATATCAATATAAACAAAAAAACTTTTCTTGGATTTTTATTTCTTTTAATAGCAATATCTTCTTTAACTTTCATGTTAATCACCTTTTCATCTTAAATAAAAAACTTATGATATATTTTTAGCTATATCCTGTTCAACTGTAAATATAACTCTTACTAATATTTTTCCTTCGCCTATATCTTCACTTGTAACATCTTTATTTATAATTTTTGCATCATTACTGAGACTCTTTTCTAAAGATTGTTGAAGTTTTTGTGATGAATCTTCAATAATCTCATCTTTATCCTTATTTACTTTAACAGCCTTCTTTTCAAAATATGTTACACTGTAAAATACTCCTTTGTTTTCTTCTATTTTATCACAATACGTAAATTTGTTTATAGCTTTTTTCAAGTAAATTTTTTTTCCACCCAAACTAATATATATATCTTTCTGTTTATTGCCACTCTTTTCAAGTTTTTCTCCACTCACCTGAACTTCCATATATTTTTCATAAAATGTATTTGCAATAATTTTCCCCTTAGGTTTGGTTTCTACTTCAAATCCTTCTCTACCTTGAACAGGATATATTAATACATCTCCTTCTTTTACAATATCCCCAGGATTTACAGCAGGATTACCAGAATATGTGTACACCCTCTGAACTTCACCATCACATTTCGCTATTACAGAATCTATCTGCTTAATTTCAGTATCTGGCGGATTTATTTTTTCTTCTATAACAAGATGAAGAGTAGATCCTTCAATTCTTGTTCTTATCCACATTATCTGATCATTTGCAGTCTGCATCTTTCTTTCTATCTCATAAACATTTATGTCTGATTTTTTCATTCCTGGTTTTATTCCAAGATAATAAAGTTCTCTTCTTGCTTCAAATGGAGTAAGATTTTCCTTGGTTTCTATATCAATAGCCCATATATAATTAGATAATGAATATATTACTCCCAAAAATATAACTATCCCCAAAGCCAGTGATATCTTCTTTCTTAATGCTATTAATTTAAATACGATACCTTCCTTACTTACTACTTTTATCTTTCCTCTATGTTTTTTTACTATTTCCTCAACAGTCCTATAATCAGAATAATCTACCTGAAACATAATAGTTGTTAAATCAAGTTTAACAACCTTGTTTATTAAAATATGCTTATTCCATATAGTATTTAATATTTTTTCACATTTTAAGGCTTTTACTTCTATGATTAATTTTCCAGATAACAATTTATTAAACATCATATTTTGATCTCCTCATATGATATTCCTTCAAATTTTCCACTTATAGTCATACTTGTATCTCCAATGAACAATATTTCAAAGTTTCTGCCTTTTATAGTAATTGTACCTATTCTTGAATTTATCTTAACCATAGAATTTTCAAATGCTGCTATTCCTTTATGATTTTCAATTGTTATTTCCCTGTTTCCTATTATTATTATCTTAGGAAGATCCATTGCAATATCCTTTGGAAATTCTAGTTTGTTTAACAGCTTTTCTTTTCCCTTTTGAATTTTCTCCTCCATATTATCCTCCTGCATAAACTCACTCATTGTAATTTATGACAGGACTTTATAATTAATGCAGATTTTTCTCAATAATTCATATGAAATGCATTTATAATTTTATATGATTGGTTTCAAAATACAGTATCTATATTCATTTAACATATGCTATGTGTTGAATTGTATTTTGTATTTATGCTAATATAAAAAATCCTCAAATATGTATGTTCCAATAATAAAATTACACAATAATTTAAGAAAACTTGAAAAGACTTCATCATTAATTGCCAATTATCTATTGTACATTGTTAATTAGAATATATATTACAATACTTTAATAAATAATAAAAGAACTCAAGAAAATCTTGAGTTCTTTTATTATTTATTATTTAAATAGTCTTTAACAATCTGACTTACAAGTTTGCCATCAGCTCTGCCTACTACTTTAGGTTTAACAGCCGACATAACTTTTCCCATATCCTTAATGCTATTTGCACCCACTTGTTCAGCTGATTCTATTATTATTTTTCTTATCTCTTCTTCATCTAACTGTTGAGGAAGGTATTTTAACAAAATTTCTATTTCAGCATTACACTGGTCAATTAAATCTTGTCTGTTTCCTTTTTCAAACTCAACTAGAGACTCACGTCTTTGCTTAACTTCCTTAGCCAATATGCTGATGACTTCATCATCTTCTAACTTTCTATTATCAGTTTTTTCAACTAATAATATAGCAGATTTTGCAGTGCTAATTACGTTAGCTGTAAATTTGTCTTTTGTCTTTAAAGCAGCTTTCCAATCTTCTTGTAATCTATCTTTAATACTTGACATAATTGTACCCTCTTTCAAAGGAAATCATCGGCCTATTTGAATTTTCTCTTTCTTGCAGCTTCTGATTTTTTCTTTCTCTTTACGCTTGGCTTTTCATAATGTTCTCTCTTTCTTACTTCTGAGATAACACCAGCTCTAGCACATTTTCTTTTAAATCTTCTTAAAGCACTTTCAAGTGTTTCGTTTTCTCCAACTTTGATTTCTGACATTTAATATCCCTCCCTCCGCTAGCTTAAATTAACTCAGCTATGGGCTTAATAACACATATTGTATTATACAATATTTAAATAATTACTGTCAAGAAATTACGCAAAAATATACCCATATTTCAACGAATATTTATTTTAGCCTGGCGGCCATTGTAAACTTCTTCCTCCAAGAACATGAAAATGTAAATGTTTTACAGTTTGACCTCCATCTTCTCCGCAGTTATTTACTATTCTGTAACCTTTTTCTGCAACGCCAAGTTCTACTACTAATTTATTAATAACTTTAAATATATGTGCTACTATGTCTGCATTATTTTCATTTATGTCATTAACACTTTTAATATGTTCTTTTGGTATTACTAAAAAATGAACTGGAGCTTCTGGATTTATATCATTAAAAGCATAAACTTTATCATCTTCATATATTTTTTTGCTTGGTATATCACCATTTATGATTTTACAAAAAATACAATCTTCCATGAATTCACCTCCCTTATGTTCTATGACAATCAAAACCATTTAATAATTATCATCTAACAAAATGTGCCGAAATTTCTAATAAAATTTCAACATTTATAAACAAATCATACTAAAACATTAGTACATTATTATTTTAGTATTATCACCTTATAAATTTCAAGCTTATTGTAATATTTTTTATAATAATCTTCCAATTACATATTCTCCATGAGCTTCTTCTATTATGCATGGAACTATTTTTCCTAAAATATTCTCACAACCATTGCATATTTCAACTTTTACATAATTTCGTGTATAACCTTCAAATATTCCTGGTTTATTAGGAACCTCCTGTTCCACCAAAACATCCATCTGTTTTCCTATGAGATTTTTGCTGAAATCCCCTTCATTTTTATCATTAAGTTCAATCAGAGCTTTACTTCTCTTCTCCTTAATTGTTCCATCAAGTTGATCTGGCATAGATGCTGCTCTCGTCCCTTTTCTAGGACTAAATTTAAATACATGAGTTTTTGTTAATTTTAATCTTTTTAAATATTCATAAGTTTCTTTAAATTCTTCTTCTGTTTCTCCCGGAAATCCGACTATTACATCAGTTGTTATAGATGCATCCTTAAGATTTTTTCTTATTTTATATACTGCTTCTTCATATTCTTTTGCAGTATATCTCCTATTCATTCGCTTTAATGTTGCATCACATCCACTTTGAAGAGATAAATGGAATTGAGGACATAATTTCTTCATGTTTTTTACTTTAGATATTACTTCATCCGTAAAGAAACTTGGTTCTATGGATCCAATTCTTACTCTTTCTATTCCTTCTACTTTTTCAATTTCTTCAAGAAGAGTTATTAATGAAACATTTCCAGCTAAATCTACACCATATGATGCAGTATGAATTCCTGATAATATTATTTCCTTGAATCCATGTTCTGCAAGTTTATGAATTTCATTTATTACTTTTTCAGGATCTTTAGAACACACAGCACCTCTTGTATATGGTATAAGACAATATGCACAGAATCTGTTACATCCATCCTGTATCTTTAAAAATGCTCTTGTTTTATCTTGATATTCTTCAATATTTAAATCTTCAAATTCTTTATTTTTAAGAACTTCACCAACAACAACCTGCTTTTTTTTCTCATCCTTGGCCTTATTTACATAGTAAACAATATCTCCTTTATTTCTTGTTCCAAGGACTACATCAACACCTTCTATTTTAGCCACTTCATCTGGTGATACTTGTGAATAGCATCCAACAGCTGCAATAATAGCATTTTCATTTATTCTTCTCGCCCTGCTTATTATCTGTCTTGATTTTTTATCACTCATATTTGTTACTGAACATGTATTTACAACATAAACATCTGCAAAATTACTGAAATCAGTCACTTCATATCCTTCTCTTATGAACTTTTCAGCCATTGCTTCTGTTTCATAATGATTAACTCTGCATCCTAGTGTTGCAAACGCTACATACTGCTTTCCATCAGTATTTTTTCTTATTATTTTATCAGCAGTTGTTTTTATCTTTGCTTTTTCTCCTGCTGCTCTTTTTATTTTAATCGCACCAGCCATTATTTAATTTCCTCCTAAATCACTTAACTCATATTGAATTAATGCAGTAGCAGTAAATCCAGCTGTTTCTGTACGTAAAATTCTTCTTCCCAATGTTACTATATAAGCACCTGCATCACTCAATTTTGTGATTTCTTCTTCTTCAAATCCGCCTTCTGGACCTATTACTATTCCTATATTATGTATATTACTCAAATCTTTGTTTTCTTCTCTCAATTTTCTCATAAGAGTCTTTATTCCAAAATTCTCTGCATTTTCATAAGGAACTAAAACAAGATCCATTTCTTTTAACTGAACCATAGCTTCATCAAAATTTATGACTTCCCTCACTTTAGGAATTATGCTTCTTTTAGACTGCTTGCTAGCTTCCAGTGCAATCCTGTTTAATCTGTCAAGTTTTTTAAAATCACCTTTAAGCTTAACATCAACTCTTTCAGTTATTGTTGGAATAAATTCATTCACTCCTAATTCTGTTCCTTTTTGAACTATAAGATCCATCTTTTGACCCTTTGGCAGCCCTTGAAAAAGATGAATTTTCACATCACTTTCATTATTTATATTTAGTTTTTCTATTATATCTACTATAACTTCATTTTTATTTATAGAATTTATTTTTCCTAAATATTCTATTCCCTCACAATTATTGAGTATTACTTCTTCACCTTCATTAAGTCTCAATACTTTATATATGTGCTTTACATCATCACCAGTAATCACACCTTGATTTTCAGTGATATTATGAGGCTCTGTAAAAAATTTATGCATAAATCCTCCTATCCAATAGATTTAGCAACTATACAGTTCCATTCTCCATCTTTGTTAATTTCTATTACTTCAAAACCACATTCTTTCAATTTGTCTGTAACCATTTCAACTCTGTCATGAATTATTCCTGAAGTTATAAATAATCCCCCTTCATTAAGAGCCTTTTTTACATCTCCAGTTAATACACATATTATTTCTGCAATTATATTTGCAACAACTATATCTGCTTTTCCATCAACAACATCTAAAAGATTTCCTTCTAATATCTGAATATTATTTAAATCATTAAAACCTACATTTTCTTTAGCAGAATCAACAGCAACTGGATCCAAATCAACACCCACAACATGTTTTGCTCCAAGTTTTGCTGCTGCAATTGCAAGTATTCCAGAACCACAGCCTACATCAAATACTGTTGTGTCAGGCTTAACATATTTATCTAAAGCTTGAATACACATTCTTGTTGTTTCATGAGTTCCTGTTCCAAATGCCATACCTGGATCTAATTCAACGACTAAATCATTTTCTTCTGCCTTGTAATCTTCCCATATTGGTTTTATAACAATTTTATCAGTTATTTTTACTGGTTTATAGTATTTTTTCCAGTTATTGGCCCAGTCTTCTTCATGCATTTCTCTATAAGTTACTTCGCCTTCGCCAACTTCAATGCCCATTTTCTTTAATTCTTCAATACCTTTTTTAACATGCTCAACTATTTCGTCAACTTTATCGTCTTGCGAAAAATAAGCCTTAACTACTGCTGCATTTCCTTTGTGTTCTAATATATTTATATCAGCAAAATCCCAAGTTAAAGGACCTTGATCTCTTGATAATAAATCTTGTGGATCTTCAATTGCAACATTAGGGCATCCTAATCCATAAAATATTCCCGAAATTGGTTCTAACGCTTCACTTTTTGTAATTACACTAACTTCTATCCAAATACCTTCCATTTTATTAATCCTCCATTATATATTAAAATTAATCTATTTTTCCTTAACTGCAATTAAAAATTTAGTCTTTATTCCCTGTTCAGTAAACATTCTTTCATGTTCAGTTTCAACATTTCCTTTAAAATCACTATTATGTAAATCATATGTTATATATTTAATTGTAAACTTACTTTCTTTAAAATATTCAAGAGATTCTTCAAATAATTCATCATCATCTGTTTTAAAATAAATTTCTCCACCATCTTTTAAAAATTCTCTATATTGATTTAATTGTCTCGTATGTGTAAGTCTTCTTTTTTTATGTTTTCCTTTTGGCCATGGATTACAGAAATTTATATATATCCTATCTATAACATCTCCATCACCAAGAATTTCACTTATAAGCCCTATTTCTTGTGCCATGAGCTTAACATTATCTACTGGTCTGTCTTTTTCTTCAAAAGCCTTTTCAATATTTCTTTTTGCCAAACCCAAGACTTCATCCTTTATATCTATTGCTATGTAATTTATTTCTGGATTTTCACTGCCATGAACTGCCATGAATGTACCTTTTCCACACCCTAGCTCTAAATAAATTGGATTATTTTTATTTTTAAAAGTATCTATCCATTTTCCTTTATTTTCTTTTGGATTTATAATAAAAAATTCACAACTTTCCAATTCAGGCCTTGCCCAAGGCTTCTTTCTCATTCTCATTTTTTCTTCACTCCGTCTTTTAGCATTCATAATAATTATACATATATTAATTTATATTGCAAAATAAATTATTCTAATAGCACTTATTCAGCATTTTAATTTATAAAAAACTGCTTATAATTCAAATAGAATCATAAGCAGTTTTTATATATCTTTAAATTAATCTTATTTATTTTTTACCAAATATTTTTCTTTTATGACTTCCTGTTCCTTCATCTGGTTCCTCACCAGAAGCTTTCATAAATGCATAAAGAGCTTCTTCCTGAGCCTTATTTAATGACTTAGGAATATCAACTATAACTTTAACATATTGATCTCCCTTGCCAGTTGAATTGACTCTTTGAATTCCTTTGCCTTTTAATCTGAACATAGTACCTGACTGAGTACCTGCAGGAACAGTATATTTAACATTTCCATCTACTGTTGCAACTGTAATTTCTGTACCCAATGCTGCCTTTGCCATAGAAATATGAGCATCTATATACACATCATTTCCTTTTCTTGTGAATACTTTAGATGGAGCTACATTTATCTTGACATATAAATCTCCAGGACTTCCGCCTCTTAATCCATGTTCTCCTTGTCCTCTTAAAGGCATTACATTTCCTGTATCAACACCGGCCGGAATATTAACTTTAATCTTTCTATTCTTTCTGATATATCCCTTACCTCTACATTCCTTACAAGGAGTTTCTGTAATCTTACCAGTACCATGACAATGATCACATGTAGAAGTTGAAACAAAACTTCCTAATGGAGTCTGTCTTTGAACTCTTACCTGACCAGAACCTCCACAAGTAGGACATGTTTTTACATTTGTACCAGGTTCAGCTCCTGAACCTTTACAGTGTTCACAATTTTCATTTCTTGTTATTGAAATTTCTTTTTCAACACCAAAAACAGCTTCTTCAAAAGTTAATGTTACAGTATATTCTATATCATTTCCTCTTACTGGACCATTTCTTCGTCTAGAGCCTCCTCCGCCTCCTCCGAAGAATGATTCAAATATATCACCGAATCCACCCATATCAAAGCCATCAAAGCCACTGAATCCGCCTCCATTAAATCCACCTGTTCCATCAAATGCAGCTGATCCAAATTGATCATATTTAGATCTTTTATCTGGATCTGAAAGAATTTGATAAGCTTCATTTATTTCCTTAAATTTTTCCTCAGCTTCAGCATTACCTTGATTTCTATCTGGATGATATTTTACGGCTAATTTTCTAAAGGCTCTTTTTATTTCATCATCACTTGCAGTTTTTTTAACTCCAAGTACTTCATAATAGTCTTTATTTGCCATTGTTCTTAATTCACCACCATTAATTTAATTGACAGTTGATAATCTAAAGTCAAATAATAATTAACTAAATTATCAAATGTTTTTATCTTAATTTTTCAATTTAGAAAAAGGGAAGACGAGTTTGCCTTCCCTGTATTAATTATATCTAAAATCAGATTTTAGTAAACCCTATTATTTATCATCATCTACTTTGAAATCTGCATCTACAACATTGTCATCATGTGGTGCGCTTTGTTGACCAGCTCCTCCTGCTGCTGCATTTGGATCAAATCCTTCTGCTCCTTGAGCTCCTCCTGCTGCTTGATACATCTTAGTAGCTATTGGGTAGAATGATTGGTTAACAGCTTCTATAGCAGCTTTTATAGCTTCTATATCTTCACCATCTTTAACTTTCTTTAATTCTTCTATTTTAGCTTCTACATTTGCTTTTTCATCAGCTGTTACTTTATCTCCAGCTTCAGTTAAAGCTTTTTCTATTTGATAAATTGTTTGATCTGCTTGGTTAGCAGTTTCGATCTTTTCTTTTCTCTTCTTATCTTCTTCAGCAAATTTTTCTGCTTCTTTTACAGCCTTATCTACTTCTTCATCACTTAAGTTAGTTGAAGCAGTGATTGTAATATTAGCTTCTTTACCAGTTCCTTTATCTAATGCTGATACTTTAACAATACCATTAGCATCTATATCAAATGTAACTTCGATTTGAGGAATTCCTCTTGGAGCTGGAGCTATTCCTGATAATGTGAATCTTCCTAATGACTTGTTATCCATAGCCATTTGTCTTTCACCTTGAACTACATTAATTTCAACTGAAGTTTGATTATCAGCTGCTGTTGAGAAGATTTGGCTCTTCTTAGTTGGGATAGTTGTATTTCTTTCTATTAATGGAGTAGCTATTCCACCTGCTGTTTCAATTCCTAAAGTTAATGGAGTAACATCAAGTAATACTACGTCTTTAACTTCTCCAGTTAATACACCTGCTTGAATAGCTGCACCAACTGCAACACATTCATCTGGGTTAACTCCTTTAGAAGGTTCCTTTCCTGTAAAGTTCTTAACAGCTTCTTGAACTGCTGGAATTCTTGTAGAACCACCAACTAATATTACCTTATCAATATCACTTAATGATAATTTAGCATCTGCTAATGCTTTCTTCATTGGTTCAATTGATCTTTGTACTAAATCATGAGTTAATTCATTGAATTTAGCTCTAGTTAATGTTAAATCAATATGTTTTGGACCAGTTGCATCAGCTGTGATGAATGGTAAGTTTATGTTTGTTTGTTGTGAAGATGATAATTCTATCTTAGCTTTTTCAGCAGCTTCTTTTAATCTTTGAACTGCCATCTTATCCTGCATTAAATCAATTCCATTTTCAGCTTTGAAAGTATCTGCAATGTAGTGCATAATCTTTTCATCAAAGTCATCACCACCAAGTTTAGTATCACCATTTGTAGATAATACTTCAAATACACCATCACCTAAGTCAAGGATAGATACATCGAAAGTACCACCACCTAAGTCATATACTAAAATCTTATGAGCTTCGTCCATCTTATCTAAACCATAAGCAAGAGATGCAGCTGTTGGTTCATTAATTATTCTTAATACTTCAAGACCTGCAATCTTACCAGCATCCTTAGTTGCTTGTCTTTGACTGTCATTAAAGTAAGCTGGAACAGTGATAACTGCTTGAGTAACTGGTTCACCTAAATAAGCTTCTGCATCAGCCTTGATTTTTTGAAGAACCATTGCTGAAATTTCTTGTGGTGAATATTGTTTTCCATCTATATCAACTTTATATGATGTTCCCATATGTCTCTTTATAGAAATAACTGTTTTATCTGGATTAGTAATTGCTTGTCTTTTAGCAACCTGACCAACTAATCTTTCTCCGTTTGCTTGGAATGATACTACTGATGGAGTAGTTCTAGCACCTTCTGAGTTAGCGATAACTGTTGGTTCTCCACCTTCCATAACTGCTACACATGAATTTGTAGTTCCTAAATCGATACCTATAATCTTTGCCATAATTCATTCCTCCTAAAAACACTTATACTTTATTTAAAATTTGTGTTTACACTTTTAATTATTTAATCAATTAATTTTTTGTTTTATTTATTAATGTTTAGTATATTTTAATTTGCAACTTTAACCATTGTATGTCTTATTATCTTGTTATCTTTCTTGTATCCCTTTTGGAATACTTCTGCAATAACATTCTTATCTAAATTTTCATCTTCTACATGCATTACTGCATTATGGAAGTTTGGATCAAATTCTCCACTTGCATCTATTTCTTCAATTCCTAATTTAGTAAATGCATCTTTACAGCCCTTCATAGTCATTTCTACACCTTTTTTAAGATCTTCCAGACTACCATCAGCTGCAATAGCTCTTTCCAAATTATCTATTACTGGTAAAATTTCTTTTACAACATCTACATAAGCATCACTGTAAATTCCTTCTTTTTCTTTTGTTGTTCTCTTTCTATAGTTGTCATATTCAGCTCTTAATCTCAAAAGACTATCTTTAGTTGCATCTAATTCTTCTTGAAGTTTCTTATTCTGTGCTTTAATCATTTCAAGTTCATCCTCTTCTATATTTTCATTTCCTTCAGAAGCTTCAACATTTTCTTCTTTATCAGATTCAGTGACTACAGTATCTTTTTCTTTATTGTCTTCATTTTCAACTGTTTCGTCTATAATTTCTTCATTCATCTTTTCTTTATTATCTTCCATAAATCTTTAACTACACCTCTTCTCTAATATTAATGGTTCACATATGCTGATTATTCAATATGTTGTTAAGTTCTTTTACAACTTGTGATAAAATTGTTATTACTCTTGAATAATCTATTCTTCTAGGACCTATTAATCCTATTTTTCCAACAGGTCTGTTTCCTAAAGAATACTCTGTAGAAATTATACTACACTCTTTAGCCTGTGGTTTATAATTTTCATCTCCTATACTAATTGTTATCTCATCTGATGGATTAAATAAATCCATTATAGATTCTTTATCATTAAGGAGTGAAAGCATTTCTTTTGCTTTGTCTATATCATTGTACTCAGGATAATTAAATATATTTGTTGTTCCTTCCATGAATACTTCTGATGAATCTGCTGCATTTAATGTTTCATATAAAAGAGGCAGTATAGCATTAAATATTTCTTCATATTGACCAAGATCTTTTTTCAGATTATTTATTACTTCTAAATTAATCTGCTGTATTGAAAGACCTGAAAGCCTTGAATTAACAATTTCATTTATTCTATTAAGAATGATCGTACTTGGAACGCTGCTTGTTAACTTCATAATATGATTTTTAATAAGTCCTGTATCTGTTAAAAATACAGACACTATATTATGTTCATCTACTCTTATAAGCTGAATTGATTTTATAAAACTCTTTTTTACTGATGGTGCTTCTATTACACATGTAAGCTGTGTAAGCTCTGATAATAATGCACTGGTTTGTTTTACTATTTTATCAACTTCAAGCATTGCTGAATCTACAATATATTGCTTTATCTTTAAGTTTTCCTCTGCTGTCAGCCTTTGGCTTTCCATAAGTTTATCAACATACAACCTATATCCTTTGCTTGATGGAATTCTTCCAGCTGAGGCATGAGGCTGTTCAAGATACCCCATATCTTCAAGATCAGCCATTTCATTTCTTATGGTTGCAGATCCAATTCCCAAATCATAATTTTTAGCAATAGTCCTGGATCCTATAGGATCACCAGTACGAATATAGTCATTGATAATAGCTTGAAGTATTTTTATTTTTCTATCATCAATACCCATAATCTCACCTCTTTTTTGTTAGCACTCATTAGCATCGAGTGCTAATGACTATGTTTTTAATATATTCTTAATAAGGTTTTTTGTCAATTCTATTTATTTGAAATATTAGTAATTATGATTTGTATTTTATCGTTTTTTTGTAATTATATCTTCCATTCTTCATTTTTCTTCGATTTACTACCAAACTTATATAAATATATTATAAAACATTTATAGTTCATAATTTTCAATCCTTAATCATAAAAGAATCTGCCTCTATTCTATAAAAAACTTCTCATATAATTAATTACAAAATAAACAATACTGCTTAACAACTTCAAAGCTGAATTAAGTCAATATAAAATCACTCATTACATAATTAGATAATTCTACACCCCTTTCACTCAAATATAGTCTTTCCGAATCATTAATTAATAAACCTTTTTTCACATTATTTTTTATTGCTTCATAATATATTTCAAATATTTCTTTATTAAATCTTCTTTTAAATTCCGAAATTTCTATACCTTCCATAAGTCTCAATCCCATAAACATAAATTCTTCCATGTCATCTTTAAGATCATTAACATGAATTTCTTCCACTACATCCTTATTATTTTGAATTCTATCAATATAATCTTCTATATCATCTATATTTTTAAATCGCTTTTCATCTACAAATGAACTTGCAGAAACACCAAGACCTAAATATTCATTACATTTCCAATAAACTTTATTGTGAAAACACTCCTTATTATCTTTTGAGTAATTTGAAATTTCATATTGATGATATCCATGCTTTTTCAAAAATTCTTTGGTATAGACATACATATTTCTTTCTTCTTCTTCTGATGGAAGATTTAATTTATCTTCTTCATATAGTCTATAAAAGCAAGTTCCTTCTTCCACTATAAGACTATATGTAGAAATATGATCTGGCTGTAATCTTACAGATTCCTCTAAAGTTCTTTTCCATTCTTGAAGATTTTGATTTGGAAGTCCAAACATAATATCAATGTTTATATTGTCAAAACCTGATTTTCTTGCTTCTTCATAATTGATCTTAAATTGTTCAAATGTATGAATTCTTCCAATTTTTTTAAGTGCATTATTATTTGCTGACTGCAATCCCATACTTATTCTATTAACATTATATTTTTTCATTATATTAAGTTTATCTGAATTAAGAGTTCCCGGATTACATTCAACTGTAAATTCTAACTTATCCTTGAAATTCAATTTATTTATTGTTTTAAGAAGACTCTTCAAGTTCTTTTCATCTAAATATGATGGTGTTCCACCGCCAATAAAAATACTTGATATTTTATAATCACTACATTTATCTATAATCTCTTTATTAAGGGACTCAATATATCTATCAATTAAATTTTCTTTTCCTGAATAAGATGGAAAATCACAATATAAGCATTTTTGCTTACAAAATGGAATATGTATATATAAAGACATTTCTTTCATTAAAATTTCCTCCTAAAATTTAAAAAAGCTGACCATAACGGTCAGCTTTTTTTAATCAACTGCAATATTATTTATTGTTATAGTTATTAATCAACTTTTAATACTGCCATAAATGCTTCTTGTGGAACTTCAACAGATCCAACCTGTCTCATTCTCTTCTTACCTTCTTTTTGCTTTTCAAGAAGTTTCTTCTTTCTTGAAATATCTCCACCATAACATTTAGCTAATACATCTTTTCTCATAGCTTTTATGGTTTCCCTTGCAATTATTTTAGAACCAATAGCTGCCTGAATTGGAACTTCAAACATCTGTCTTGGAATTATTTCTTTTAATTTTTCTGCAATAGCTCTTCCTTTATGATACGCTCTTTCATCTGGAACTATCATAGATAATGCATCAACTATATCTCCATTTAGTAATATATCAAGTTTAACAAGTTTAGTTGTAGTATATCCCTTTAATTCATAATCAAGAGAAGCATATCCTCTTGTCCTTGATTTCAATGTATCAAAGAAATCATAGATTATTTCATTTAATGGTATTTCATAATTAACAACAGCTCTTGTTTCTTCTATATACTGCATATCAATATATGTACCTCTACGGTCTTGGCAAAGTTCCATAACTGCTCCCACATAATCTTTTGGTGTTATTATAGAAGCCTTTACTATAGGTTCTTCCATATGATCAACTTCTGTAGGTTCTGGAAGGTTTGTTGGATTTGTAATATCAAGAATTGTTCCATCAGTTTTCATTACCTTGTATATAACTGATGGTGCTGTTGTAATAATATCTAAATTAAATTCCCTTTCAACTCTTTCCTGAATTATTTCCATATGTAATAATCCTAAAAATCCACATCTAAATCCAAATCCTAATGCTATAGATGTTTCTGGTTCAAAACTTAAAGCTGCATCATTAATTTGAAGTTTCTCTAATGCTTCTTTTAATTCATCATATTTAGCTCCATCAACAGGATATATTCCGGAATAAACCATTGGAATAGCTGGCTTATAACCTGGAAGAGCTTCTTCTGTAGGATTCAATGCACTTGTTATTGTATCACCAACTCTGGCATCTCTTACATTTTTTATAGAAGCAGTTATATATCCAACATCTCCAGCACTTAAACTTCCTATTGGAAGAACACTTGGAGTAAACACTCCAACTTCAGTTACATCATATACCTTGTCAGTAGCCATAAGTTTTATCTTATCACCTATTTTTACTTTACCATCTTTTATTCTTACAATACATACAACACCCTTATAGCTGTCATAGTAAGAATCAAATATTAAAGCTTTCAATGGAGCTTCTTCATCTCCATTTGGTGCTGGTATATTTTCTACAACACTTTCTAATACATCTTTAATATTAAGACCCGTTTTTGCTGATATCATAGGTGCACTTTCAGCTTCAATACCTATAACATCTTCAATTTCCTGTTTTACTTCATCTGGTCTTGCTGAAGGTAAGTCTATTTTATTGATTACTGGTGTAATTTCAAGATCATTATCCAAAGCTAAATAACAATTAGCTAAAGTCTGTGCTTGAATACCTTGTGTTGCATCTACAACCAGTACAGCTCCTTCACATGCAGCAAGACTTCTTGAAACTTCATAATTAAAATCTACGTGTCCTGGAGTATCAATTAAATTAAGAATGTATTCTTCACCATTATCTCTTCTATATATAAGTCTGGCCGCCTGAGACTTTATTGTTATTCCTCTTTCTTTTTCTATCTCCATATTATCTAGAACTTGCTCTTCCATTTCCCTTTGTGTCAAGGTTCCTGTAGTTTCAAGTAATCTGTCCGCAAGGGTTGACTTACCATGATCAATATGTGCTACTATTGAAAAATTTCTGATATATTTTTGTCTTTCACTTTTCATAATACACTAACGTCTATATTTATAATAAACGTTTTGTTTTCACCCCCGTTATAATTAAATCAGCTAAATTATAACATACATCTATTTAAAAAGGCTATTAAAATTTGTTTTCATCTAAGAAATAACTATTCATTCTTGTTTATTTTATCTTTAACATACTCAATCACATTAGATTTTGATGAAATTTTAAATTCATTGTCTCCAATACGTATAATGATCTTTCCATCTTCATGTTCATCATATATCTTTAAAAATGAATCATCTTTTATAAAATTAGCAAAATCATCTCCAAATTTTTCATTTATAAGTTCATAATTCTGCTTTGTATTTCCTAAAGGTGATAATGTCCTTGTATTTAATATATTTATACGAATCAATCCTGCCATTGTTATAATTATAAGAAAAATCATGATGAGTATTTTCCCTGATTTACTCAATAATTTCTTTTTATGTTTACTCACTTCAAAAAATACTGCTGCTTTTAATTTTATAATATAAAACAGCATTTTCTCCCTTCCTCAATTTCTTATAATTATTCCCACAAAGCAAATATATTATTCATATTTTTTAATATATTTGTAAAGTTAAAATCAGTTCACATTGAAATCGTATTTAAAAAAATCCACAAAAATTTTATCCTTAATTATCACTTGTCCATTTAAATATATTTAAAAAACTTATACATTTTACTTACTATAAATAAGCATGCTTTCTTTGTATATATATTTTTTAAAAACAACATAAAAATTGAAGAAATCTTGAAAAGATTTCACCCTTCATTGTCAATTGTTCATTGTACATTGTTAATTGAAATATATATTAAAACAAAAGGTCATGAAATCTGGACAAACAAATTTCACAACCATCCTAAATTATCCATTTAATATTTCAGCAATAACCCTTGCCATACATTGTGCTGTAACTTTTGATTCTTCTGGCGTATTTGTGTGGGAGCCTATTTCAATAAGAACACATCCATCACCTTTACTTTGATTAAAAGCATTTTTTCCTCTATTATATGTGTGAATCTTTCTTGTCAGACCTGGAAAAAGTTCATCTGTTTTGTTAAATATCTTTTCTGTCATTTCTTTATTTTTTTCATATCGAGTACTATTTTTTGCATTTACAAACATAACCTTCGATGCACTCATTCCACACACTTGTGCTGTCGTTGCAGCTTTATTATCAACTGAATCTCTATGAAGGTCTATTATGATTTTAAACTCTCCATACTTATTTAAATAATAGTCAACCGTTTCTGCTGACCTCTTATAACTATCATCATAAGATTCACAGTGATTTGTTTTATCATGAATTACAGATATTCCATAATTATATCTAAGTTCATTTTCAAGTACATCACCAACCCCAACTACATTTGTTTCTTCGTTCAAACTGTCAGGATATTGAGCATTGTAATTTTCACTTGTATGAGTATGATAGATGAGAATTTCTGGTTTTGAATCATCAAGAGTTTTCTTTAAGGCAGGATTATATATCTCATTATTTGTAGCGCCGCTTCCATAATCCTGTTTCATAATACTATCTTCACTTATCTCAAATTGATTATACAAAAAAA
Organism: uncultured Clostridium sp.; assembly: GCF_934754915.1. Lineage (GTDB taxonomy): Bacteria > Bacillota > Clostridia > Clostridiales > Clostridiaceae > Clostridium. The sequence continues at coordinate 26,596 of NZ_CAKVKB010000016.1, forward strand.
TATTTTTATCTTTTATTTTATCTGAGGTTTGCTCATAATCAAAATTAAAATTCTTAATTAAACTTAATTCATTACATAACACTTTTTCATAGGTCATATTTTTCATTCCCAATGCTTCCAAACAAACATTGCTTATAGAAAGTTTATTTTCTGTATAGCTTCCTTCATCATATATTTCATTTTCCACTATTGGCAGACATATATTCAAAAGCTGTACATACACAAATGCTCCACGTTCTTTATTATCTTTCAGCACACCTATAACACGTATAAAAAATATACTTGCCAGTATCATCAAGACAATTAATCCGGCATTAGTTCTTGATTTTCTTTTTAAATTCCTTTGTGAATTCCCCCTTTTTCCTGTAAATCCAGTGTATACCACCACAATCCCCCCAGTTCAATACAACAATGATTACTGATGATACTTATTCATTTTACTCTAATATTTATATTAATCATTTTACATAATTATTCCTTAATTCATAAATTTATTTATATCTTCCATATCCATATTAGGCTGAACTGCCATATTTATTCCATTTGAAATTATTTTAGCAAGAGATTCTATTGTAAGATCAATATCTTTAGGAGTTACTATCATTTCTCCCAATTCTTTAGAAGATAAAACATCTCTTATAAGTAAATTTTTTTCGTTTTTATCTAATGAATTGAGCATTTTATAAAAATCATTTCCACTTGATGAACCAGCAATCAACGAATCCACTACCATATCAATGGTATCACTTGCTATTGTAACTGCATCCACAACAGTAGGAACTCCTATTGCTATAACTTTTACTCCAAGATTTTCTTCATTTATCTGCTTTCTATTGTTTCCAACACCAGCACCTGGAGATATTCCAGTATCACTTATCTGTATTGTTGTATTTACCCTTTCTACTCTTCTTGCAGCTAAAGCATCTATACAAATTACAACATCTGGCTTAACTCTTTCAACAGTTCCCTTTATTATTTCCACTGTTTCTACACCTGTCACTCCAAGAACCCCTGGAGCAATAGAACATATAGGTCTTACCGAATCATCCATCACATCTGGCATTACTGTTTTCAGATGTCTTGTAACCATTATACCTTCTGTCACCTTAGGTCCAAGAGCATCAGGAGTTACTTTCCAATTTCCAAGCCCTACTACAAGAATGGTCTTTTCCACATCTATTTTTTTCACCATTCTACCAAGAACTTCTGCAACAACCTGTGATACCCTATCCATAGTATCTCCATCATAAGCTGTAAAACTTGGTATATCAATAGTCACATAATTTCCTTTTGGTTTTCCAATTTTTTCTGATCCATTTTCATTTTTAATTCTTACTGTTGTTACTTTTATATCATTTTCAACTTCATTAATAACTTCGATTCCATCTATGTCCTTTTCTTTCTTATGTTCTTCATCATACATTTCCTTTGCTTCAAGAGCTAAATCGGTTCTTACATTTATCATAAATACACTCCTCACTTCAGTATTTCTCCATACTCAATATGTGTTTTTTATTATATGAGGATATTTTATAATTATAATTTCATATAATTCAAATAAATAAAATATATACTTATTTGTATCACACTATATATTGAATCACTTTCAATTTTTATACTAATATGAAACCTCCTCATATCTATATATTCCAATAATAATACTTAAAGAAATCTTGAAGAGATTTCACCCTTCATTATCAATTGTCTATTGTACATTGTTAATTAAAATATATATTAAATCTATTTTTTCCTTTATCTATTAATTTAATACTTGAATTACATAACTTCTGATGTTATAATTAGGTTTGTTGAATATGAACTCGTACGCAGATTTCCCCAAAAAACTGCAAGAGACCCTATAAAAATCTAAGGGGGTGAATTAAGAATGGCAAATATAAAATCAGCAAAGAAGAGAATAAAAGTTACTGAAGTTAAGACTTTAAAGAATAGAATGATAAAATCTGCTTTAAAGACTGTTATAAAGAAGTTTGAAGCTGCTGTTGAAGCTAAGAACGCTGAAGAAGCTAAAGCTTTATATACATCAGTAGTTAAGTCATTAGACATGGCTGCTTCTAAGGGAGTTGTTCACAAGAACATGGCTGCTAGAAAGAAATCAAGATTAGCTGCTAAGTTAAACGCTATGGCATAATCTGATAACCCACCGTATGAGGTGGGTATTTTTTTATATAAAAAAAGAAATAGAGATTTTTCCTATTTCTTCACTGTAAGAGTATTTATAAGCATAAACTCCATTTCCATATCTTTATCTGCACCCGAAGATTTCATCTTTGTTTCAGATGTCACACATAATTTAACAAGTTCACACAACTGTTTTTCTGTAAATCTGCTGCTTTGAGCCATAAGTTTCTCACAAACAAACTGTGGCAGTCTATATTGTGATATAAATTGCTGTACCCTTTTTCCTTGAGACATTCCTATCTTTATTTCATACAACCTTGAAAAATGTTTTCCAACTGCATTTACAATAAGCATATGCTGATCTGATTTATATAAGATTTCTCTCATAACATCTATTGCTTTGTCAATTTTCCTTGACGCTATAAGTTCAACAAGATCAAAAATATCTTCTTCGCTGGAACTAGATATAAGAACATCTATATCTGTTTTTTTTATATCACGTCCCTGACAATAAGATACAAGCTTATCCGCTTCTCTTTTTATAATATCAAAATTATTCTGAACTTTATCACAAAAATATGCCAATTCAGTCCTTCCTATAGTTTTATCTCTTTCCTTAAAAACTTCTCCAACTTTTCTTATATATCTATCTCTCTTTAATTTATCACAAAAGACAACAGGAATATATTTTTCTATAGGCATCAATTTCTTATTTTTATTTGGCTTATCTCTCTTATCTCTACACAAATAATACATTATTAGAATTGTATATGGAGGCATATCTGAAATATATTTTTTCAGTTCATTGTATATCTTTGTTCCTGATGAATCACATTTATCCTGAAGAAAATTTGCCCTGTAAACCAAAACAACTTTTTTTTCTGCCATAAAAGGCATAGTCTCACAAGCATTCATAATATCATCAAAAGTTGTATTCATTCCATCTATCTTTATAAAATTAAGTTCTTTAAATTCTTCAGCAATTTCCTTTTTCACTATAATATCTATTCCGTCTTTTATAAGTTCCTCATCTAATCCACAAAATATATATCCATTTTTTAAATTTCCTTTTTCTATATCCTTTTCATAAACTTCATAATTAATCAATTTAAAATTCCTCTCATGTTTAAATAATCTAATTAGCTATTCAATTTTTTAATTCGTTGTTTTAATACTCCAGTCACGAACAAGTTTCTACTATTTTATCACCAACAATAAAAATTCTGTTATTAGGTCCGTCTTTAAAATTTATTATATCACAACCATCATTATAAGTTCCTCTTCCCGAGGTATTTAATATAACTTTTTTATTGCTGAATTTCAAAATATAATCCTTTTTCACAACTTTTAATGAACATATATGTTTAAAATTTATATTATCTTCTATTGCATAACTTTTCGATGCATTAGAAACCTTAGATAATCTATCTATATCAATTTCTTTTTTAGCAGAAGTTACAAGCACCCGTTCTCCTCTATATGATATTAACAGTGCTCCTTCTCTATAATACTCTATATTCAATACTGGGCTATACATTGTCACTATAATAACCACTATAGATATTGCTGGAAGACATATAAACTTTTTATACCCCTTATGAAAAAAATAACAACCTATAATTATCCATAAATAAAAAAATGCAGCATATCTATTTCCATAAAACATTGGAAATGACCACATATCCAATTTTACCATAATCCAATCTAATAAATTTATCGCCTTTAAACAGACATAGCTTATAAAATCAAATATTGGTGCTATATTATAAACTGGTATTAGTATATTTCCAAGTATAACTATAAAATCTATAAATGGCATTAAAACTAAATTTCCAATTATAAAATTCATTGAAAAATCTTTAAATACAATGATTAGATAAGGAAATGTAAAAACTTGTGCACTTAATGTTATACTAAGATTTTCCCTCAACTTTTTAGGAAACTTATACATTTTATAGTTCATATATTTATTTAGCAATACTATTCCCAGTGTAGCTAGATAAGATAAATGAAATGAAACTTCAAGTATGCTGTAAGGTCTATATATTAAAAGTATTAATCCTGATAATGACAGTGATGACAATGAATTATTATTTTTCTTAAATATTTCTGATCCTATAACACTAACAAGCATTATAAATGCCCTTATACTTGCATGACCACATCCAGTGAATAATACATATATTCCACAAGTTAAAATTCCAATCTTATTGCCTGCAATTGCTTTTATTACCCCATACACAAGTGCAACATGAAGTCCTGATACGGATATGCTATGAATTATACCATAATTTCTCATATTATCTTTATCATCATCATCTATATTTGCAGTATCTCCAAATGCCATAGAAGCTATTAATCCTGCTTTTCTTGTACCTATATTTTCTTTAAGTCTTAAAAATATATTATTCTTAAATTCATAGAGCCTGCTTAAAAAATCATCATTTAATTCTTCAATGTCACAATTTTCAATCCTTCCTACTACACCTTTATATTTATCAGTTTCATACTTTATAACCCCTTTAATGTTATATCTGCTTCCACAGATAAATTCATAGTCGGAATCTACACATACATTTCTCCCTTTGATACTTCCAATGACCTCATAATCATTTATTTTAACAATTCTTATATCACCTTCAATAATAGGAGGAACATTATAATATAAAACATTTATATATAAACCTGCTGCAAAAAATATACTTATAAACAGAGCAAACTTTACTCCAAAATAAAAAAATATGTATATGAAAAAAAGGACTGCAATCAAAATTGCAAGTCCATTGAAATCATCATATATTCCATAGCTTATACAGCTTACTGCAACAGCTCCAAAAATATATATTACAGGGCTGCTTACATTTTCAATATTTTTAAATGACATGAACTCACCTCATTAAAGAGTCTTGCCATTTTTTACATAAAATTTCAAATACTAAGAAAAATATTACAGAAAACCCTAATTCAATAGCTATTATATCCCTTATACGAACGTCATTCATAAATATTATTACTGAAACAGATACAAACAAAATGAGTAATGATATTAAAAACATAATAAGTGCATTAGACATTTTTCTAATTGAAACTTGATTATTAAACATTACAAAAAGAATAGTTCCTATTGATAAAATAACAAGGGAAATAATTGAAGATTCCTTTCCTTCAGAACCATATAATGCTATGGATGCAGTCACACTCATTATGATACTTCTCAAAATCATGGTATTTAGAGATATCTTCCTTCCCTTCTCGCTTAAAACAACCATTAAAAGCAATGGTATAGATAATATTCCATTTATAGTTGCCACATCCCATGAATCTAAGCTATTTCCTTGTCCAATGCATGTATTAGTTAATATAATAATCATTTCTGACAACAGAATCATAAAATATGTTTTAAAAACTCTTTCAATATTATCGTGAAACATCTTTGCAAATTTTCTTAACTTTATAAATCCATCAAGATAATTTTTTCCAATATATACATCACTGATTCTTTTTACAACATTTGATGCCCCTTCTTTTGATATTCCAACATTAGATAAATTCAATGCTGGAAGATCTCCAAGAACTTCTCCTGTACAAGCAACCTTATGTCCATCTTTTATAAATAATGACACTATTTTTGATTTTATTTCTGGAGTGACTCTACAAAATACTCTTACTCTGCATAAAAGCTCTTTTAATTCACTCTCATTAAGCGAATCCATTTCTATTCCTGCCACAACTTGATTCTTACTCTTTGCAACATTAGCTTTTGCTGCATTTGTCATAGCACTTAATTTACTTTCTTCTGTAAATATTATTGGAAGAAGGGACTTATCTCTAATCTTGTTTATGCTTCTTTCTAGATTATCTTCTAATGGGTTTTCCATCCCCATTATTCCTACAAAAACCATATTACTTTCTATATTCTCTGATTTTGATGGCTCATAATTAAAATTTCTATAAGCAAATCCTTCTGTTATCATTCCTTCAATTGACATATTCATATCAATTTTCTTTATTTCAGAACGTATTTCATCTGTAAGTTCTCTTTCTATTCCATTAACCATAAAATGTGTACATATATCCAAAACTGCATCAACATTTCCTCTTGAATTGGCTCTATATCCTCTACTAAATCTAGTTACTACTGTCTGAAATCTCTTATCTTCATCCATTGGAATATCTATAACTCTCGTATTTCTTGAATCAATTGAATGCTTATATATTTTTTTCCTAGCTGCATACTTTAAGAAAGCAATTTCATCTAATTCTCCTACATTATTTTCACTTCCTGCATCATATACTCCATTGTTACATATAAGCGAGATTTCCACTATCCTATCAAAAGTTATTTCCTTAACATATGGATCATCCGTAGATATTATATCATTATTTATATAAATTTTTTTAACTTCCATTTCCTTTTTACTTATAGAACCAACCTTGTCCAAAAATAATATACTAACATCTTTTATCAAATTAAAAATAGAAAAATTAACTATATGTATGTCGTCTTCTTCAAATCTCTTAATTATACTTTTAGCTGTTATTGCCTGAATTAAAAATACTGGAAAACATCCTATTGAAAATACAGCAGTTGCTGCATATGTATTTGCTATATCAGAACCTGAAATAATTGCATATATGCAAAATAATATTACAAAACCAAAATAAGCAAAAAAATATTTTCCAATATATTCATTAATCATACTTCCAAAATTATGTTTTCTAGTACTTGAATAAATCATCATAGAAAGCAATCTACCAAGCTGTGATGACGATCCTGTTGCTATGACAACTCCAGTTCCATCACCATTTTTTATTTCTGTCCCCTTAAATAAAAGATTATTCATTTCTTTAAGCTTTGTAACTCTTCCTATAATTTTCTCAGAATATTTTTTTGTATAAACTTCTTCTCCTGTTATAGCTTTTTCATTAACCATTAGATTATTTGCTTCTATTATTCTTAAATCAGCTGGAACTATAGTTCCATTACCAACTTTAACTATATCTCCAACGACTAATTCTTCACTATTTACAGTTCTCTGTATCCCATTTCTAATCACAACAGCCTTATCATTTTCAAGACTTGATAATTTATTTATATCTCTATCTCTATTTACTGAATGAAGAATTAACACTATCAAATTTAAAGCAAACATTCCAATAGTTATAAATGCACATACATTACTTTTTAAATAAAACAACATTATTATTGCAATAATATAAATTATAATGTATTTCTCCTTAAAAACATTTAATATTTTCATATAAAGTTTGCTTGAACTTGGTACACTTACTTTATTCAATCCGTTTTTCTTCTGTAAAGCTAGACATCTTTGTTCATCAAGTCCCTGTATATAATCACTGTTAAGAAGTTCAACAATTCTATTCCAGGTATTATTACAATATCTCTCCAATTGATTCCATCCCCCTATAATCTACTACCAATTATATATTTAATCTAGTAATTCTATTATTCTACGTTATAATTTAATAGTTTATAGCACTCCTCTATTTCATACTTTCTTTAATAATTATAAATGCTGTTTAATTAAAAGGCAAAATTTTAATTTCATAATACTTTTCGTATTATTCTCAATTCAATTTATATCTATTTTTTAGTTTTTGGATTAAATATAATAGCCATTAAATATCCAAAAAATATTGCTGCTGTTATTCCCCCTGCTGCACCTTTTATTCCTCCTGTGAAAGCTCCTAATAAACCTATTTCGTTAACTTCTTTTTTTACAGCTTTAGCCAATGCATTTCCGAAGCTAGGTAAAGGAACTGTCGCACCCGCTCCACCTATTTCTATCAGCCTATCATATAATCCAAATGCCCCTAAAATCACTCCAATTGTAACAAATGCCACTAATATTCTTCCAGCTGTAAGCTTTGTTTTATCAATAAGAATCTGAGCTATAACACATATTAATCCTCCAACTATAAATGCACGTATATAGTCCATTAACTATTCACATCCTTACATTTTTTCTTAATTTATTTCAATAGAAACAGCATGAGCTATTCCTGGTATTGTTTCTCCCTGCAGTGATGATGTTGTACTCATTAAAGCTCCTGTTGAAACAAGCAACACTTTTTTTATTTCCTTTTTCATGAGTTTTTTATACAAATAGCCTGTAAATACAACAGCTGAACACCCACATCCACTTCCACCTGCTTCTGTATTCTGTTTTTCATTATCAAAAATTATCTCTCCACAATCAATATGATTTGAAGAAATATCATATCCATATTCTTTCATAAGAGTGTCTGCAAGTTCTTTTCCTACTCTTCCAAGATCTCCTGTAGCAATAATATCATAATCTTCAGGTTTTCTTCCTGTATCTTTAAAGTGAGCTGCTATTGTATCCACTGCTGCTGGTGCCATTGCTGCTCCCATGTTATTAGCATCTTTTTGCCCAAAATCTTTTACTTTTCCAGTAGTTACATATGTGACCATAGGATAACTTCCTTCATGCCCCAAAACAACTGCACCAGAACCAGTAACAGTCCATTGAGAGGTTTGAGGCCTTTGAGAACCATAATCCAAAGGAAATCTAAACTGTCTTTCTGCAGAACTAAAATGTGATGAAGTTGTTGCTACAACATGTTCTGCAAAGCCCCCATCCATAATTATAGAAGCCAAGCTTAATGATTCAGACATAGTTGAACATGCCCCATACAATCCAAAAAACGGAATGCTGAATTCTCTTGCAGCAAAACTTGAAGAAATAATTTGATTAAGCAGATCTCCTGAAAACAAATAATCTATATCATCTTCTTTTAGCTTAGCTCTATTAAGTGCTTTGCTTATGGCTGTAAACATCATCTGACTTTCTGCTTTTTCATAACTATCCTTTCCACATGTATCATCATTTAACACCTCATCAAAATAAGAACCTAATGGACCTTCTCCTTCTTTTGGACCTACAATAGAATAAACTGATATTATTTTAGGTGGATTTTCCATCTTAACTGTTTGTTTTCCTATCTTTTTCCTTTTTATTTCCATGCTTTAATATCACCTCAATCATGAATTCACTCAGTTCAATTGACAATGGACAATTGACAAATAAAGATAAAATCTTGTAAAGATTTCTTTAATCCTATATTAGCTTATTGTTAAAACATATATGTATATATCTAATAATTGTGAATATTTCATAATTATAATCTTGTATGATTATGTTCAAGATATAGTATCTATATTTATTTGAGATATACTATATCTTAATCTTGAACTGACCTTTATATTTATGCAAATATGAAAAATCTTCAATTATAATTTATATATTATTCCCCCAATATATAATACATATATTTGCTTAAAATTAACTCTTCTAGCTATAATACACTCTATATTAATTTATTTTTTATATTTATACTTATGTGAAAAACTCATATAATATCTTTTTATACATTCTGTAAGTTATGTATTTAATTCATATTCTTGTTTATGTTAGCAGTTGAATAAAATAATATATTATTCCAACAATTACTGATGTTCCTATTCCATAAACAAGTACTGGTCCAGCTATTGTAAACATCTTTGCTGCTACCCCAAATATAAATCCTTCTTTTTTAAATTCTATTGCTGGAGAAACTACTGCATTTGAAAAACCTGTTATAGGAACAACTGTGCCTGCACCTCCAAAGTTTGCAAGTTTGCTGTATGTGCCAGTTCCTGTAAGTAATGCTCCTATAAAAATCATTATTATTGGAACTATATTCATAACCTTTTCTTCATCAAAACCAAAATTAATATATATATTATGAATTAACTGTCCAATATCACAAATAATTCCTCCAACTAAAAATGCCCTCAGACAATCTTGAAAAATTTTTGATTTAGGTGTCATTTCATTTGCCATAGTCTGATATTTTTTCTTTATTCTTGCTTCTTTTCTTTCACTTTTACTACTCAAAATTTTATCCTCCTTATTTTATTATCTATAGCTTTAGTATCTGTTTTATTTTATTTTTTAATTCCTATAATTTAGAAAAAATTTTGTCATTTTAAAATTATATATTGAAATTGACAATTGAAGATGAAATCCGCTCAAGATTTCTTTGATGCTTTTATAGGTTTAGATGTAATTTTAATCTTTCACTATATTATAGATACAAAAAAAATAAAAGATATGAGCATAAATAAACGCTTCATATCTTTCGCATTGATTAAATTATTATATCATTCTTCCAGTTTCTTTTTCATCTGCTGAAGAACTTTTTTTTCTATTCTTGAAACCTGAACTTGACTTATTCCAAGCATATTTGCAACCTGCATTTGTGTTTTATCTTTAAAATATCTAAGCATTATTATCTGTCTTGCTTTTTCATCAAGACTTCTCAATGCTTCTTTAAGTGCTATCTTTTCTATTAAATTTACATCATCTTCTACCTTTTTCTCACTTAATTTATCTATAAGAAGGACTGGTGCTCCATCATCCTGATGTATAGTATCATAAAGATATTGAAGACTATTTGCAGATTCAATTGCAAATAATATTTCTTCCTTTTCAACTCCAGCAAATTCAGCCAGTTCTTCTATTGTAGGAGACCTTTTTAATTTATTTGTAAGCTGTTCTCTATAATAATGTATTTTCCTTGCCAGACTCTTTACACTTCGACTGACCTTAATCATTCCATCATCTCTTAAGAATCTCTTTATTTCACCCATTATCATAGGCACAGCATAAGTAGAAAATTTAACATTGTAATTTAAATCAAAGTTATTTATTGCTTTAACTAGACCTATTGAACCAATTTGAAATATATCCTCATAATCATATCCTCTATTTAAAAATTTTTTGCTTATTGATGCTACAAGAGGGAGATTAATTTCAATCAATCTGTTCATAGCATCAGTATCCCCATTTTTAGCTAAAGCAAGCAATTCCGAATTTTGATCATAATTATATTCCTCTCGTTTTAAATTCTCTTTATCCATTATATCCACCTAACTTGCTGTGTTAAATTTCTTCTTGATAATTACCCTTGTACCTGTACCCTTTTCGCTTTCAACTTTTAAATAGTCCATAAATGTATCCATTACAGTAAACCCCATTCCAGACCTCTCAAGATCAGGTCTTGATGTATATAAAGGTTCCATTGCTTTTTCAATATCCTCTATGCCTTTTCCTTTATCACTGATAACTATACAAATTTCATTTTCTTCAATTTCAGCCTCAATTCTAACAATACCTTCTTCATTTCCTTCATATCCATGAATTATGGCATTTGTAACAGCTTCTGATACAGCTGTCTTAATATCACTTATCTCATCTATTGTAGGATCCAGCTGAGCAGCAAATGCTGCTACTGACACTCTTGCAAATCCTTCATTTTCCGGTCTGCTCAAAAACTCTAAAGTCATTTTATTATGTGACATTTATAAACCCCTCCATCTAAATGCAGCTGACTGCCTCATCTACAGTATCATACTTATTAATTAACTTATATAAACCTGCTAATTCAAAAATTTTATCCACATTTTTACTTGTTCCTGCAATACATAAATTGCCACCTTTGTTCTTGATCTTCTTATATCGTCCTACTACAGCTCCAATACCAGAACTGTCCATAAAAGTTACTTTTGAAAAATTCAAAATAACTTTACTTATATCATCTCTATCGATTCTATCATCAACTTTAATTCTGACTTCTTCTGCACTGCTATGATCAAGCTCTCCTATAAAAGCAGTAATTAAAATATCATTATATTTCTCAAATTCTAAATACATATTATTTAATACCAAGAAGACATCTGGTATTATCCCACACCTCCCTCATTTATTCTTTAACATATTTTAACATATCTTATATTTATTTACAATAAAAATTTAAATTTCCATACATTTACAAAAATATAATCAAGAAATATTTTTTAACATTACCATATTTCAATTAACAATGGACGATTGACAATTGACAATAAAGGATAAAATCTTTTCAAGATTTCTTTAATTATTATGTAATTTTACTACTTGGAATATATACATATAGAAAATTCACTTCCATAGCGCATACCATTATACACAATTATGCTTCTTGGAACATATATATACACTTCTCGTTAAATAAGCTGTCGCATTAAGAAATCCAGGTCATATATAGTATATCAACTAAGCTGCTTAATACTATATATAATATGATTTAATCTTTGTGCGACAGCCCCCTATAAATTACTTTTTCTTTTTATTATTTTTATCACATCTATACTTAAGAATCTCATCATTTAATTTTTTAAAGAATTCAGTAATTGTTTCTCCTCTATTTAAGATTAGAACTTCAATTGCATCATTTAAATCATCCATAGTATATATATGGAATTTTCTCTTTTCAATATCTCTTTCAACTTCAGCACTAAGAATCAATTCATCAACATTACTTGAAGGAATTAACACTCCTTTATCATCAACAGTATCTATAAGTCTGCATACTCTATGAAATCCTTCAATTTTTTCATTTATGCCTCCAATGGGCTGAATTTCACCAAACTGGTTTATAGATCCTGTTACTGCTATATTCTGTTTTATAGGTCTTTTACTTAAAGCTGATAATATACATATTATTTCAGCAACTGATGCACTATCCCCTTCAATCATTCCATAAGTCTGCTCAAAGCTAAGCTGAAGGTCTACTGGAAGTTTCTCATAAGGATTTATAAGATTGCTTAAAAGCCCTCTTAAAATGCTTATGGATTTTTCATGAATCTGTCCACTCATCTTGCATTCTTTTTGAATATCTATTATATTTCCATCACCCTGAAGTGCAATACACGTAACCCTCATTGGCTTACCAAAGCTATAAGAACCTGTTCCAACAACAGAAAGAGCATTTATTATTCCAATTCTTTCTCCATACGTTGTAATAAGAATCTTTCTATTTTTATAACTCTCCATTACATCTTCAAGAATCTTCTCTTCTTCATATGCCACATCTATTATATCCTGCTTTTCAATTGTCTTTCTGTCTTGTAATTTTGAATTATTGTCTGCCAGATATAATATCTTATTTACATAATACTCATTTATGGATACCTTTTTCCTGCTTCCAGCAATTCTTGCAAGGTATTTCATAATCTCATTCATAGCATCATCTGTAATTTCATTCAAATTATCACGCTCAATCTTTTTCTTTATAATATCACTTATACTTTTTCTAACATGAACATTATTTTTCAATTCACTTTCTGCTTCAATCCTTATAGGGAATATCATTTTAAAATCTTCATCTCGTTCAAAAAGAATTTCATAACTTTCATAATCTCCTATTAAAATAACCTTAACATCCACAGGGATTGGCTCTGGCTTTAATCCAGCAATAGAAAGCACTTCTAAATAACTCTTGGTATAATTATAATCAACTTGTCCATGAATCAACGCTTTTTTTAAATAATAGTAACTTGCTCCACTATTTATCAATGAAGACATCCTTAAAATGAGACATCCTTTATTAGCTTTCACAAGACTTCCTGCATTTATAAGTGACATATCTGTTGAATATCCTCCAGTAGTATTTCTATATTCAATATTTCCTATGAGATTCCCAACAGTAGGATCTTCTTCATATATGACCTTTGGATGATCTATTCCTGTATTATCAACAATTACATTGACAGAAAATTTAGATAGAGCATCATTTATATATTCTTCATCATCTTCAAAATTTATAGTATAACATTCAACTATTTCATCTTCTAAATAATCAAACATTTCTATAAGATACCTATATACATTATCATAAGCTATAAATTCTAATAGAAAATCATCTTTATATGACTGCATTTGATCCTTTATATGATTTCTATAAAGGTTCTTTAATTTTTCTATGGAATCTATTTCTATTTCTTTAAGCTTTTCAAGAATTGTCTCAGCTTCTTTTTTTAAATCTGAAGCCTGCTTTTCAATACTGCATTCTTCTTCATCTTCAAGATTTTCATATTGATCTTTTGTCATTTCAGTATCTTCTTCCTTTACAGGAATAAAGACAAATCCATTTGTTGTTGCTTTTATATCAAAATTCTTAGCTTTTGCCATATCCATAAGATTCGTAATATAGTTATTTCTCTGTTCACTCACATCTTCAATTATATCTTCTTTTTCTTCATCTGAAGATGTGTTGTAAAACTCATTTATACATTTAAGATATTTCTCTTTCATAATTTCAAGCATTTCCTTGAAAATCTGACCTTTTCCATTCTCAAGAATAAGCACTTTAGGATTCGTATTATCACCATTACTTACATAACATATATCTTCAGGCTTCTTACTATCTATATACAGACCTTCAACAAATTCAATAAGTTCTTCTAATTTTTCCTTAGAAAATGAATCAACATAGTATATATTGTATCCATCCTTTTGAACTCTTAAAGCTTTTTCTATTTTATTCAACGTAGTATTACTTTTTGGTATTCTATTAATGTCAGTTTGCTTCATTACATCATTAATTGATGCTGAAAAAATTATTTCACTTGGAGTTAGTTCTCTTTTCATTACATACCTATCCTACTTTGAATTTTTTCTCTTAAAATCAGCTATAATCTTCCAAAGTAGTCTCCTCCTTAAATTAGTAGTATATAATATTAATATTCCTCAAGTATGAAAATAGATATACTTTTTTTATAAATATATTAAAATAATGTCATTTGTTCCATTTCTTTTTCCTTAAAAGAGGATATACTGACACCAATTAATCTTAAAGTGGACTTTAATTCTTCCATTTCAAGAAGTTCCTTAGAAACATTGAATATTTCTTCATGAGTTGATATATAATAATTCAATGTTCTGCTTCTTGTATGATTTTCAAAATCTTTTGTTTTAAATTTAAGTGTGACTGTTTTTCCAACAACATTTTTTCTGTTTAAAATCTCTTCTATTTCATAAGAAAATTCTTTTATATATTGAAGAAGTTCTTCTTTGTCATCTGTATCAAATTTTAAGGTTGTTTCTTTACCTGCTGATTTTCTTTCACGTAATGTCTCTATTTTTCTATTATCAATTCCTCTTATTCTATTGTATATATCAATTCCATTTTTTCCAAGATATTCAACACAGAATTCCTTATCCATTTTATATAAATCTTTGACATAAAATATCCCCATATTATTAAGCTTAGCAACTGAAACTTTTCCAAGTCCATGAATCTTTGATAATGGAAGTGGGAATAATATTTCAGGAACCATGTCTTTTGATATTTCTTTTATTCCATTAGGTTTATTCCAATCTGAAGCTAATTTTGCAAGAAACTTATTAAATGATATCCCTACAGAAATTGTAAGACCAGTCTCTTTAAATATCCTCATCTTTATATATCTTGCAGCATCCATACCACTTCTAAATTGGCTATGGGAAATATCAAGATATCCTTCATCAATAGATACCTGTTCAACAAAAGGAGTTACTTCATTAAGAATTTTAAATATATCCTGAGATATCTTTGTATATCTTCCATAACGTCCACTAATAAAAATACCATTAGGACACTTTTCTTTAGCCATAAATATAGGCATAGCTGAATGTACACCATATTTTCTCGCTTCATATGAACATGTAGATACAACACCTCTTTCGCTCATTCCTCCAACTATAACAGGTTTACCTTTTAATTGAGGATTATCTTTCTGTTCTACAGATGCAAAAAAAGCATCCATATCTACATGAAGTATATGATTATCCATAAATAATTTAACTTCCTCTCTAAATCAAAAAATAAGACCAGACATTATTATGCCTGATCTTGTGCAACTTATTTCCATTAATATTTTATCATAATTTTTTAATATTAGCAAAACATGTGTTCTTAATATATTTTTATGCTAGAACTTCATTTAATATTCCCTGATTCTTGCTTACAAGAAATGAATATGTTCCAAACGCTAATAATTCATCAATATATTTTTTATTAATATTGTCATAATCATTAAATGCAATTACAAATGCTATCATATTTCTGAAATCTTTGTCTATATAAAAATTATATTCACTTTCCTCTTCACATAAATATTCAATAATCTCTCTCATCTTATCTACACTTTTCTCAATATCCTGATCTTCAACCATTATACCTAAAAGCTGCAAAAATTGATGCCCTATTTTCAAATCATTTTTACCCAATGCAAATATAAGTTCCGATACCTTACCTGGTGTATTTTCATTGCTGTTCAATAATATAGAATTTGTTAAACACTGAACTCCATTATCAGAAAATAATTTTAAATCATGCATATAATTAAATATAAATTCCATATATTCTGTCATACAATCAAATTTTAATCCTTTTATAGCTAGAAGAGTACATAGCAAATAATCATCTTCCTTAGTTAAATTTCCATATTTCTGCTTCATTATATTGAAAATATGTCTTGTTCTTTTTATTATTAATTCCCTATTATCTTTTTCCACATATCTGACAACAGAAAATGCCGCCAATACCAAATGTTCACATTCACTAAATCTTTCTTTTGTGAACATTTCAAAAACTTCAAGTATTTCATCACTCATTTTTTCGTTATCAGTATCACTTTGAGATATTAAAAAGGATAATATATAAAGTATGTCACCTCTAAATACAGACATTTTTGATGTATTATTTTTTATGTATACTCTAATCTTTTTTACTTCATCATAAGGAATACTTTTTCCATGATATCCATTAAGAAGCGCTGAAAAGTGATTTATATAATCCCCATCATATCTTAAATTTCTAACTGCATATCTATAATTTTTAACTGTAGTATCACAAATTTCTTTAATAATTTTTTCCATCCCAATCTCCCCATTATAAATCATTTTCTTGTAAATGTTTTCTTTGAGTTATAGTCTACATTTCTATTATATCATATATTATGAATTTCTGTCTTAAAAAACATATTTTTTCTAATTTATATCTGTCTATTTTAATTCTATTACAAATATTTTATCTATCTTATTAATTTTAGTTTAATCTATTCTTGTGACAGATTTGTGTCTGTAAATAATATAAATATATATGTTGTATTTACCTTATACATATAAAATATATATAAGATAATTACAACATATATATTTAGATTACTACTATATAATTTTTCTTAAATGTTTTTATCATAATATGATTTATTTAAATTAATTATTATGTACAAATCACAAGTAATACTAATTATAAACATGGGATTACTTGTATCTTAAATTACTTTTTTAAAATATTAATAGCATTGACATTCCCTAATTCTGCAGCCTTATTAAAATAATCATATGCTTTTACTATATCTTTTTCTACACAAAATCCATCATAATAGCATTTTCCAATCTCATACATAGCACTATCATTATTATTTTTAGCTAACATTGTATACATTTTTACAACCATTTTTTTAGCTTCTTCATATCCATTTTTTGCGGATTTCTTATACCATTGTAAAGCTGTATCTATATTTTGATTAACTACTTTTCCTTCTAAATATGCTTTTCCTACAAGATACTGATATTTACTATTTCCTTTTTCAGCTAATATTTTATATATTTCAAAACTCTTATTTTGACATTTTAAATTTCCAATTTTTTGTCCATTTTCGTAATATTTTAGTGCTTTATCAATATCTTTTACCACACCAATTCCACGGTAATACATATCTCCCAGTTTTAAACACGCTTCATCGTTTCCATTGGCAGCTTTATTTTCTAAGTTCATTAGAATGTCTTTATCCTTAATTTTTTCTTTCTCTTTAATTATCTCTTCCTTTAATTCTTTATTTTCTTTTAATAATTCTATAATTTTCTGTTCTAAACTATCTATTTTCGTATTTAATATTTCAAACCTTTTACTATTATCTTCCTTGTCAATTTTGAAATTATCCATAATTTTAGTGTCAATGTTATTTAACTTTTCTTCTATTTTTCGTTCAAAAATTTCTGAAAACTCTTTTAAAAATTCATTTTTATTATAATCTATGTAATTTTTATTTTTCTCTTGCATTTTTGCAACATCATTAATAAGACTGATTAATTTCTTTTCATTCTCACTTATTTTTATTAATTCATTTTCACCTGTTTTATTAGATAATTCTATTTTTTCTATTCTTTGATCTAATGCTTTATGTAATTCTATATTTTTCTCAATTATATTATTAGTATTATTTTCTGCTTCATTTCTTATTGTGCTAAATTCATTTACAATGCCATTTATTCCTTCAATTAAATTATCATCTTTTTCCTTAAATTGCCGAGAAAAATCATTCATAACTGATTTTAACGAATCAATATTCTCTATGGTTAAATCACTTTTTTTTATTATATTTTGGAAGTTCACCATAATATCTTTATTTTGTTCTTCTAACTTTTCAATCTGTTCAGTTATACTATCTGAATATTTTTGTAAATAAGATATAATTTTATTTTGTTTCTCTTTATTGTCTTCTTTCAGACCTTCAACCATTTTATATATATTGTTAAAATCTTCACTTATCAATAATTCTATTTTTTCTTTTTCTTTTGAATATTCTTCATAAAACTTTTTTATATCATGTTTTTCTTCTTTGTTTATCTCTGATATATGATTTAAAGTATTTGATATTTCTGCGCACTGATTTTCAATAATGTATTCTAGAGTATTTTTAAATTTAAGAATTTTATCATTTATAATTTCTGTTTTTCCTGTTACAGATTCTATATATTCATTTATCTTTCCGAATAGTTGTTCATCTTCAATTTCATATGCTAATTTTGATACATTTTTTTCAAATTCATAAGTGTCTTTTTCAAAATATTCTCCATTCTGGTTTTTATAAACCGTTATAAATTA
>NZ_CAKVKB010000017.1 GCF_934754915.1 uncultured Clostridium sp.
TAGATTCTGCAAATGCAATAAAAAAATATGGTGTAGGAGTAAAATGTGCAACAATAACTCCTAATGCTGCAAGAGTTAAAGAATATAACTTAAAGGAAATGTGGAAGAGTCCTAATGGAACAATAAGAGCAATTTTAGATGGTACAGTATTCAGAGCACCAATAATAGTTGAGCCAGTTAAGCCATATGTTAGAACATGGAAGAAGCCAATAACAATAGCTAGACATGCTTATGGGGATATATATAAGGCTTCAGAAATGAAGATAAAAGGAAAAGGCAAATGTGAACTTGTATTTACTTCAGAAAATGGAGAAGTTCAAAAAGAATTAGTACATAATTTTGACAAAGATGGTATTGTTATGGGGATGCATAACATTAATAAATCAATAGAAAGCTTTGCAAGAAGCTGCTTTAATTATGCATTAGATTTAAAGCAAGATTTGTGGTTTGGTGCAAAAGACACTATATCTAAAAAATACGATCATACATTTAAAGATATATTCCAAGAGATATATGATAATGAATATAAAGAAAAGTTTGAAAAGGCAGGAATAGTTTATAAATATACATTAATAGATGCTGCAGTAGCTAATGTCATTAAATCAGAAGGTGGCATGCTTTGGGCTTGTAAGAACTATGATGGTGATGTTATGAGTGATATGATAGCAGCAGCATTTGGATCAATTGCAATGATGACATCAGTACTTGTTTCACCAGATGGAAAATATGAATTTGAAGCTGCTCATGGAACAGTTCAAGATCAATATTACTGTCATTTAAAAGGTGAAAAGACATCAACAAATTCAGTTGCAACAATATTTGCATGGACTGGAGCTTTGAGAAAAAGAGGAGAAATGGATAAAAATGATGCATTAATTAATTTTGCAAATAAGTTAGAAGAAGCATCATTAAAAACAATTGAAAAAGGAATAATGACTGGAGATTTAGCTGCACTTGCAGTTCATGACAACATTCAAAAAGCAGATACATTTGAATTTATCAAAGCAATAAGAAAGACATTGGAAGAAATTTTATAGTATATTAATTTTAATATTTGGATAAGAGCCATAATTTTAGAATGACTGAAATTATGGCTTTTTTATATTGAATTCATGAAGAAGACAATTTGTTCTGTCAATTTCATTGGACTGAATAGGATTATTTACATTATTTAAATAATGTTGAAGGACATCTGCATCTTTTAAAAGTTCATCATAGGGATTGTCAATAGAAGCTTTATTGCTATGATTATATATTGCATGACATATTATATCTATTTCTGATTCAGTAAAACAATCAATTTCTGAAAGTATTTTACGGGATTCGATTGAACCAAGATGCGCATGATCGATTGAAGAGGCATTTTTATATTTATAAATATCATGAAGAATTCCAAATACTGCACATATTTCTGGATCAAGATTTCTTTTTAATGCAAGAAGATTACAGATAGAAGATACACCAAAGAGATGGATAAATCCTTTGTTTCTTATTTCATAATCATTTTGTGCCATTAAGATTGATACAACATATGTTTTTACTTTGTCTAATCTATTCATTGATTTCATGCTTTGTTCCTCCTTTTTTGTTGGGTTAGGATAATCGAATTGATTGTATAGAGTATAGAGTTATATAATAAAATTATATCAAAAAATTGAAAAAAATACTTGCAATTAATGAAATAATTGTGTAAAATAAATGATGTCGAAAGGCAAAGATATTACCGTGTAGTTCAATGGTAGAACGACAGATTCTGGTTCTGTATGTTGTGAGTTCGAGTCTTACCACGGTAGCCATAATATTGAAAAATAGCAGTTTAAGTAGTAACTTAGGCTGCTATTTTGTTATATACAATTTCTATGATAATAGACTTTTGATAATGTATAATATATAATAAAAAATATGAAATAAACATTTACATGAATTGATTAAAACTTATTTTGCAATTATATGCAATTGGGAGGTTTTTTAATGAAGATGACAGGAACAATAAATTATGATGTTGAAGATGTTTTTAATCATTTTATTAAGAACGCAAAGAGAGATTTCAGTGATTTTAATGAAGAAAATCCAGTGGGATGCAAAATAGAAAAGGATATAACTACCGGAGGTCCAAAACCAATAAGATGTACAGTTGAAATAACAGATTATGAGAAAAACGGAAAATATGAAATAACTACATCCAATCAATTTTCAAAATGTATATCAACATATACATTTGTAGGGCAAAAGGATGGAACTACAAAACTTACACTTTCAGAAAGACAAACAACACAGAAAGT
Source organism: uncultured Clostridium sp. (assembly GCF_934754915.1). Lineage (GTDB taxonomy): Bacteria > Bacillota > Clostridia > Clostridiales > Clostridiaceae > Clostridium. The sequence continues at coordinate 2,283 of NZ_CAKVKB010000017.1, forward strand.
TGTTCAGCTTGCAACTTTATATTTGCAGAGATTTTTGGCTAGACGAGCATTTAAGAGATCATTTAATAATATAATTGAGGTTTTGAATAATGAATTAAGAGTTCATTTTGAAAATGTTGAAAGATCAAAAAAGAAAAAGAATGCGTAATTATAAAAACAATATGAATTTTTGTTAGATTTTCTATAGCAGTTTAAATTTAATAAAAATCCATATTGTTTTCTTTATTTTATACAATTATTTTTAAATTTTTTAATATACATATGTTTCAATAATAAAACTACATAAGAATTAAAGAAATCTTAAAAAGACTTCATCCTTCATTGTCAATTGTTAATTGGAATATATATTAAGTCCAATTGCCATTTTTAAATACAGGTATCTGGGAACCATCCTCTTTTACACCAATTATACTCGTATCTTTATTTCCTATCATAAAATCGACATGAACCAATGAAGAATTTGCTTTAGAGTTTAAGAGTTCTTCTTTAGTCATGTTTTCACCATTTTTTATGCAGGAAGGATATGAAGAACCTAAAGCCAAATGGCATGAAGCATTTTCATCATATAATGTATTAAAAAAGATAATATTGGAATTAGAAATTGGTGAATCATAAGGAACTAATGCTACTTCACCTAATCTGCATGAGTTTTCATCAGTGTTAATTATTTCTTTTAGAACATCAAGCCCAGTTTCAGCAGTACAGTCTATTACTTTTCCGTCCTTAAATGTTAATGAAAAATTATTTATGAGATTTCCGCAATAGCTTAGAGGTTTAGTACTATATACAATTCCATTAACTCCATCCATTTTTGGTGTTGTATATACTTCTTCAGTAGGCATGTTTGCAATAAATGTTAGGCCATTTTGAGTGACATCAGCACCACCACACCACATATGATTTTTTACTAATTCTACTTTTAAATCAGTTCCTAGTGAATTTTTAAAATGAAGATATTTGAAATTGCTTTTGTTGAGGTAATCAACTTTTTCTGAAAGGTTTTTAAGATGTTTGCTCCATGCTTCAACAGGATCATTTTCTTTTATTCTCATAACTGTAAATATTGCATCCCATAAAGATTCTACAGCTTTTTTTGAATCACAATTTGAAAATACTTTTTTTGCCCATCCATCTGTTGGAACAGAAACTATACACCATGGATTCTTATTGGAATTACAAGCTTCGAAATAATTTTTTAAAGTTTGACGGCGGCTTTTTTGAGCAGCAGATATCTTTTTTGAATCAATATCTTTTAATAAGTCAGGATCTGAAGCTGAAATGCTTAAAAAAGAAGCTCCATTTTTTACATAGTAGTCATATTTATCTTTTTCAAAATCAGGAACAAAAGTTAATGTTTCAACTGAGGCGTTTGAAAATCTTATTTTATTAAATTTTTCATCGTTATAATTTATAATTACATCAGAAGCACCAGATTTATATGCTTCTTCAGCAATTAATCTTGCAAATTCATTACATTCAATTGGACTATTGATAACAAGGAGTTTTCCTTTTTGAATGTTTATTCCTTTAAGAACAGCAAGTTTTGCATATTTTGATAATAATTCTTTAAACATGTTTGTCACCTCATAATTTTATTGTTATTAGTATTATTGCATTATTTCAAATGTTTATCAAATTAATACCTATTCAATTTTCAAGAAGGATATAATTCTGTTATAAATTAAATCGTGAAAATTAAATTTAAATGAAGTATACAATTTAAATTTAAAATAAAATATAAATAAGTGATTAAATTTGTTATAATAAAAGTTACAATATATGTTGTAATTAATAAGATACAATTTACAATGGAAGATGAAATTTTTGAAAGATTTCTTTAATACATTGAATAAATTTTAGATGTAAATTTAGTTTTGCAATATATAATAAATTTGATTAGAAATAAATATAGTTTGCTGCTTAATTAATTTGAAATTAAATTTGCTTTGTATTGTATAATAAAAAGTCAAATGTTTCATATTACAGTATATCTATATAAATAAAAAATGTATTGATTTAACGTGAAAGAAAAGGAAGATGTATAAAATGGATAAAGAATTTTTATTACTTATAGATGGTTCAAGTTTATTAAGCACTCAATATTATGGAAATTTACCACGTGAAATAATGTTTGCTAAAACTACAGAAGAAAAAGAAGCATTTTATGGAAAAATAATGCAGACATCTATGGGGATATATACTAATGCCATATACGGTTTTATGAGAACCTTTTTGAAAATATTAAAAGAACAAAAACCTACTCATATAGCTGTTGCATGGGATTTAAGCAGAGATACTTTCAGAAGAGAAATAGATAGTGATTATAAAGGAACAAGGGGAGAAACACCTGAACCACTTAAAGAGCAATTTAAATTATGTCAGGAAATACTGGGTAAAATGAATATTATGCAGTTTATGGATAAAAGATATGAAGCTGATGATTTTTGCGGAAGTGTTGCATCAAAACTTGAAAAAGATATTCCTGTAAGGATACTTACCAAAGATACAGATTATCTTCAGCTTGTGAGTGAAAATACAAAATTGTGGCTTATGTTTACAACTCAGGATAAAGCTGATGCCCTATTTAAAAAATATGAAATAAAAAAGGCTGTTTCAAATGTTCCTGATAAAGCATTTGAACTTACTCCTGAACTTGTAAAAGCAGAGTATGGAATAAAGCCAGAACAAGTTGCAGACTTAAAGAGTCTTGCAGGTGATAAATCTGATAATATAAAAGGTGTATCAGGAGTAGGAGAAGCAAGTGCAGTACCTTTAATAAACGAATATGGAACAGTTGAAAATTTATATGATAATATAAGAAATATTGATAAAAAGCAAGAAAAAGAAATTAAGGAATATTGGAAGACAAAATTAGGAATAAAAAGATCACCTTTATCCTATTTATTAAAAACAAGTGATACGGAAATTGTTGGAGAACAATCAGCTATTATAAGCAAAAAACTTGCACTTATAAAACGAGATATTGATCTTGGAGATTTGACTAAAGACAGTCTTAAATTAAACATTAATATTGGAGAAGGAAATAAGGAATTTAAGAAACTTGAATTTAAATCTCTAAGCTTGAATGATTTGAATTTAAATGATTCTGAAGGAAAGCAGGAGATTAAGGAATGCAGTATAAAAATAAATAATATAAATACTATAGAAGCATTTTCTAAATTTGCTATGGATGTTAAAGATAGAATATACATAAGCTACACATTAAATGATGAAGCTGTTTATTCAAAGCTTAATTTAAAGCACATTATAATAAGTGAAGAGAATGTAAGTAATATTATAGAATTTGAAAGCATAGCTGCTGAAGATAATAAAAAATCACTAGAAATATTAAAGAATTTAATGGAAAATGAACAGATAAAAAAAGTTATTCATGATGGGAAAAATCTTGTTACATTTTTAAATAAGAATAATATAAATATTAAGGAATTTGATTTTGATACAGCAATAGCAGCTTATCTTTTAGACTCATCACAGAGCCAGTACAGCATTAGTAGTCTTGTTGAAAAATATATGAAAGAAGAAATTTCAGAAAATGAAGATGAAATTGAAGGAATTTTAGGAGTGCATATTCCTAAATTATATAAGATATTAAAAAGTGATATAGAAAATGAAAAAATGGATAAACTTTACTATGAAGTAGAACATCCTTTAATATTTGTTCTCTCTTCTATGGAAAGCATTGGGTTTAACGTGAATGAAAGTATGTTAGATGAGCTTAAGGTTAAATTTGATAGTGAAATATTAAAAACTCAAAAAGAAATATATGAACTTGCAGATGAAGAGTTTAATATAAGTTCACCAAAGCAGCTTGGAAAGATATTGTTTGAAAAACTTGATCTTCCAGTTATTAAAAAGACTAAGACAGGATATTCAACTAATCAAGAAGTATTAGAAAAACTTATGGATAAGCATGAAATAATACCTAAAATAATGTATTATAGACAGATAACCAAAATAAGTTCAACGTATGTAGAAGGATTGAAAAATGTAATAGACAAAGATGGAAGAATACATTCAAATTTCAACCAGACTGTAACAACAACAGGAAGACTTTCAAGTACAGATCCTAATCTTCAGAACATACCTGTAAGGCATGAACTGGGAAGGGAAATACGAAAGGTATTCATTCCATTAGAAGATGGAGACATACTTCTTTCTTGCGATTATTCTCAAATTGAATTGAGAGTTTTAGCACATATTGCAAATGATGAAAACATGATTGATGCATTTAAACATCATAGTGATATTCATACAAAAACTGCATCAGAAGTATTTAAGGTTCCAGTTGATGAAGTTACTCCTTTAATGAGGAGCAGAGCAAAAGCAGTTAACTTTGGAATTGTCTATGGAATAAGTGCATTCAGTTTATCTCAGGATTTAAAAATTCCAAAGTCAGAAGCACAAGGATATATGAATGTATATTTTGAAAGGTATCCTAAAATAAAAAGTTATTTGGAAAGTGTCGTAAAAGATGCGGAATCTGATGGATATGTTCTTACTATATTAAATAGAAGAAGATTTATACCAGAAATAAATTCATCAAATAAAATAGTTAAAGCGTTAGGTGAAAGACTTGCAATGAATGCACCAATTCAAGGAAGTGCAGCTGATATTATAAAAATTGCAATGATAAATGTATATAATAAGCTTAAGGAAAATGGACTAAAAAGTCAGCTCATTCTTCAGGTTCATGATGAACTTATATTAAATGTAAAAGAAAATGAATTTGAACAAGTAAAAGATGTTGTAGTAAAAGAAATGGAAAATGCAGTGAAGCTGAATGTTGATCTTGATGTGGATGTTAATACAGGAAAAACATGGTATGAAGCTAAATAAAAACCAATATGAAATTGATAGGTGATAAATAAAAGATTGTTTTAATTAATAAGTATCAAGATAGAGCATCAATAAAAAAGGTGGTATATAAAAATGATAAAGATAGGACTTACTGGGGGGATTGGTACTGGAAAGAGTACAGTATCAAAAATACTTTCTGAGGAGAAATTTAAGATTATAGATGCAGATATTATTGCAAGAGAAGTTTTAGAGAAAAATCCCAAGATATTAGATATTATCCGCACACAGTTTGGAGCTGGTTTTTTTGACTGGAGAGGTGAATTCAGGAGAAAAGAATTTGGAAACCATATATTTAGATTTCCTAAGCAGAGAATAAAATATGAAGGAATAATAATTCCATACATAAAGGAGGAAATTGAAGAGAAATTTAAGGAATATGAAAAGAAAAAAGAAAAAGTAGTAATACTTGATGCTCCAACTTTGATAGAGAATAATCTACATTCAGAAATGGATTATGTAATACTTGTAATAGCAGATAATTCTGTTCAGATAAAGAGAATTATAGAGAGAGATAAAATTACAAAATATGATGCTGTAAGCAGGATAAATGCTCAAATGTCTGTTGAGCAAAAAAAAGAATTTGCAGATATAATAATTGATAATAATGGAGATTTGGTAGAAACACAAAAGCAGGTATATGATTTGATAGATTTTATTAAATTAATAAGTTAGGCAAGGGAGAAAGTAATGAAATTCCTAAGGAAAATTTTTTGTTTACTAATAGTTATATTAGCAGTTATAGTTGGTTTAAAATATGTTGTTAAAGAAAAGTTTTTTCCTTACAAGTATAAGGAATATGTTGATAGGTATAGCAAGGAATATGATTTGGATCCATTATTTGTATTATCAGTTATAAAGACTGAAAGTAAATTTGATGATAGTGCACATTCTCATAAAAACGCAGTAGGTCTTATGCAGATAACTGTTGAAACTGGTGAATGGGCAGCGGATAAAATGGGATATTCAACTTTTTCTAAAGATGACTTATATAATGAAGAATACAATATACAGATGGGATGCTGGTATTTAAGGTGGCTTGGGGATATGTTTAATAATGATACAGATCTTATGATAGCTGCATATAATGCTGGACCAACTAATGTACAAAAATGGCTTGACGAAAGGAAATATTCAAGTAATGGAATAAGTCTTGAATATATACCTTTTGGAGAAACAAAAAAGTATGTAGATAAAGTTAATACATATTATAATGTGTATGAATATTTATATGGAGAAAATAGAGATATTTTTGATATTAATAAGGTAGTTAATTTAATTAAGGGAATTTTAAATGTTCACTTTTTGATTTAGAATTTATTTATGATGGTGTTTTACAATAGATAATTCATGTTAAATGTGAAGAAATCAGTAAAATTAACTGATTTCTTCACAAATAATATTAAAAACACTTGAAATAATTATAGAAATGGATTATTATTAATTTGTTGATAATATGCAGATGTGGTGGAATTGGCAGACACGCAGGTCTAAGGAGCCTGTGTCTTCAAGACATACGGGTTCAAGTCCCGTCATCTGCACCAAAAAATAAAATGAAAGTTTTCAATTAATTTTAAAAAGTATGCAGTCCTTTTGAAAAAATGCAAGAGGTTCTGCATGCTTTTTTTTAATTTAATATAATAATAAATAATAGCAAGGAGATAGAAATGTATTTAATGATTGATAATTATGATTCTTTTGTCTATAACTTGAAAGCATATCTTGATGAATTAAATGAAGAAGTAATAGTTATTAGAAATGATAAAATCACAATTAAAGAAATAGAGGATATGGATAATTTGAGAGGAATAATAATATCACCAGGTCCTAAGAATCCGGAAGATTGTGGAATATGCAAAGACGTAGTAAAAGAATTTGCTAAAAAGATGCCAATATTGGGAGTATGTCTTGGACATCAGATAATAGGGTATGAATTTGGAGCAACTGTTAAAAAGAGTAAAAAGCCTATGCATGGTAAAGTTACAAAAATATTTCATAACAAATCTAAACTTTTTAAAAATATTGAAAGTCCATATATGGTTACAAGATATCATTCATTAGTGATAGATGAAGAAACGCTTCCAGAAGAGTTAGTTGTTGATGCCAAAAGTGAAGATGATGTAATCATGGCAGTTTCACATAAAAAGTATCCAATTTATGGAGTACAGTTTCATCCTGAAGCAGTAATGACTCAATATGGACATGAATTATTACAGAATTTCATAATTTTAAGTAAGGAATGGTGGAAAAAATATGAATAGAATTATAAGAAAGATGGAGAAATATATAAAAGCTGATGAAATATTTAATATTTTTTATAAGAATACTGATGCAGTATTTTTAGACTCATCTTTAGATAATGATAAAGGAAACTATTCTATAATAGGACTTAATTCTTATTTAAAATTAATGGTGAAGAAAGATGTTCTTTTTGTAAATGGAAAAGAAAGCAGAAATACTTTCGAAAAGTATCTTCGAGAGTACTTACATATAAATAAGGAGAAAAATGAAACGGATTTTCCTTTAATTTCAGGGGCTATAGGATACATATCATATGATTATGGAAGATTTAATGAAAATATATCAACAAGACATACAGAAAAATGGGATATTCCAGAGTGCATTTTTAATTTTTATGATAATTTTATTATTGAAGATATAAAAAATAAAACAACATATATTATTGGAAATGGAAAGCTTAAAGATTCACAGGAATCAGTTAAGGAATTAGAAAGGCATATATTAAAATCATATAGAGTTGGAGAAGACGGAAAAAAATTAAAAAATAGTAGTATTGATATTGAATATAATATTAAAGTTGATTCAAATTTCAAAAGAGAGGAATATAAAAAGGCAATAGATAAAATAATACAATATATAATTGAAGGAGATATTTATATAGCAAATATGACACAGCAGCTTAAAATTTATAGCGAAAAGCCTCCTTATGAAGTTTTTAAATATCTTAGAAAAAATAATCCTTCACCTTTTGGTGGATATTTGAATTATGGAGAATTCCAGATAATAAGTGCATCTCCAGAAAGATTTTTAAAAGTAAATAATGGAATAGTAACTACAAGACCTATAAAAGGAACAAGACCTAGAGGTGTTACACAAGAGGAGGATAATAAGTTTAGAAATGAACTGGAAAATTCACAAAAGGATAAAAGTGAACTTTTAATGATTGTAGATCTTGAAAGAAATGATCTTAATAAAGTGTGTGAAAGTGGAAGTGTAACAGTTGATGAATTATTTACTATTGAAGAATATTCGACTGTATTTCATCTTGTATCTGATATAAGAGGAAAGTTGAAATCTGATTTAAATGTAGCAGATCTTATAAAAGCAACATTTCCAGGAGGATCAATAACAGGTGCACCTAAGATAAGAGCTATGGAGATAATAGATGAGATAGAAAGGTCATCACGTGGTATTTATACTGGGTCAATGGGATATATATCTCTTGATGGAAATTGTGATTTAAATATTATAATAAGAACAGCTCTGCATAAGAAAAATGAATATTATCTTGGCGTTGGAGGAGGGATTACATGTGAATCAGATCTTGAGTTTGAATATGAAGAAACTCTTCAAAAAGCAAAAGCATTATTGGAAGCAATGAAATAATTAATATGTAAATAATATTGATAAATATAGGGGGAAATATGAATATTATATTTGATGAAGGTTATTCTTTTGGTTTAGGGATTTTTGAGACAATATCTGTTGTTGAAAATCATGCAGTACTTCTTAATTATCATCTTAAAAGATTAAATGATGGAAGAAAATTTTTTGGGATTGAAAAATCTATTACAGAAGATGAAATAAATGAATATATAGAAAATAATCCAATGAAAAATGGTGTGCTTAAAATTATAATTTCAAAAGAAAATGTAATAATGCAAAAAAGGTCTAATAATTATACACAAGATAAATATAAAAAGGGATTTTCAGTTGAAATAAGTTCAATAAGAAGAAATGAAACATCACCATTTACTTATATAAAATCATTAAATTATGGAGAAAATATTTTAGAAAAAAGAGAGGCCTCAAAAAAGGGATATGATGAACCTGTATTTTTAAATATGCAGGGTCAGCTTACAGAAGGTGCTACTACAAATATATTTTTTATTAAGGATAATACGATTTTTACTCCAGAATTATCATGTGGAATGCTTAATGGGACAATAAGAAAATACATAATTGATACATATGATGTAAATGAAAAAATAATATATCCAGATGAAGTAGAATATTTTGACGAAATGTTTTTGACTAATTCATTAATGGGAATAATGCCTGTATCTAGATTTGAAAAATATGAATTTAGGTCTAGGAAAAAAACTCAAGATATACTAAGTGAATATTTAAAGAAAAGAACCTGTTTATAGATTTAAACAGGTTCTTAAATTTACCTTAATTTAGTGGATTTAAATATATGAGTGATATACTTATAATAGAATAGTTAAATATGTGTATGTTTTTAGTTAATTAAAGAATATTTTTATAATAGGAGAGGATTTTTATCATGAATAAAAGTTTGAAAAAAATAATTGCTTTATCGGTTATTGTAAACATTGCTATATCATTAAAACTAACTTATATATATGCTGTTAGCAGTTATTCTGATGGATGGAATAATAGGGATGGCAAATGGATGTATGTTGAAGCAGGAAAATTTAAAACAAAATGGTTTAAAGACAAACATGGCAGCTGGTATTATTTTAATAATGACGGGGTAATGCAGACTGGCTGGGTACTTGATGATGGAAATTGGTATTATTTATATGAAAATGGTTCTATGGCTCATGGATGTTATATTGGAAATTATTATCTAAATGATAGTGGTTCATGGACAGAAAGCATTCCTCATAATAATAAAAATGAGAATAATATAAAAGATTTGAATTTAGAAATTAAAAAACTTGGATATAGTTCAGAGGAGCGTATTATTGATCCTTATAGTTCAAGTGACAAATATTCTTCTTTATATAGATATATATGGTGTGATGGAAAAGAAGAAAATTCACAATATGCAACAGTAAATGTATTTGATAGCGGTTCGTGCAGTATATTAATAAGAAAAAACAGTACAGCTTTTGATGAAAATTTGAAGAAGATATTCAATATTATTGCACCAGGTTATGAAGATGAACTTTTTAATAAAGTTAAAAATACTACTGAAGAAGAAATTGAAATTTCAGGAAGAGATATAAAAATAATGTCTATAGGTGATGAAATTGGAATTGAAATAAATTGAATATAAAATGCAGCGCTGATATTAATGATAAATTTGAATTTATAAATTCAGTAAATGACATAAAATAATAGGATTAATGAAAAATATAAGTTACAGCAGACGGCTGTAACTTATATTTTTTTATAGGGAATTTATGGCTATTTCATTAAATATATTTCGTTTAACTTAATATATTATTAATTTGGATGTAAATATTTTCAAAAAATATTTTAATAAAAAATGACGCATAGTCAGTTTTGTGTGATATAATCTATATAAAATTAATAAATATTAGAGGGACTTAGAATGAAAAATATAATAAAGATAATGAAGAAAGATTTTAAAAATATAATGACTAATTGGGCAGCATTAGTGATTGTCCTAGGTGTTATTGGAATTCCTTCATTATATTCTCTTATCAATATATTTGCATCGTGGGATCCTTATTCAAGTACATCTGGAATAAGAGTAGCTGTTGTAAATGATGACCAAGGTACTGTATTTAAGGAAAAGGAGATTAATTTAGGTAATGAGCTTGTAGATAAATTAAAGGATAATGATCAGATGGGTTGGGAGTTTGTGGATAAAGAAACTGCTGATAATGGCCTTTTAATGGAAGAATATTATGCTGTCATAGTAATTCCAGAAGATTTTTCAAAGGATACTACAACACTTGTAGAAAAAAATGTAAAAAAGCCTAAACTTATTTATACTGCAAATGAAAAAAAGAATCCAATTGCGCCTAAGTTTACGGATTCAGCAGTAAAGACTGTAAAAAGTCAGCTTGATGAGAATATTAAAAAGACAGTGTCAGGAATTATATTCAGAGCCTGTAATGAAATTGGAATAGATATTCAAGATAATAGAAGCAGCATAAGAAAGATTATTGATGAAATTTATGAACTTGATGATGATATGCCTAAACTTGGAAGTATTTTAGATGGAGCTGTAGATGGAACTATAAATGCAGAAGAGCTTATGATAGAAGTCCAGAAAATTATTCCTATAGCAGATGATGTATCCTCAGCGGGAGAAGTTTTTATATCAGATAATATGAATAAACTTGATGATATTCAAAGTGAACTTGATGAATTGGAACCAGATATAAAAGAAAAACTTGTAAATGCAGAAGAAAAACTTGATTCTTTGAGTGTTATTCTTGGAAATCTTAATGAAAATATAATGCCGGAAGCAGCAAAGAAAACATTGATGACAGCTTTAGACACTACAGATGCAATGCAGAAAACTGTTCAAGAAACAAGAGATTATCTTAAAGGAATATCAAAAGCTTTAAATAAAATAGCCAATATAAAAATTCCAAGAATAGATATAGATGAAGATAAAGAAGTAAATGAAAATGTTCAACATATTATAGACCAATATAATAAACAGATAGATGCAATTGAAAGTATGCAGGAAAGTTTGAAGAAATTTACTTCAATAATAAGTACTATAAATAATAGATTGAATACTATTGATGATAAACTTGAAATATTGAGTACAAGAATTAATGATAAAATTATTGATTTAGATAATGGTGAAAAGCTGGATGCACAATTTTTAACTGATACTATTAAGTTGGTAAATGAAATTCATGATCTTACTGTGGATGTTATTGATAATTATAGTGTAGATATGATGAAAGACATAAATGATGAGATAGATCTTGTAAGAAATGTTGGAGATAATGCATTGACTTTGTTAAAACAGGGAAATTCGCTTCTTCCAGATGTGGATAATATTCTAAGCACATTTATGAATGTAGCAGATAAATCTCATGATGAATTAGTTAAACTTCAAAATGATTTTCCTGATATGCAGGATAAAGTACATAAGATAGCATTAAAAATTAAAGAATTTGATGATAAAGAAGATATTGATGATATATTAGATATGATAACTAATGACTGGCAGGTTCAAAGTGATTTTCTGGCAAGCCCTGTTGAGATTGAAGATAACAGACTTTATCCATGGCCTAATTATGGATCAACAGCAACTCCATTCTATACAGTATTGTGTTTATGGATTGGAGGATATATGTTATCTATACTTTTAGGAACCGAGGCTCATGCTGAAGATGGAGAAGAAGAATATAAACATTATGAAGTTTATTTTGGAAAGATGTCATTGTTCATTATTATTGGTATTTTTCAAGCAATTGTAGCAAGTATGGGAGCTCTGTTTTTACTTAAAGTTTATGCTGTTCACCCAGTAATGTTTGTATTTTTCAGCATATTTGTAAGTGTTGCATTTATGACGATAATATATACTGCTGTAAGTTTATTTGGGCATGGAGGAATAGTTATAGGGATAATTCTTCTTGTTATACAGGTTACAGCAAGCAGTGCTAATTTCCCAATAGAGGTCAATCCTAAAATATTTCAATTGCTATATCCATATCTGCCATTCTCATATGCAATAAATGGTATGAGGCAGATAATGACTGGAATTGTATATAGTATATTGTTTAAAGATATAGCCATACTTGTGGTATATATGGTAGTTTCGCTTATAATAGGAATTATATTTAAAAAATCAAGTAATAAGATTACTAAACGTTTTGTAGATAAATTAAAAGAAAGCAAGTTAGTCATATAATTAAAAGGATAGAAAAAATGAAAAATATATTTAAGATTTATGCAAGAGATATAAAAAGAATATGTACAAATTGGGCTGCGATGATTATAGCAATAATTATTATATTAATACCATCATTATATTCACTTACTAACATAATAGCTTCATGGGATCCATATGCTAATACTAGTGGAATAAAAATAGCAGTAGTAAATAATGATGAGGGAACTGTATATAAGGATAATGAAGTTAATATTGGAAAAGAACTTGTTGAAAAACTTCAGGATAATGACAAAATGAATTGGATTTTTGTAGACGAAGATGAAGCAGCAGATGGTCTTAAGCATGAAAAATATTATGCAACAATAGTTATACCAGAAGATTTTTCAAAGTGTACTGTTACTCTTATGGAAAAGAAGGTTGTAAGGCCAAAGCTTATATATACAGTAAATGAAAAAATAAATGCAATAGCTCCTAAAATGACAGATGCAGGAGTAAAAAGTGTAAAAAGCCAGCTTGATGAAAATGTTGTAAAGACAGTTTCAGGTGTAATGTTTAGAATTGTAAATGAGACTGGTGTTGAAATTGATGGCAAAAGAGATGAAATACGATATATTATAGATAAAATATATGAATTAGATGAAGAAATGCCAAACCTTGAGAGTATTTTAGATGATGTTATAAATGGAGCTGGGAGCACAGAAGATCTTCTTGCAAAAGCTGATGATATGCTTCCAATGGCTTCAGAACTTTTAGATTCTACAAATGACTTTGTAGATAACAGCACATATGTTGTAGATAAGATGAGCAAAGATGTTAATGAATTAGCACCAAGAATAAAAGATCAGCTTATATCATCCCAGCAGATGGTGGATAATGCTTCTGTAACCTTAAACAATCTTGATGAAAATATACTTCCTGAAACAGCCAAGAAATCACTTATAATGATTTCTGAAACAGCACAAGCTACAAAAACTACAGTTAGTGATGTAAAGGGAATGCTTAAAAGTATAAAAACTTTTTTAAATAAACTAATAGATTATGAATTTCCAGAGATAGATATTGATGAATCATTACTAGAAGAAGATGAAAATCTTCAAAAAATTCATAATCAGATTGTAAAGCAAAAGAAATTTTTAGATGATATACAGGATAGTTTAAAATCAATAAATAAAAGCCTTAATGTTTTTATAGATAAATTGGATAAGGCTGAAGAAAAGCTTGATATTGTAATATCAAGAGCTGATGAAGAAATAGAAAAGCTTGAAAATGGAGAAAAACCAGATATACAGGTACTTAAAGATTTAAAAAGTAATGTTGATGATGTAAATACACTCCTTACTGATGTTCTTGATAGTTATGATTCTGAAATAATAAGTGGAATAAATGATGGATTTGATTCAATAAAGTCTGTACTTGATATAACTGTAGATATTTTGGAACAAGGAAGAGATATATTGCCTGATTTAGAAGAAGTCTTAAGTGTATCGCAAGATACAATTAATTTTTCTAATGAAAAACTTCAAGATATTAAAGAGAAATTTCCTGAAGTTAAGGATAAGGTTCATGAGGTAGCAGATAAACTGCGAGAAATGGATGAAGAAGATAAATTTAATGAAATAATAGACATGATAACAAATAATTGGGGAGATCAAAGTGATTTTCTGGCAAGTCCAGTTGAAATAGAAGATAATAGATTATTTTCATGGCCTAATTATGGTTCATCGAGTGTTCCATTTTATCTTGTGTTATGCATATGGGTAGGAGCTCTTATTTCCAGTGCACTTTTATCATTTAAGACAGAAAATCTTGTTGATGGGGTAGAGTTGAAATCTTATGAAATTTATTTTGGAAAATTACTTACATTTTTAACCTTAACATCACTTGGAACAATTGCAGCATGTTGTGGGGCTATATTCTGGCTTGATGTGTATGTAGTCCATCCAATTATGTTGATATTATTTTCAATTTTTGTATCAATAGTTTTTACAGTTATAATTTACACAGCAGCAAGTCTTCTTGATGATATTGGAAAATCAATGATTGTAGTAATTATGGTTATTCAGATGGCTGGAACAAGTGGAACTTTCCCAATAGAAGTTACACCAGAGATATTTCATGGAATATATAATTACCTACCATTTACATATGCAATAAATGGGATGAGACAGATATTAGCAGGTATAGTATATCCAATACTTATAAAGGATATAAAAATATTAAGTATATATCTTATAGCAGCATTAGTTATGGGAGCTGCTCTTAAGAAGCCTTTAAATAAGACTACAGACAAAATTATGGAAAAAGTATTAAAGAGTGGTATATTAAGACATTGATTTCGATTTTTAATTCATATTTGACAATATTAGAGTTGAATTTTTAAAATATTTCCTTAATTGTAACATAGATTTACTATATGTGTATACAAAAAAAGCAAAATGGAGTAATATATAAATTAAGATATAGATGTAAAAAGGAAAAATAATATGAAAAATAAAATGTTAAAAACCTTTTGCGCAAGTATACTTATTTATATACTGCTCTTTTTTTCTCTAAAAAATGATGAATTGGGAACAGCTTTTTTAATGAGAATATTATACATTTTATTAAGTTCAGTACTTTTTATGATACTCAGTAAATTGGATGGATTTAAAAATAAGTATGTGAATAGAGCTGTAAAGTCTTTTTTGATTATAGTAAGTATTATTGGAATTGAAGGCATATCAATGATAACAAATTATCAGTCCATGTATGTAAGAAATAATTATATAAGTATGAGTGTATATGCCATAATATTTATGGAGATGCTGCTTAGTTATGTATTAAGTGAATATTATAGGAATAATCATGTATATAAAAATATGATTTTTACATTTGGAATTTTTGCTATAGTTTATTTATTTATTGTAATAAAATTAAGAGCTTATATAAATATATACTTAATTTTAAAAAGTATATGTGTTGTGTTACAGTTTGGATTATATTTGAGTATATATGAACAAATAAAAATTTATAATAAGCTGAAAAATAAAGATCAGAATATAACAAGAATACATATATATGCCATAATAATATGTTTGATTGAATGTGCAGATATTATATTTGCTGAAAGTAGAATGTTAAAAATAATTCTTGAGAATATATGTCTTGCAAATTTTCTTATATTGTTTTTAGTTATTGTTATAAATCAAATTGAACAGCCATATAAAAATTTAATTGAGGTGCTTCAAAAAGAAAATGATGAACTTGATGAACTTAATATGCAGATAATATTAAAAAATAAGCAGCTGGAAAAGCTTAATATAATACTTAAGCAAGAAGAGGAACTCAATCAGACATTTATAAGATTTATGCCTCATCCCATGATAATATTAAATTCTGAAAATAATAGAATAAATTTTTTTAATAAGCAGTTCATGGACCTTGTAGGGATAGATAGCACAAGAAAAATAATAAATAAAAAAATAAAAAAATATATTGAATTTGTGCCAGAAAATAAATATAAGGATTATGATGCTGTATTATATGTAGGGAATAGAAGAAAATATTTAAAAACTAAATTTTTAGTAAATTATAATTATGACAGCCGGCAGATTCTTTTAATAGAAGATAATACAGCAAGTGTTCAAATTAGAGAAATGCGGAATGAAGTTGAAAAAAGAAAACAGCATGAGCATATAAGAACACAATTTTTGTCCAGCATAAGTCATGATTTAAAAACTCCTATAAATGTCATTTACTCAGGGCTTCAGCTTGAACAGATATATATAGAAAAAGGAGATATTGAAGCATTAAAGAAGTATAATGCAATAAGTAAGCAAAGTTGTTTGGCTTTAATAAAATTTACAAATAATCTCATAGATAATTCAAAGATTTCTTCTGATTATATTTCAGCAAATTTAGAACTGGTTAATATAGTTGAAATAGTTGAAGATCAGGTAATGTCATATGTAGATTATGCAACATGGAATGGAATAGAATTGATTTTTGATACAGATACAGAAGAATGCATGATGAAAATAGATGTAGAATTTATGGGAAGGATAATATTAAATCTTATATCTAATGGTCTTAAATATACTCCAAAAGGAGGAAAAATAATAGTTGATATAAAAGAATATGTTGACAAAATATGCATAGAAGTAAAGGATACTGGAAGTGGAATTAAGGAAGAGATAAAAGAAAAAATTTTTAATAAGTATACTTCGAGCAATACAGCGATTGCTGACTCAAAATCTGGAACTGGATTAGGTTTATTTGTAGTTAAGAATCTTGTTGAACTTCAAGGTGGAAGGATATACCTTAACGAAGAAAATAACTTTGGAACAAGCATAGTTATTGAATTTAAAAAGGGAGAAAATTATGTTTAAGAAATATCTATATAAATGGTATGGTTCTAAAAATAAAATTGAAGATATTAATTTTAAGAATAGCATTACATTTATTATCTTAGCATATGTATTGTTTTTGTATCGGTTTGTTAATGATACTTATGAATTTTATGTTATGGCTACAAGTATAATATCCTTAGGAATAATTATTGGATTTGTATATAATAATGCCATAAAGAACAAAGTTATGCATAAGAAGTTAAAAAATTTAAAGAGACTTTATTTTTTGTCTGTTATGATAGCTGTATTTACAGGTGTAATTGTATTATGTATAAATAAAAGAAATGAATTTTATTATATATTTCTTTTTTTGAATTTTCAAGCTATACTGGAATATTGTGAAATTGAGAATATATTTAATGTTGAAAATAAGCATATAAGTAATATTAAGATATATATAGGATTTATGGCGGCATTTGTCATAGCACTTATAATTAATGAAAAAGATCTGTCAATTAATCTTTTGATATCTGAAAACTATCTGGATGGGTATGTTATAATGAGTACACTCATAAATCTATGTATGTCGTTATCGACATTAAATAAGATACTTGAATATAGAAAAAGATTCTCAATGGATGAATTAAAAAAAACTATTTACTATATGTGTTCAATAACATGTAATCTTTTTGGATTTTTATTTATAGAATTTGGTTTTAAATTGGTAGCAGTAATGCTATTAGTAATGAAATGTATTGCATTTGCAAAGTTTTATAATTATATTATAGATAAGATTCGTGATGAGTATTTTGAAATGATTAATTATAATATAGAAGAAGCTGTTAATACAAAAAAACAATTAAATTCAATATTATTAAAAAGAAATAAAATATTGAATGATACCAATGTTATGATTACTAAAGCGCATAATAATTATAATAAAATTTTAGACTCTATATATGGACAGGTATGTTTATTTACAGATGATAAACTTCAGTATATAAACAGTAACATGCTTAAAAAATTTAATATAGATGAAAGTAAATTTAAAAATATGGATATAAGCATATTTTTAAAGGAATATCTTAATACATCTATTGAAGAGATACAAAAAGGTGGCAATTATATATTAACTTTAAATCTTAACAATGAAAGCATAAAATGCAGAGTTTTTCTTATAAAACCTAATAGTTTTAATAAACTATTATATTTTGAAGATTTAAGAGAAGAAACAGAAAATAAAAAACTGAAAAAGGAATTTGAAGAATTTCTAGTAGACGATACACATAAAAAAGAGTTCTTTGCTAATATATCTCATGAGTTGAAGACTCCTATAAATATTATATCTTCTGCATTGCAGGTTAATAGTATGTATCTTCAGGAAAATAAAATTTCATCAGTTGATAAAAACAGAAAAGTAATAATGCAAAATTGTTTAAGGCTTATAAGAACTATAAATAATTTTATAGATTCCAATAAAATATCTGAAGGATATGTAAAGCCAGAAATGAAAGTCTGGAATATAGTTGACCTTGTAGAAAATACAGCATCAGCATGTAATAAATATATAGAGATGTTTGATAACAGATTTATTTTTGATTCAGAAGAGGAAGAAATATATGTAGAATGTGATAAGGAATTTATAACAAGAATTGTTTTAAATCTGCTTTCAAATAGTATCAAATATGGCAAAAGGGGTGGAGTAATAAAAGTTAATCTCACTCTGAGTGAAGGTTTTGTAAATATAAAGATAAAAAATGATGGGGCTAAGATTGATAAAGAAACAATACCATATATGTTTGATAAATTTACAAAACTAAATAAAGCGTTTAATAGAATAAAAGAAGG
The DNA here is from genome assembly GCF_934754915.1 of uncultured Clostridium sp. Taxonomy (GTDB): domain Bacteria; phylum Bacillota; class Clostridia; order Clostridiales; family Clostridiaceae; genus Clostridium. The sequence continues at coordinate 21,153 of NZ_CAKVKB010000017.1, forward strand.
CAGTGGTCTTGGTCTGTTTCTTACAAAAGCATTGGTTGAACTTCAAGGAGGAACGATTAACCTTACATCTGGAAATAAAGGAAATGAATTTGTTATAAGATTTAAATACATAGACATAGAATATGTAAATGAAAATGATATATATAGTGAAAATTTTGAAATAAATTCAATAGGAGAGAAAGTAGATATAGAATTTTCTGATATATATATGTTCTGATTAATGACTATTAGTTGATTTTTGATACAAAATGTAAATATTTTAAAAGACATATTATTTTATTATATGTCATATAATAAAGTATCGATATAAAGTTAATAGATATGAGGTGCTTTATTATGAATAAAAAAAACACAGATATAAAAATAATTCCTCTTATATTAAATATAGCAGTTCCATTGATAATAAGCTTTCTTATAAATAAGATGCTTCCGGACACAAAGGAGTTATATAATAGTCTTGAAAAGCCATTTTTTGCACCACCATCATATATATTTCCTATTGTCTGGACAATATTATATATACTTATGGGTATAGCAGCTTATAAAATCTATATATTAAAATATAAAAATATAGATTCCAGTTCTGCTATGTTTGTGTATTACATACAGCTTCTTTTGAATTTTTTATGGACCATAATATTCTTTGGATTCCGATTGTATGGTATTGCTTTTATAGAATTATTGATTTTATGTTTCTTTGTGATTTTGACAATAAAAAGATTCTATAAGAAAGGCGGAAAATTACCAGCGCTTCTTATGATGCCATATTTAGCATGGATTATTTATGCAGGAGCTTTAAATTTTTATATATGGATGCTTAATGAAATGTAGATAATTTATAAAACCAGTTTGAACAAACTGGTTTTATTTTTTGATTAGTGTTAATATATATAATGCACGATAATAACCGAGAGGAGGAAAAAAATAGCATGGCTAAAGTGATTATTGCAGAAAAACCATCAGTTGCAAAAAATATTGCAGATGCGTTTAAGATAAAAACTAGAAAGGATGGCTATTTTGAAGGTAACGGCTATTATATAACATGGGCATTTGGACATCTTTTGCAGTTGTATGATGCAAAAGATTATGATGAGGGTATGAAAGGATGGAGGTTTGAAAAGTTCCCTTTTATACCAGAGCACTTTTTATATAAGGTTAAATGTGACAGTGTAAATAGAAATATTGAAGATAAAGGTGCTAAAAAACAGCTTGGAATAATAAAAGGGCTTATAGATAGAGATGATGTGGATGGAATAATATCAGCTACAGACTTTGACAGAGAAGGACAGGTAATAGCAGACGAAATATTTGATTATTTTAAAGTAGAAAAACCTATTTATAGATTGTTATTAAACGAATGGACTCCTGATGAAGTAAAGAAGGGAATGACTTTATTAAAAGATAATAAGGAAATGCAGTCTCTTCAAGATGCTGGAATAGGAAGGCAGTGGAGTGACTGGATAATAGGAATAAACCTCACATCAGTAAGTACGTTGAAATACAAATTTGAAGAAAACAAAACCATAAATATTGGAAGGGTTTTATTACCGACTTTGAAAATAATATATGATAGAGATAAAGAAATAGAAAACTTTAAGGCGACTACATATTATAAATTATTATCTAACTTTAAGGCTTCTGATAAAGAAGAATTTGAAGGGCTATATTATGAAAATGAATCTGAAAAATTTGATAAAAAAGAAGATTTAGATAAACTTCTTCCTTTACTGGATGGTTCAAGTGCTAAAATAATTGATAAGCATACTGAACTAAAAAAAGAATATCCACCATATTTATTTAATTTATCAAATCTTCAAGGGTATATCACAAGTAAATATAAAGGCTGGACATCAGATAAAGTTCTTAAAGTAGCACAATCATTATATGAAAAAAAGCTTACTACATATCCTAGAACAGCCAGTGTTGTTTTGGAAGAGAGTTTAAAGGATAGAGCTAGAAAGGTTCTCGAAACATTAAAGATAGGTCTTCCTTATGAAGATGAAATTAAATTTACAACATCAAAAAGAGTATTTGATAGTTCAAAGGTAGAAAGCCATAGTGCTATAACACCAACATATATTAAACCTTCTGGATTAAGTGCTGATGAAAAAATAGTATATGATGCTATAAAAAACAGATTTATAATGCAGTTTATGCCTGTAGCACAATTTGAAGAGACAAAAGTAACATTGAAGCCAGAGAATCCTGAAGTGAAAGGAATTTTTGTTTCAAAGGGAAAAGTAAAGCTTGTAGAAGGCTGGAAAAAGGTTGAAAAAATTGAAAGTAAGGATGTAATACTTCCTAAGGTTGAAATTGATGAAGTATTAGATATTACAAAATCAAAAGTAAGTGCAGTAACTAAAAAGCCACCTAAGCATCATACAGAAAAAACGCTTTTAAGAGTTATGGAGACCTGTGGAAAAGGAATTGAAGGAAAAGAAGATTCAGAAGAAATGATGCAGGCTATATTAAGTGGTTTCAGCATAGGTACACCAGCAACACGAGCTGAAACAATAAAGAAGCTTAAAGATATAGGATATTTAAAAACAAAGGGAAAAAGCCTTATATGTACAGAGCTTGGAAGAAATATAGTTGAGATATTTCCTGTTAAAGAGCTTTTGGATTTAGAGTATACAGGAAGACTTGAAAAAACACTTTCAGATATTGAAAAAGGTAAATTTGCTAAAGCTGATTTTATGAATCTTATAAAGGACTTTACAATAAAATCGGTAGATTCCATAAAGAAAGATACTGGTGCATTATCAAGATTTAAAGTTGAGATTCCAAAGGATGTTCAAAGTCTTGGACCATGCCCAGTGTGTGGAAATCCTGTAATTGAAGGTGAAAAAGGATTTGGATGCAGCAACTGGAAGAATGGATGTAAATTTACTATATGGAAAGATGATAAATATATTAATTCATTTGGAAAAAAGGTATCAAGAGAAATGGTTGAGCTTCTTTTAAAGAATGGAAAAGTAGGTTTTAGAAATTTGAAAAGTAAAAAGGGAAATACTTTTTCGGCTTATTTTAGATATGAAAAGAATGAAGAAACAGGATATTTTAATTGGAAAATAGAATTTATTTAGAAGATGGTAGATAAAAAATATTAATAGAAATATTTTTTATTAATATATATTTCAATTAACAATGTATGATTGGCAATAAATGATGAAATCTTTGCAACATTTCTTTAATTATTATATTTTATTATTGGAAGATATATAAATTCAGAAAAAAGTTTTACATTGTTAATTGCAAGATAGTACATTAAAATTTATTACTGATGTTTATATTATAAGAAAGATAAAATAGGGGAGAACACAGTATGAATGTGTTGAATGTAGTTGTAAACCAGATTGGTATGATGTATATAATCATATTGACAGGGTTTATATTATATAAAAAGGGAATAATAAATGATAAAGGGACATTGCAGCTTACCAACATATTATTATGGATTGTAAATCCAATGCTCATGGTGACAAGATATCAGATGGAATTTTCTAAGGAAAAATTCATTGAATTGGTTATTTCTTTAGGATTATCTTTTATTATTATTGCTTTAAGCATCATGGTTGCAAAGATTTTTAATAAAAAGGGAAATGGAATAGACCAGTTTGCAACAGCATTTTCTAACAGTGGTTTTATGGGAATACCTCTTGTAAGCAGTATTCTTGGAGTAGACAGCATATTTTCTTTATCAGCATATATTGTCTGCTTTAATTTACTTAGTTATACATATGGAATTTATCTTGTGAGCAATGATAAAAGTCAGGTGTCTTTAAAGAAAATAATTTTTAATCCTGCTGTTATAGCTGTAGGTATAGGAATGATTATATTTATATCACCAGTAAAGCTTCCAGCAATGGTTTATAATGCATTTGATTCATTGGGAAATATAAATACACCATTAGCAATGCTTATTTTAGGTACATATATTGCCCAGTCAAAAATTTCTGAACTATTTACTAATAAACATATATACTATATAAGTTTTTTAAAGCTGATAGTTGTACCAATATTTGCAGCATTACTGCTTAAATTTGTACCAAATTCGCTATATAATATAAAAATGGTAATGTACATAGCCTCAATAACACCAACAGGAATGACTGTAGCAATGCTTTCGCAAGTTTATGGAGCAGATTATTCGTATGGAGCAAAAATAGTTGGGCTTACAACATTGTTGTCTCTTATTACAATACCGATAGTTATGATATTGCCAGGATTATTGTGGTAATAATAAGGAGTATTATTTAATTGAAAAAATAAAATAATATAATTTTAGAAAATAGATTATGTTTAAAATATTATTTATTAAAAAGCAGCTATAACGTAGCTGCTTTTTAATATTGATTAGAAAATTGCTTTATATTATACAAGTGCAACATAAAATAGAACAATATTAAAAAAGATATCATAATATATGATTATAGATATTTAAAAGGAGATCATTTAATAAAATGAAGAAAAAATCTAAAGTATTTACAGCTTTTTTACTTGTTTTTGCATTAGTATTTTCTTTAGCAGGATGTATGGTGCAAAATAAAACAGAAGAAAAGGTAAAAGTAAGGTTAAATGAAGTAACTCGTTCAGTATTTTATGCACCAATGTATATTGCAATGAGTCAAGGATTTTTTGAAGAAAATGATATAGAAATTGAATTACAGACAGGTCAGGGAGCTGATAAGGTAATGCAGGCTGTTTTAAGTAATTCAGCAGATATAGGATTTTGTGGTCCAGAACAGGTTATTTATATAAATAATCAAGGAAGAGAGGATTATCCAGTGGTATTTGCTCAATTGACTCAGAAGGATGGTTCATTTTTAGTTGGAAGAAATAAAAATGATAATTTTAAATGGGAAGATATTAAGGGGCATGATGTTATTGGAGGAAGACCTGGGGGAGTGCCTGCAATGGCATTAGAATATGCAATGAATAAAAATGGTATAAATCCAGATAAGGATGTAAATATGGTTACAAACATTGATTTTTCAGCAACAGCAGGAGCATTTAAAGGTGGTACTGGTGATTATGTCGCTCTTTTTGAACCAACAGCTTCAGTTATAGAAAATGATGGAGGAGGATATATTCTTGCATCTGTAGGAGAAGAAACTGGATTGATACCATATACATGTTATTTTACAACAAAGTCATATATGAACAAAAATCCTCAGGTGATAGAAAATTTCACAAAAGCAATATATAAAGGTCAACAGTGGTTTTTTAGCCATTCTGATGAAGAAATAGCAGATTGCATAATTGATTATTTTCCTGGTACTGACAGAGATACTATTATAACAGTAGTAAAGAATTATAAGAATATAGATGCATTAGCACACAATCCACAGATAAAAGAAGAAAATTTAAATAGGCTTATGGATATAATTGAAGATTATGATAATAGCCTTATTACAGAAAGACCGGAGTTTTCAAAAATAGTTGATAATTCTTATGCTGAAAAAGCTTTGAATTAGTGATTATTATTTGATGGATAAAAAGGTGGTGAATAAATTTGTGCTTATTGGAAATTCGCAATATATACATGAACTATCATTCAATAAAAGGAGAAACAAAGGCTTTAGATAATGTTAAATTTAAAGTTGAAGAAGGAGAATTTATTTCTATTTTGGGACCTTCAGGATGTGGAAAGTCAACACTTTTAAATATAATAAGCGGGCTTTTGGAACCGTCAGAAGGAAAAGTCTTATATAGAGGTGAAGACATAAAAAGCAGTCTTGATAAAATAGGATATATGTTTCAGAAAGATCATCTTTTTGAATGGAATACGGTGTGGGATAATGTTACATTAGGATTAAAAATAAAAAAAATTTTAAATGATGAATCCAAAAAACGAGTAGAAAAACTGCTTGCTGCTTATGGTCTTGAAAAATTTAAGAATCATTATCCAAAAGAATTATCGGGAGGAATGAGACAGAGAGTTGCCTTGATACGGACTCTTGCCTTAAATCCAGAAATTCTTTTTTTAGACGAACCTTTTTCAGCATTGGATTATCAATCAAGACTTCTTGTCTGCGATGATGTATATAAAATAATAAAGCAGGAAAAAAAGACAGCAATAATGGTCACACATGATATTGCAGAAGCAATTTCAACTTCACAGAAGGTCATAGTTCTTTCAAAGAGACCAGCTAAAGTCAAAAGAGAAATGATTATGAATTTTGACAGTGATGAATTAACTCCTTTCCAGAGAAGAAAAGAAAGACAATTCAGTGGATATTTTAATGAGTTATGGAAGGAGCTGAATGATGATAATGGGAAAAAATAATGATATACATTTGAATAAAGCTGGTCTTATAAGTGATGAGCATAAAAAATATTTAAAGAAAGTCCAGAATAATAAAAGAAAAATTACAATATCAAGAATAATGATTCTTGTGATTTTCATTGTTTTATGGCAGATTGCAGCAGAATTAAAGTGGATAGACCCGTTCCTTACATCAAGCCCAAGCCGAGTTGTAAAATCTTTCATAAGTTTATATGAGGATGGTTCACTATTTAAGCATATAGGTGTAACATGCTATGAAACTATTCTAGGATTTTCACTAGGAACAATACTTGGAGTAATAACAGCTGTAATATTATGGTGGTGTCCTGTTATTTCAAAGATATTAGATCCATATCTGGTAGTATTAAATGCGCTTCCTAAGGTGGCACTGGCTCCAATAATAATATTCTGGATTGGAAATGGCATGCCTGCAATAATAGTAATAGCGCTTTTAATTTCTATTGTAACTACAATAATAAGTGTTTTAAGTGGATTTAATGAAATTGAAAATGAAAAGATAATGTTGATGAAGACTTTTAAGGCTTCAAAATTACAGATATTGAGATATCTTATATTTCCATATTCAATACCAGTGTTTATTTCAGCTTTAAAGATAAATGTGGGGCTGTCATGGGTTGGTGTAATAATGGGAGAATTCCTTGTAGCAAAAGATGGATTAGGATTTTTAATTGTCTATGGTGGGCAAGTTGCTCAGCTTGATACTGTAATGATGAGTATAGTGATATTGTCAGCAATTGCATTTATTATGTATGAAATAGTTGCAGCTGTCCAGAAAAAATTAACAGGGAATAAGTAGTATGAGAATGAGGTATAGAATATAAATCGTATTCTTTTACCTCTTTTTTATTTTAATAATATATTAGAAAATGATTATTAAACATGGATATAAAAGAAAAAATATCTAATAAATTTTATGTTTTTTATAGAATTCATAACTTATTAGATATTTTTTTTACATTTGAAGCAAAATAGAAAAGTAGAAGAAAAAAATATATATGTTAATATAAAATAGATTAGAAATGCTTAAAATTATGAGGAGGGATTTTATGAAGAAAATATTGAAAGAATATGGAATTATAACATTGGGAGTAGCGATAGTAATATGTGCATTTGAATTTTTCTTCTTTCCAAATCAAATTGCATCTGGAGGAGTATCTGGTCTTGCACTTGTAATAAATAATATTCTTGGAATTGAACCGGGAATAATAATGGTTGTTTGTAATGTAATATTATTTATTCTTGCATTTGTATTTATTGGAGGAAATTTTGGAATAAAGAGTGTATATGCTGCATTTAGTTTATCAATTGCATTATCAATAATTGAAAAAAATTATACACCAATAGCATTGACAGATGACCTTATGCTGGCATCAATTTTTGGAAGTACACTCCTTGCATTGGGAAGTGTAATAATGCTTACTCAGGATGCTACAACTGGAGGAACTAGTATTACAGCAAAGCTTATGAATAAATATATGAATATAGATTTTGGAAAGGGACTTCTAATATCTGATTCTATAGTAATATTATTAGCAATGTATACATTTGGAGTAGAACTTGGTCTTTTTGGGCTTTTAAGTGTGTATTTAACTGGTACTTTAATTGATAAATTTGTGGATGGTTTAAATATTTCTAAACAGGTCATGGTTTTCACAAAAGAAGAAAAACTGGTTTCAAATTACATAATGAAAGATATAGACAGAGGATGTACAGTGTTTTATGGAAAAGGTGGATATACTGGTGAAAATAATTGTGTAATTCTTACTGTATTGACAAGAAGACAGTTTATGAAATTGAAACAATTTATAAAAGTAAATGATCCCAATGCATTTGTTACAGTGAATGATACAAGTGAAGTATTAGGAAAGGGATTTAAAAGCTTAACAGAATAAAAAATAATTAAAAAAATAAGAGAGTTATGGATAGAGTACAATTCTTTCCATAACTCTTATTTTTTTATTTATATTAGAAAGTCTGATTTATATTGCTATTTATCTGCTCATTATATAAACAGTGTAGATAATTTTTGCACTTTGTAATTATTAAAGCAAGCAGTGAAAGTAATATAATAATAGATGTTTCTGATAATATCAGCTGTAGCCATGAACCATATTTTAATATAGGTCTTAAAGTAATAAGCTGTATTATGGCTGAATGTGAAATATATAGCACCAGTGAGTTTTTTCCAAACCATGATAGAAAAGTTTTTCTGCTGGTGAAAGTAAGTAAAAAGAATCCACACAGTATGAAGCCGCCTATATAATGGAATACTCTTAATATAAAAGGATATAATGCTGAATCATGATAGTAAGTATAATTTGTATACTCAAATAGAAATTCAACATCAATAAATTCTCCTCCAATGAAGGGGATTATTAGTACGGCTGCGGTCAGAATTCCTATATGAATAGAATATTTTTTAAATTTATCAATAAAATCTTTTTTGTTAAATGCCATACCTGCTATAAAAAACGGCATAAAGAAAAATATTCTTGAAACACTGGCATAAGATCCTATACTTCCGTCAAAGCCTATTATAAGTGAAGCTGCAACAGAAATTATAAAAGCTTTTTTATAATTTTTAACATGTTCAGATAATATATACCATACTGTCAGTGCAAGAAGATACCATAGTGTCCAGCTTGGATAAAGAAGCTGAAATTTTACACTTGTTCTGTTTAATATGTATCTATTAAATATAAAGTAGAAGATTTGAGCAAACAAATATATTTTTGCAGTATCTGCAACTTTTTCAGAAGTGCTCCTTTTGCTTTTTTTACAGAAATATCCTGAAATAAAAGTGAATAAAGGCATATGAAACATGTATAAACACAGAATAAGATAATGAGGATTAACACTTGAAGGTGATATATATTCAAGTGAATTTCCAATTATAACACATATTATTAAGAATCCTCTTAAATTATCGAAGTAATTATCACGTGTTTTATTAGTCAATCTTTTTCCTCCTTGTATAAATTGTTATTTATTTTGCTGCATTTGACGCTGAAGATTTCTTCTTTTTTTTGTTTTTTTCTTCATTACAGAAAAGCCAAAAGATCCTACAGGATGTTTTTGAAGAGGAAAATATTCTCCATGACAGTATGCCATCATATTAGCATTTTCAAAATGAATCTTTCCATTTTCATCAAAAAGTTCTTCATTTACATGAGAGCTTACAACTTCTGCGATAAACATATCATGAGTTCCAAGTGGAATAATGTTTTTTACCTTACATTCGATGTTTACAGGACATTCTTCAATATAAGGTACGCATATGTTTGTACTATCTTTTAAAGTAAATCCCATTTCTTTTATTTTATCATTCTTTTTTCCGCTTCGCACACCACAATAATCAACAGCTTTGACTAAATTAGAACCAGGCATGTTTACTACAAATTCCATAGTGTCTTTTATATATTCATAAGAAAGCCTTTCAGGTCTTATTGAAATATAAAGCATAGGAGGCTTAGTATTTATAGTACCAGTCCATCCAACTGTAAAAACATTTGTTTTTCCTTCTTTATTTTTAGAAGTTATTAAAACGACGGGAACTGGATTTAATATAACACTGCCTTTCATTTCAATTTTGTTCATTAATTTTGCTCCTTAATAAAGATAATATTTTAATTGATGTCAGTAATGCCTTATTTAAAAGTATACTGACAACATTTTGATTATATCATGTTTTTATAATAGCTGCTATCAGTTAAATATTAGCAAAAATGATTGTTGCATAGTGTTCTGATAAAAAAATTAATAAATATATATATTTATAGAGATATTGAGTATATTATAATTTAAATATGGATATTATAAAAACCGATATAGGGATAAATAATCCTATATCAGTTTTTTATAATCTTGTAGACACTTTATAAATTTATATAATTTAAATTGATCTGCATTATTTACATTAGTTTATATTATACTATAAGCTAACTTATTTTTAATATTTATTTTAATTATGAAAAATTCTCTATCATTCAAATTATAATTAATATCTTCTTCTACGAGAATAGCTGCTTCTTCTGCGTCTTGAATTTGAAGCCATATTTTTTATAAGAAATAATAAAGTTATTATTATTATTATACTTGCCAAAGTTGCTATATATATTATTAAGTTATCTTTTAAAATATCACCAAATGATATGTCAATAGTACCGCTGACATTTTCATTATAATTTCTTGTAGAATAAGTTAGGTTTACATTCTTATTGAATAATAGACTCCAAGCACTTGAATCTGTTTTGTCATAAGTTATTTCAGATTCTGCATCATTTATTGCGTTTGAATAATATGTTACATCTTGAGTTAGTTTTAAAGGAACAGTAATTGATTTTGATGGTCCGAAGAATCCAAATGATTTATATTGGATATCTGTTGTTCCAACTTCTTCACCAGATGCTTTGTAAATTGTCTTGGACGCTTTGTAGCTATAGTCCATGATTTTATCCATATCATTAAATTTAGTCATATCTGCATTATCGACTTGTTTGCTTTTAAGAACTACTCCGATAAGTTGTCTTCCATCTACTTCATAAACAGCAGCTAAACATCCGCCAGCAGCATTAGTTAATCCGGTTTTTCCAGCAATGTTTCCGTTTTTGCCAAGTCCAAGGTTTCTGTTTTCTAACATAACTTTAGCACCGTTAATTTCAATAGAAGCTTCTGAAAGTCCCATAACTTCTCTTTCCCAATCATTTTGAAAAGCAGCTTTTGTTATTAGGGAAAGATCATATGCTGTTGTATAGTGGTTTTCATCATGTAGTCCATTTGCAGTTACAAAGTTACTGTGTGTAGCACCAAGCTCTTTTGCTTTATTGTTCATCATTTCAGCAAATTTTGTAGAATCACCTGCAACATTATCAGCAATCATGTAAGCTGTGTCATTTCCAGAGAAAAGAAGCAGACCTTTCATAACATCATCTGCTGACATTGTGTCACCAGGCTTCATAGAGTTATGCATGAAGTTGATATTTAATGAATATTCAGGTTGAGCTTTTGCAGATTCAGTAAATGTAATTGCATCACTCTTTTGTTTATTTTCAGCTAATAAAAGACCTGTTAAAAGTTTTGTTGTACTAGCTGGATATCTTTTGCTATCTGCATCTTTACAATAGATGATTTCACCGGTTTCTAAATCCATAGTAATGGCAGCCTGTGCATTTATTTCAGGTAATGTATCTGTAGAGGCAGCATTTCCTTTAATGGCTGCAAAAGGGCTCAATATAGAAATAGAAAGAGCCAGTATAAGTGTTTTTAGAATAAATTTTTTTTTCAAGTCAAATCTCTCCGCTTCTATTTTTAATATATTAAAACATTTTTAGTATAACATTTATAAAGATTAATAACAATAAATGCTATATGTAAAATTTCAAAGAAATTATAATAATATGACTTATATTGAACAAACTATATTAGGAATAAAAAAAGGGGTGATATATAGATATGAAAAAAAATACTATAAATATGGTTATATTGCTTATTGCAATTATAATGACCTTAAATTTCTTTGAAATAACAATATCTGCATCAGCAGATGAAAGAAAAATAGTCTATCTTACTTTTGATGATGGACCTTCTTTTAGTAATACTGATTCAATACTTGATATACTATGCAAAAACAATGTTAAAGCTACATTTTGTGTAGTGGGAAATAATGCAATGCATAATAAAGGTACAATGAGGAGAATAAAAAATAGTGGTATGGGTATTCTGCCTCATTGTAATAATCATGATTATAAAGATATATATAGCTCAACTGAAAATTATATTAATGATTTAAATGAATGTATAAAGAGCTTAAATGATGTTCTTGAAGAAAAGAGAACATATAATATGGTAAGAATGCCTGGAGGTTCTACAAATACTGTATGTAATGAAGAGGTTTTAAGTAATATAAAAAATTATTTAAAAAGTATTAATATAAATTACATAGATTGGACAATTGACTGTGGGGATACAAAGAAATCATGTGTAGCTTCAAATACAATAAAAGGAAATGTAGAAAACTCATGTGGAAAAAATGTTGTAGAAGTAGTTTTAATGCATGATTTAGAGAATAAGAAAACAACAACAGAGGCTTTGCAGGATATAATTAATGATTATAAAAAACTGGGATATGAATTCAAAACAATTGAAGCAATGGAATCATGGGAATTTAATTATCTTGAAAATAAAAAAATAATTAATAGATAATAATAAGTATTTATGCCATAAAGAACAAATTTCCACATATAGTATTAATGAAAATAATATATGTGGAAAAATGACTTATAAAATTTATTTCTAATTTTTCAATCTTTCTATAATTGATTGTTTTGCTTTTAATTCAAAATCATCTTTTAAAGGACTTAATGTTATTTCCTTGCCATATTTATTTTTTAAAGCAAGAGATAAAAGTCTATCAGCGAATTCTGGATTTTTAGAAAGAAATGAACCATGAAAATATGATCCAAAAGTATTTTTATAAATACATCCTTCATATCCATCAGAGCCATTGTTTCCATATCCATGAATACATTTTCCTAATGGTTTGTGATCATTTATATAAGTTCTTCCTGAATGATTTTCAAAACCTACATAAGTTTCATTAAAATCTTCATTTATTATTTCAGTATTTCCAATAAATCGTGTATTTCCGCCTTCAGTATATATGTTAAGAATACCAAGACCATCTATCTTTTCACCATTTGGTGCAGTATAGTATTTTCCTAAAAGTTGATAACCTCCACATATAGCTAGCAAGACTTTATTAGATTCAACATATTCTTTTAATGGCTGCTTTTTTAAAGTGTTTAAATCATCAGAAACTATTGATTGTTCAAAATCTTGTCCGCCGCCAAAGAAAATAATATCTGTATTTTCTATATCTAATTTATCGCCAATAGAACAGTTTACAACATTTATGTCTATTCCTCTAAGTGAAGCTCTGTATTTTAATATTAGTACATTACCTACATCCCCATAAACATTTAATAAATCAGGGTATAGATGACATATAGTTAATTCCATAATATTAAATCCTCCTTTACCATAATTTATTAATATAACCTTTTGAGTAAAGGTATTTTCTATAATTTATCATAGCTGTATATGTTGCAAGAATATAAATTTTAGATGAGGAAGATTGTTTAAGTTTTTCAGTAAGTTTTTCATAGTCTTCTTCAAGAATAAATTTGTTAACATCAAGGCCGGCAACTTTTAACCTGACAGCCATATCGTACATTCTTATACCAGATATGAATATATCTTCAATTCTAAGGGCTGAAATTTTTTCGAAATCAACATCCCATATCCATGATACATCACGACCATCAGCATAATTGTCATTAAGCATAAATAGTGCAGAAAAAGCATCTTTATTTAAACTTAAAGTATCCAAGGCTTGATTGTATCCAGCAGGATTTTTTACTAAAATTATTTGAATATTTTTATCACCAATTTTAATCTGTTCTTGTCTTCCAAAACTTGAACTTTGATTTTGAAGAGATGATTTTATTATACTATCACTTATTCCAAGTTCTTTTGCAACAGAATATGCACATAATCCATTATAAATGTTATAAGCTCCAGACTGACTTATAAATATTTCAGAATCATTTATAAGAACAGTTGAACTTTCAGGTTTTAGATCTAAAATTTTGTTTACACAGTAAGAAAGTTCAGGGCGTTTATAGCCACATTCAGGACAATAAAAATCTCCTAAATGATTGTAAGTAACAAAATTATAAGAATAAGGAGCTTTACAGAATTTGCAGAATTTAGCATCGGCGTTCAAGTCTAATGAATTATCTTTTTTTAGTGGAGTATTGAATCCATAATATATACACTTATTTTTTATGTTAAGTTTGCCAAGAAGAGATTCATCACCATTTAAAACTAAAGTAGATTCAGGAACTTTTGAAATACCTTCAAGAATCTTAACAAGAGTAGTGTAAACTTCACCGTATCTGTCCAGTTGATCTCTAAAAAGATTAGTAACTGTTATTATTTCAGGAGTCAGATATTCAGTTATAAATTTTACATTTGCTTCATCGACTTCAATTACAGCATAGGCATCTTTTTTCTTTTTAAAGAAAGAGTAATTTGAAATAAAACAAGCTACTATACCAGGATACAAATTAGCACCTGTATTGTTTGTTATTACATTTAATCCGCTTTCTTTTAAGATATTATAAATCATGCTTGTAGTTGTAGTTTTTCCATTTGTGCCTGTAATTAGGATTACTTTGTATCCTTTGCTTACAGTTTTTAATATTGATCTATCAATTTTTAAAGCAATCTTACCTGGGAAATTACTTCCTCCCTTAACAATATGTTTTGCAAGAAAAGCAGTTAACTTAGATAAGAGTATGCTTAAAATACTTTTGATATTTATTGTACTCACCACCTATAATTTATATCCATTTATATTTGGATAAACTAATGATAAAATTTGAATATATATATATTAATATATTTATCTTAATAAGTAAAATGAAAATGAAAAAATATAGTATCAATAATATAAAGTATTTATTTTAAGATGATTTGAAATTTTGAGATTTATATTAGGTATAAAGTCTATAAATAATGCTCGTGTATATTAAAAGAAAAGTAATAAGAAATCGAATATTGACAATATTTCATAGAAAAAATAAATGGAATTATAGTGACAGATAATTTTTTAATATTTAAGGTATGTAATTGTTTTATTATTGATTATATCCTATAATTAAAGAAATAAAGAATTTTACGAGGTGTTATATTAGTATGATTAAGGTAACAGTTAACATAAATGGTATGAGCTACAATTTAAAGGGGGAAAAAGATGAAAAATATCTTTTAGGTGTAGCAAGTTACGTTGACAGCAGAATCAAAGAAATACTGTCCAAAAAATCTGGATTGAGTACCAATGCAGCAACAGTACTTGCAGCAGTCAATATTGCTGATGAATTATATGAGTCTGATGATCAACTTGATAAAATTATTAAAGAAAAAGAAGCTATTGAAAATGAAAAAAATATATTGAAAAATACTATTGAAGGATATAAAGAAAAATTTGAGAATGCTGTAAAAGAAAAAAACAATGTTGAAGAAGAATTTAATGCTAAGGAAGCAGAACTTCATGAGAGATATAAAAATCAGGAAGCCACTTATAATAAATTGAGTGAAGAAATTACGCAATTAAAACTAGAAAATGAAAAGTTATCAAAATACAATAAAGAAACATTAGACGAATCAAAAAAACGAAAAAATAAAATAGAATCACTTACTAAAGAATTGAGCGAGGTAAGAGAAAAAGGCAAAATTAATTATAAGAAAATTGATGAAGCAAAGAATAAAGAACATCGACTTAATAAAGATTTACAGAGTGCAAATGATAAAATAAATGCTTTGATGAAAGAATTGAAAGAAGTAAGTGAAAATAAAGGAAAACTTCAATCTGAATTAAACAATTTAAATAATTCTAATTTGGAAATAGCTGCAGCACTTGAAGAAATAAATGTTGCTAAAATAAATCTAGATGATGAAAACAAAAATTTAAAAGAGAAAAATATTTCATTAGAATCGGAAATAAAAAGTGTTAAAGAAGAATTCGATAATGAGAAGATAAGTTTGGAAGATTTAATTGAAAAATTGAAATTAAATCTTGAAGAAGAGAAGAAAAAGAATGAAGTATTATCACAAGATTATAGTAAATGCAAAGTTGAATTAAGTGAATTAAATAATCATTATGAAGAAAATAATAAAATGCTGGAAGATTGTAAACAAAAACTTGATTTACAGATTAAATCATATGAAGATCTTAAAGAAACATCTTCTGCTGAAAACAAAACATTAAGCAGTAAAATTGAACAATTAGAACAATTAAAAGAAAATCTAAATAATTCATTGAAAGAATATGAAGATAAATGTACAGAATTAAAAAATATAATTGACGATGGAAAAATGGAAATTTCTGAATTAAATAAACAGATTAATCAAATGACTGATGAAACTGAAAAGGAATTAAATCAATATAAAGAAAAAATAGATTATTTAAATAATGATAAAACAGCTAAAGAATCAAAAATATCTGAATTAAATGACATAAAAATAAATCTTGAATTGCAGTTGAGTACATTAAAAGAAAAAGAAGAAAAGATGAATATAGAATTTAATGAGATAACAGATGCTAATGATGAATTATCTAAGGAATTGGAAAATATTAAAGAAAACAAATATATGTTAGAAAAAGATTTAGAAAATTCAAAATTAGAAAATGCGCAATTAAATATTGATATGGAAAAACTTAAAGAAGAAAAAAGTAATGAAATTAAACTTAAAGATGATGAAATTGAAAATTTAAATTCAAGTCTTGAAGCAAGAGAATCTCAATTGAAAAAACTTAATGATGATTTTTCAAGCAAAATAAGAGCAATTGGAAGACTTGAAAAGGAACTTGATGATAAACAAGGGATTTTCTTAAAGCTAAAAAGAGAAATTGAAGAAAAGGAAAATACCATAAAAGAAGCCAATAAACAGATAGAAGAAATGAAAGAAGATTATGATAATTGTCTGGAAAATGTAAATAAATATGAAGTTGAATTGGCAAACAGCAAAGATTCAATAGAGGAATTGAATAACAGAATATCAGTAATAGAATCAGAAAAAAATAAGGTCGTAAATGAAAATAACACTTTAGTTGAAGAATCAAAATCATTTCAACATAGATTGTTTGAGTTGCAGGCAAAAGTTATTGATGCAGAAATAGAACTTGCAAAGGCTAAAAAAGAACAAATAGGACCGGTAGTTAAAAATAAAAAATAAGATATATTTAAATTAATATGTTTAAATAAAGAAGATACTAGATTTGAATTAGTGTCTTCTTTTTATGTGGTGTTTGCATTTTCTTGAAATTAGTATATTATATATGTTGATATATTGTAAAGAATTATTGAAAAGTGTTTAATTCTAATGAATACTAAAATTTTAGGATATGCGTATATATTGCAATTGAGAGTGAATGATGAAATCTTTTCAAGATTTCTTTTATATTTTTATATGTGTTAGATAAAATATGTGTTAGATAAATTTTAGTTTTGCAACATATATTAAAAGTTTATAAACAAGGATGAATAAAAATACTTTATTTAAAAGTATTTTAGGAGGATACAAAAAGTATGAAAAATATAGAATTACTTGCTCCGGCTGGAAGTATGGAAAGCCTTGTGGCGGCAATAAACAATGGAGCTGATGCTATATATCTTGGAGGCAGTAAATTTTCAGCAAGAGCATATGCTTCAAATTTTGATAATGAAACTATGATGAAAGCTGTTGATTATGCTCACAGTTATGGCGTAAAAGTTTATGTTACAATGAATACCCTCTTAAAAGAAAATGAATTGAGAGAGGCATTAAAATATTCAGGATATTTATATGAGATAGGTGTAGATGCTCTTATAATTCAAGATACAGGATTGATAAATCTTATTCAGAAGGTATATCCTGATTTTGAATTACATGCTTCAACTCAGATGACAGTTCATAATGGTGAAGGGGCTTTATATTTTACAGAAAAAGGACTTAAAAGGATTGTATTATCAAGAGAATTGTCTTTAGATGAAATAAAGTATATATCAAAAGATCTTGGAATAGAAACTGAAATATTTGTTCATGGTGCATTGTGTGTATGCTATTCAGGCCAATGTCTTATGAGTTCTATGATTGGAGGAAGAAGTGGAAACAGAGGAAGATGTGCACAGAGCTGCAGAATGCAGTATACATTAAAGGGTGAAAATTCTGGTGAAAGGAAAGGTTATCTTCTAAGTCCTAAAGACACATGTCTCATTGATGATGTAGATTCAATAATAGATAGTGGAACTTCTTCATTAAAAGTTGAAGGAAGAATGAAAAAGCCTGAATATGTTGCTGGTGTTACACGAAATTATAGAAAAGCAATAGATAAAATTGAAAAGAATACTAAATTTGATTTAAACAAAGGAAAAAATGAACTTACACAGCTATTTAATAGACAGGGATTTGCAAAAGCATATCTTTATAAAAATACAGGGAAAGATATGATGAGCTTTAACTATGCAAAAAATACAGGAGTTTTTATAGGTAAGGTACAGGATAACGGTGAGATTATATTGGAATCTCATGTGGCATTAGGTGATGGAATAAGATTTGATGATGATGGATTTACTTTAAGCAAAATAATATTAAAAGGAAAAGAAGTAAAGGAAGCTAATAAGGGAGAAAGAGTTAAACTTTTTCCATGTGGTGGATATAAAAAAGGATTTAGATTATTTAAAATGTCTGATAAAAAGCTTTTTGATGAACTTCATGATTATATAAAGCCATATAAGAGAAAACTTCTTCTTACGGGAGAAGTTGAATTTAAAGTAAATGCACCTATAATATTAAAAACTATATTTAATGGAAAAGAATATAAGGTTTATGGAGATGTTATAGAAGAAGCTTCAAATAAGCCATTAAGCAGGGAAAGAGTAGAAGAGTCATTAAAGAAGTCAGGAGAAGTACCGTATAAATTTGAAAATATAATATTTAATGTTTTTGATGAAGGATTTATAAGAATTGCTTCGCTGAATAATTTGAGGAGAGAATTATTTGAAAATATTCTTAAAGACTCCATAAAATCTTATAGAAGAAAAAGAAATATGGAAGAAGAATATTTGATTCCAGCTAAATATGATAAAAAAATTGGATATATATATAGCTGTATTACAAAAGATCAGCTTAAGGCTCTTATTGAAGATGATAATGTGGAAAATATTGCATTAAATATATTTTACAGTAGAATGAAAGGATCTTTAAATAAGGGAGATGTAAAAGAATTAAAAGAAAGATACTCAAACAAAAATGTATATTTAAGACTTCCGGAAATAATAAAACAGGAATTTGATTTGATTACCAAAATAATTGATGAATTAGCGCCATTTATTAAAGGTATTATAACATCTAATGCAGGCATAATAAGAAAATATAAAGATTCTATGTTTATATTAGGTGATTACAAGCTTAATATATTCAACAGTGAAGGAGCACAATTCTACAGTAAAGATATTGATATACCATTTTTAAGTTTGGAACTTAATAGAAAAGAAATCAAGGAAGTAATGAAAAATATTACTTGTCAGGTTGGAGTAAATATATATGGAAAGGCAGAGCTTATGGTAAGTGAATATTGCCCAGTGGGAAGTACATTTGGAAATAAAAGTTCTAAAAAAGAATGTAGTATGCCATGTATGAAGGATGAATTTACTTTAATAGACAGAATGAATGAAAAATTCAGAGTTTTATGTGATAATAATTGTAGAAGTCATATATTGAATTCACTTCCTATAAATCTTATAGAAGAATCGGAAGAAATGAAGAATTTCAATATTGAGAATTTTAGAGTGGATTTTTTAGATGAAACTTATGAAGAGGTTAAAGATGTTTTACTTCAGATAAGTTCTGGCAGAAAAAATGAAAATAAGATGTATACAAAAGGCCATTATAAAAGAGGTGTGGAGTAGCATAAGTTAATAACTGATGGCTTTTAACTGTATAAGCAGAGGTGTTTTTATGAATGAAAAGAGTTTAAGAATATTAGAATTTAATAAAATAAAAGAAAAGATACAGAAATATGCACGTACAAATGCAGGAAAGCAAAAGATAGCTGAACTTATGCCTTATGACAATGTTTATGAGATAAATAACAAACTTGATGAGACGAATGAAGCTTTGGAAGTTCTTCTCGATAAAGGAAATCCTCCATTAGAAGGATTATTTGATATACATGAAGGAATAGAGAGAGCAAGAAAAGGCGGAACTTTAACTCCAGGACAGCTTCTTAAAATAGGAAGTACACTTAGAGCAGCAAGGAATATGAAGGAATTCTTTAAAAGAGAAGAATTTGAAAAATCTTATGAAAAACTTGAAGATTTAGCATATATACTGACTCCTGTAAAGACCCTTGAAGACAGTATTGACAGGGCTATAGTTTCTGAAGAAGAAATAAGTGATAAGGCAAGTGCTACATTACATAACATAAGAAGAAGCCTTAAAGAAAAAAATTCTTCAGTAAGGGAAAAAGTAAGTTCAATAGTAAGAAGTAATTCAAAATATCTTCAAGATGATTTATATACTATGAGAGGTGACAGATATGTTATTCCTGTTAAATCTGAGTATAAGAGTGCTGTTCCAGGAATAGTACATGATCAGAGTTCAACTGGTGCTACATTCTTTATAGAGCCAATGAGTATTGTAAATCTGAACAATGAAATAAGAGAACTTGCGTTGAAAGAAAAAGCAGAGATTGAACGAATATTAACTGAACTTTCATTAAAGGTAAAAGATAATTCTGATCAATGTCTAAGTAATTTTAAAATGCTTGCTGAATTTGATTTTATATTTGCAAAAGCTAAGTATGGAGAAAGATTAAATGCAGTAAGACCAATTATAAAAGAAGATGGAACATTTCATATTTATAGTGGAAGACATCCTATGATTGAATCAGATAAAGTTGTTCCATCAGATGTATATATTGGAGAAGAATTTGATACACTGATGATTACAGGACCTAATACTGGTGGTAAAACTGTAACCATAAAGATGGTAGGGCTTCTTCATATTATGGGGCTGAGCGGACTTTTAATACCTGCAAGAGATAATTCATCTTTAGCATTCTTCACTGAAGTTTTTGCTGAAATAGGTGATGAACAGAGTATTGAACAGAGTTTGTCAACATTTTCATCACATATGACGAATATAGTTGAAATAATGAGATATGTAGATAATCAGTCTTTAGTATTATTTGATGAAATTGGTTCTGGAACAGATCCTGCTGAAGGTGCTGCACTTGCAATGTCAGTAATAGAAACATTGAGAAAGAGAAATGCAAGAATAATAGCAACAACACACTACAGTGAATTAAAAGCATATGCATTAAAAACTGATGGCGTTGAAAATGCATCTGTTGAATTTGATATAGAAACTTTAAGACCTACATATAGACTCCTTATTGGAGTTCCAGGTAAATCTAATGCTTTTGAAATTTCAAAAAGGCTTGGTCTTGCTGAAGGTGTAATAAAGAGAGCTAAAACGTATATGTCTGAAGAAAATCTTCAATTTGAAAATCTTATAAGGGATCTGCAAGAAAAAAGTATAGTTGCCAAGAAAGAAGCAAGGGAAGCTGCAATGCTGAAAAAAGAAGCAGAAGAGCTTAAGATAAAGTATGAAGATAAACTTCAAAAGTTAGAAAAGGCAAGAGATAAGGCATATATGGATGCAAGACAAGAAGCTAAAGAAATAATAGCTGATGCAAAGGAAGAAGCTGATGAAATATTAAAAGCTATGAGAGCTTTAGAAAAAATGGGGATTGAAGGTGGAGGAAGAGCAAGGCTTGAAGAAGAGCGTAAAAAGCTTAAAGATAGTCTTGAACAGAAAGAAAAAGGCCTTCACAAAATGAAGGAAAGCGAAGGAGAGCCAATAACAAATGTAAGTCTTGGAATGGAAGCATTTTTGCCATCATTAAATCAGACAGTAGTGATAGTTTCTATGCCAGACAATAAAGGTGATGTTCAAGTTGAAGCAGGAATTATGAAAATAAATGTAAAACTTAAAGACTTACGAAAGACAAAGGTTACTAAAGTAGAAAAAGCTAAAAGAAAGAGAGAAGTAAAACTTAATTTAAGCAACATAGAATCAAGAGTTGATTTAAGGGGATTGGATTCAGAAGAAGCATGCTATAAGACAGATAAATATCTTGATGATGCATATAGAGCTAACCTAGGAGAAGTTACTATAGTTCATGGTAAAGGAACAGGTGTATTAAGAAATGCAATAACAGCAATGCTTAAGAGGCATCCACATGTTAAATCATTCAGACTTGGGGTTTACGGTGAAGGTGGAGATGGAGTAACAGTTGTAGAACTTAAAGCATAAGGATGATAAAATTATCTAATAATTAAAGAAATCTTGAAAAGATTTCATCCTTAATTGTCCATTGGCCATTGTCAATTAGAATGTATAAGGAGGAGGTCAAAATATTTATTATCAGTGCATGTTTGTGTGGAGTAAATTGTAAATATAGCGGAAAAAATAATTTAAATGAAAAATGTATGAAGATGTTTCAAGAAGGAAAAGCAATACTTGTATGCCCTGAACAACTTGGAGGATTACCAACACCAAGGAATCCCGTTGAATTGGATTCATGCGCAAAAGAGGTTATTGAAAATGAAGGAAAAGCAATTGATAAGTTAGGAAATGATGTTACTAAACAATTCCTAGACGGAGCATATGAAACTTTAAGGATAGCCAAGGAAGCAGGTATAAATAAAGCTATACTTAAAGAAGGAAGTCCTTCTTGTGGCTGTAATTTTGTTTATGATGGAAGTTTTTCTGGTAATAAAATCAAGGGAAAAGGAATAACAGCTTATATTCTTGAACAGGAAGGGATAAGTGTTATTTCAGATGAAGATTTAGATGAAAGTGATAATAAGCTGGTATATTTAAATGGATACAACAGAGAAAAGGCTAAGAAAATTAAATTATTTAAAGAAGATGATGAAAATGAAGATGCTGAATATTTTAATCTGACAGAAAATTTAGCTGATATGTCTGATCTTCCAGAAAGCGTTGAAATAAATGTGAAAAGATTGATGATTTCTCTTGCCAAAGATCTCATGGGATTTGAGGAAAATGATGAAATAGCAGAAGCAACAGGATTGACTATTGAAGAGGTTGAAAAAATATTAGAAAAAATGTAATGTTAATTTAAAGATATAAGAAAAGATTATGTTTGTGAAAGTAAAAACATAATCTTTTCTGTTTTTTATAAATTACTGTGGTGCTTATGTTCTATAACAGGGAGATAGAAAAAACTACACTTTCTCATTGTTTAAACTTCTTATATTAAAATAATATTAATGTCTTACAGCTAAACAATAATTAACATTATCAAATGCGCTCATATAGTGCGTGGGATTTGCTTTGTTATATTCTTCAAAGTATTGTTTAGTAATTTGATCTGGAGTTAAATGTTCATATGTTGAAAAACCACATCTGGAAAGTAATTTTTTTATTTCATCATAAGAATAACCTGCAAGCATTTTTTCTTTTGCTTCATTTGCAAGCATTACTTGTTTTTTGGTTTTTTCAGCTACTTTCTCAGTATAAGTCACATCATCAGGATAGTCAAATACAAGTGAACTACCTTCTGGTATAATTTCTCCTATTGTTCCAATCAATCTTTCAAAATCTGTCTTTGAAAGATAGTAAGATAGTCCAAGCAAACTGCAAAAACTAATCTTAGTACTATCAAATTTCTTATTTTTACTTACTGCTTCACTCCATTTTTCTTGTGTAAAATCAGCATCTACATAATTAACATTGTCTGGTATCTCTATATTTGCTTTTTTTAGTCGTTCCATCTTATCATTTGCAGTTACTGGATGATCAATTTCAAAAATTTCTATTTCTTTTGCCCATTCAGGTTGACGATACGCAAAACTGTCATATCCTGCAGCAAAAATCAGATATTGCTTCACTTTACTGACACATACAGCATTTTTAAGCATTATTTCTGTATATGCTGCCCTGCCAAGTGGTGATGATGCTAATTGGTTATCTACAATCCATCGTAAAGCTTCATTTTTATTTCCAACAAAGTTAGGATTAAAGAATTTTATTCCATTGGACATATTTTCTCCTATCTCATTATATTCTTCCTTTGATAATAATAATTCTGCAATAGTGTCATCAAAAATTTTTACTTTATTCTCTTTAGAATGATATGCTCTTGAAAATGCACATATAAGTGCGGTCATAAATTTTTTCTCCATAAAATAAATCACCTCTATTAATTAATACATTATTATTGATATAACTACAATACTTAACTTTTTTAGTATTTTATGGTAATATAAATATATAATTTAAAGAAAAAATTTTGTATAATCTAATATTTCATTAATATTCATTTCTTCAATATTCAT
>NZ_CAKVKB010000018.1 GCF_934754915.1 uncultured Clostridium sp.
AGAATATTAAGGGATTGTAGCATCAAGATTATATTAAACAATATTAGTTGTTTTAGTAAAAAACAATGATGAATATTGTAGTTATAATGCTTAATGTGACAATCCTTTTTTGTACAAGAAATTATATGATTTTTTTGCTTCAAACATGATAATATTAATGGATTAAGAGGTACGAATCTGTTAATAAAAATTTGAGAAGTATTTTTGAAAATAGTACTAATATAAATTTTATGAAGTGTATTTTTTAAGAGGTAGTTGTTATGCAATGAAATAATAAAGATAGAATTCTTAGTATAATGAATATAAATTGACTAGTTTTTTTGAAAAAATGTCTGCTATACTTTACAAAAAGTTAATAGAGTGTTACAATTAATTTGAAAAAAATGTAAGGAGGCAACACTTTTGAATAGGGAAGAAATTCTAGAGCGTAATAGAAAAAGTAAGCCTGTAGATGAAGGAGAGCAATATGTAGAAGATAAATCACGAAATGTAGGAGAAATAGGAATAATAATGTTTTTTATTATTTTATTTGTGTATAAAGAGTGGAAAGGAATTCCTACTGAAGATTTAATAGGATTGTTTTGGGGATATCTTGGGTTTTCATACATTGGAAAATTTAAATATTATAGGACCAAAAGATATTTGGTATGCACTATATTGGGATTACTTGGAGCGTTAATATTTATAACTTCATACATGTTGAAGATGTGGTAAAAGATTATGCAGAATGAATTAATATTAAACAATAAAATAAGAATGTGGAGAGCTGAAAAAAGAATATCCCAGGGTGATTTAGCTGAAATGGTAGGTGTATCAAGGCAGACTATAAGTTCTATCGAGAATTTACAATTTTGCCCAAGTGCAAAGCTTGCATATTTAATATGTATTGCATTAGAAAAGAAATTTGAAGAAGTATTTTATTTTGAATAAATTGGGAAAGTAAATTAATAAGGGGAGGAATTGAATTATGCAAGAAAATAAATCTTTAATACATGATGAAACTAATCTGGAAAGTAAAGAAAATTTAAAAAACACTAATAAAAGCAGTTTTTTTAAAGAGTGGATTCTTCCAGTAATATTTTCTATAGGAATTGTATTCTTATTAAATAAATTTGTGTTTATAAATGTATCTCTTCCACCAAGCGGTTCTATGATACCAACTTTAAATGATAATGATAGACTTATTGCAACAAGAGTATGGGACAAAGATAAAATAAAAAGAGGAGATATTCTTGTATTTAAGTCAGAAGAACTTGGTGGAAAATTATTAATAAAAAGAGTCATTGGTTTGCCAGGAGATCATATTGAAATTGATAATGGTATAGTCAGTATTAATGGCAAGGAATTGAATGAAGAATATGTTAAGAACGATGAATTATATAATGGAATATTTGATGTGCCTGATAATAGTATATTTTTCTTAGGAGATAACAGGGCAGGATCATATGATTCAAGGTATTGGGAAAATCCCTATATAGATAAGTCGGAAATTGAAGGAAAAGCCCAAATAAGATATTATCCAATTAGTGATTTTAAGATTATAAAATAAAAATCAGCTATACTCAATAAAATAAAAAATTAATTAATATGTTGTACGCTTAAAGTAAATGGATATTGAAAAAATTATAATAATTTTTGATGAATGTTAATGAGATTAATAAAAGGAAATGTTTATATAGAAGAGAGATTAAAAATATGAAAATAGACAGATTATTTTCTATAGTTCAAATTTTAATAAATAAGAAAACAGTAACAGCTAAATATTTAGCTGATAAATTTGGAGTATCCATAAGAACTATATATAGAGACATAGAAGATCTTTCAGCAAATGGGATTCCTGTTTATTCAATTCAGGGAAAAGGTGGAGGAATATCTATTTTAGATAATTATTCTATTGATAAAACACTAGTTTCAGATGAAGAACAGGACAAAATTCTTATGGCTCTACAGAGTGTAAATGCTACAGGACAGATTGATGTTAAGGATTCACTTATAAAATTAAAAAATGTATTTAAAAAAGATGATACTGATTGGATACAGATTGATTTTTCAGGATGGGAACAAAGCGAAGAAGAAAAGAAAAATTTTGAACTTATAAAGAAAAGCATAATGGATGTAAAGTGTATTAAATTTTTGTACTATAGTAATAAAGGCGAGTCACTGGAAAGAATTATTGAACCATATAAGCTCATTTTTAAGGGAAATAAATGGTATATATATGGATACTGCAAAAAAAGAAAGGATTTTAGATTCTTTAAACTTACACGAATTGATAATATACATATATTAGAGGAAGGATTTAAAAAGAGAAAAGAAGGAATAGTAAACACTCAATATAATGAAGAGGAAAAAAAAGACTACATAGATGTTAAATTAAAGGTAAATATGTCTGCTGCTTCACGTGTTTATGATGAATTTAGAAAAGGCATAATTAGGAATGAAGGTGATTTCCTTATTGTAAAGTTTAGAATGCCTAAATATAAATGGCTTTATAATTATTTTATTGGGTTTGGAGAAGAGCTGGAGATTCTTGAACCTGAATACATGAGAAAAGAATTTAAGCAGTTTATAGAAAACATATTAAATAAGTATTGAAGAAGTTGAAGTCAATTACACATTATAAATTAAAATATATAGATTTTTAGTATAACCTGACATTATGATGTCAGGTTATACTTGTTAATATGAGAATATAAGAAAGGAGATGGATGTTTATGGAATATACAGTAGTTAATTTAAAAGGAATGAAAATAGAAGGATTGAGTGCAGTAACTAAGAATTCAGATCCTGATATGCCATGTGTAATAAGTGGTTTATGGGGAAAATTCTATGAAGGTGGAATTTGCCAGAGTATATCTAATAAGGTTAATGAAAAGGCTGTAGAGATTTATTCAGATTATGAAAGTGATGTAAATGGAAAGTATAAAGTTACTGTAGGTTGTGAAGTGAGTCAATTTAGTAATAGAAAAGATTTGAGTATTAAAACAATTTCAGAAGGGAAATATGCAAAATTTATAGTGAAGGGACATATGATTAAAGCAGTTCAAGAATTCTGGCAGAAGTTATGGAAAATGGATTTAGATAGAAGTTATAAATGTGATTTTGAAGAATATCAGAATAGTTCCATTGATAATGCAGTAATTCATATATATATTTCTATCAATTAAAATTTATATATATTCCAATTAATAATTTACAGTTGACAATCAAGGATAAAATCTTTTCAAGATTTCTTTGAAATTTTTATATGTGTAAAATAAATTTTAAATGTAATTTCAGTCTTGATATATATAAATTATGGGATAGAATAAAAAAATGGTCTAATATTAGAGAAAAGTAAATAAAAATATATAATGTATTAGATTCCTCTAAAATCGTTTATATATGAGGATTAGGAGGAATTCTTATGCATTGTTTTTTACAAAATAATTATAAAAATTAAAAAAAGTTAAAAAAAAGTGTTGACATATTATCTGTATCTCGATATAATTCTATTTGTGATCTGGTGATGATGGCGTAGAGGTAACACTCCTTCCCATTCCGAACAGGAAAGTTAAGGTCTATAGCGCCGATGGTACTGCACGGGAGACTGTGTGGAAGAGTAGGAAGTTGCGAGGTAAGATGGCTCGATAGCTCAGTCGGTAGAGCAGAGGACTGAAAATCCTCGTGTCACTGGTTCGATTCCAGTTCGAGCCACCATATATGGCGCTATAGCCAAGTGGTAAGGCAGAGGTCTGCAAAACCTTTATCCCCAGTTCAAATCTGGGTGGCGCCTCCAAATAAGAACTGAAGCATTTGCTTCAGTTTTTTTATTTATAAATAATATTTTTTACAAACAAAAAAGATATGTTTGGATTACATATCTTTTTTAAAACATATCCTTTTTGTATAGTATAAATGCTACAATAGTACAAAGACCAGCTATTATTCCCATAACAGCAGTAAAAGATTGCGGACCATGAGCAAATGGAAGAACATCAATATTCATACCATAAATACCACTGATTATAGTAGGAATTGCTAGTAATATTGTTACAGAAGCTAAGACTTTCATTACAATATTAAGATTATTGGATATTACAGAAGCAAAGAAATCCATTGTACTTGCAAGAATATTACTGTAAATTTCAGTCATTTCAATAGCCTGCTTATTTTCTATAATAACATCTTCCAAGACATCTTTATCTTCCTCATATTTTTGCATTAGTTCCAGCTTTAGCATTTTTTCTAATGTTATTTCGTTAGCTTTTAAAGAAGTAGAGAAATATACAAGAGATTTTTCTAAAGAATGCAGTTGGATTAATTCTCTATTTTTCATTGATTTATGAAGCCTTTTTTCAATCATAAGGCTTTTTTTATCAATCTGTCTTAAATAAATTAAATAGTAAGTTGAAATTCTATTTAAAATCTGTAATATAAATCTTGATTTTTTAAATGTATAAAAAGATTTAACTTTCATATTAATAAAATCAGTTAGAATTTTACTGTTTTTTAAACATACAGTTATTATCTGTTTTTCAGTATGTATAATTGCCAAGGGGTATGTATCATAAGTTAGAGAGTTATCCTCCATTTCAGTAAAGGGAATATCTACAATTACTAATAAAGTGTCATCTTCAATCTCTATACGTGAAGTTTCCTCATCATCTAATGCTGATTTTAATAAATCAAGATTGACGCCAGTTTTTTTTGAAATTAGAATTAATTCTTCATCTGATGGTGCAACTATATTTATCCATGATCCATTTTCAATAGTATCTAATATTTTTAGGTTGCAGTTAGATTCACTCTCGCTTTTATAAATTTGAATCAATGTGTACACCTCCTGATAGTTATTATATTTATTATACTATTATAACATATATACTATATGTCTAGGATAAATATTTAATAAAGCTCCAGACAACATAAAGATGAATGGAGCTTATGATATTTATTTAATTGTGTTATAGAATTCACTTTTTACTTCTTTTAAAAGAAGTTCATTTTCTATTAAATCTACAGCAGTATGAGCTAAAGAAGTTGCAGCAATTAAACTTTGAGTTAGAGCAAATTCAGATATGGTATTCTTAGCAAATTCGATACTTCCATATTTAATATTATTTGTTCCTTCTTTTAATACAGAAATATAAGGATGAATACAAGGAACTTTGTGACTTACATCACCAATACTTAGACCAGCATATATGTTTTTAGGTTGGTGAATGTGAATTATACCATTTTCTTTAAGATTATGACTGAATAATCTATTTAAAGTTCTGTTTGTTATTAGTTCTTTATTAGGACATTCATATAGGAAAAACTTATGCTGAATATTAGTCAGATCAGTTACATGATTAGCAATACTTCTAATTTTATCATCACCAAATTCAGCTGTTTTTATATCGGTAGCTCGAATATAAAATTTAATTTCTGTTTTTGAAGGCAAGAATAATGGAGTCTCTCCACCATTTGATATAACTGAATTAATTTCAAGGTTGTTAGAAAAGCCTTTTTTTATTGATTGAAGTATATTTAATGTAAGCAGAGATGCATCCAAAGGTGTATATGCATTTTTATTTAAAAAGCTTAATTCTTTCTTGCCAATAAAATTAAGACCAAGAGGTATTATTGCAGAAGAAGACCCACTTTCACAAGTTTCTACATCAGGATGAGTTACTAGAACTACATCAATATCATCAAATACACCTTGCTTTACCATAGTTCCTTTTGTCCCACCAAGGTATTCTCCTGGACATCCAATTAATATTGAAGAACCACCTATTTTATCAACAATATTTCCTAATGCAATGGCAGCAGCAAATGATGTAGCTGTTATCAGATTATGACCTGTTATATGTCCTTCATTTTCTATTGCATCATATTCGCATAAAAAACATATTTTTGGATACCCAGAACCTTTTTGAGCCCAAAATGCATTATCTATATCTAAAAAGTTTTCCTTAACATCAAAGTTATATTTTTTTAGCAAGTTACAAATATATTTTGAAGAATCAGATTCATTGTAGCTTGTTTCAGAAGTTTGATATAAATATTTAGCCAAATTTTCTATATCATCTTTGCATGTAGATAAAAAAGAAATAATATTTTGTTTCATAAGTTTAAATTTTACTAAAGATAAATTATTATAAATTAGCAGTTATAATCTTTAGTAAATTCTCCTTTCTAAAATTCTATCTAATTAATTTTAGTATTACCAATAAAATAAAAATAATTTATTTATAAATGATAGGTATTAAATTTTCTAATAAGGAAATAATTTTAGATAGATTTATTTTTTATGTTAAAAAGGGGGAATAATTGTGGAAAACTTATTAAAAAAATGTTTTATATGTGGACAAATTAAGAGTGATGGTATAATAATAAATGGAGAAATGATTTGTAGAGATTGTGAAAGAAAGATTATAGATACAAAGGTAGAAGATTCGGAGTATGATGAACTTAAGGATTCAATAAAAGTAATTTTATTTGATGAATGTGTAAATTAGATTACTACTTTAGTATATTTCTCTAATATATTTAATGAAGTGAGGTATATATGAGTAAAGGATTGTTTATAACTTTTGAAGGTGGAGAAGGTACTGGAAAAACAACAGCCATAGAATCAATATATGATTGGATTGTAAAAAAAGGATTTAAATGTATAAAAACAAGAGAACCAGGCGGGATAAAAATAGCAGAACAAATAAGACAAGTTATTTTAGATAAAGAAAATACAAAAATGGACGGAAGAACAGAAGCACTTCTTTATGCAGCAGCAAGAAGGCAACATTTAATTGAGAAAGTTATACCAGCATTAGAAGATGGATATGTGGTTTTGTGTGATAGATTTATAGATTCTTCACTTGCATATCAAGGTTATGCAAGAGGATTAGGAATTGATGAAGTTATGAGCATAAATAAGTTTGCAATAGAAGATTATATGCCAGATATATCAATATTATTTGACTTAGATCCTAAAATTGGATTGAAAAGAATAAGTATGAATGAAGAACGTGAAATTAATAGGCTTGATCTTGAAAAACTAGATTTTCATGAAAAAGTAAGAGAGGGATATAATAAAGTTTATGACAAAAATAAGGATAGAATTGTCATGATAAATGCAGATCAATCTAAAGAAGCGATTGTAGCTGAAATTAAAAATATATTGAATGAAAAGTTAAAACAGAATTAGCAATATAATATTTAAAGTAATATCAAATGCATCCTATTTGTGGTAAAATAAAGAATATCTATTTACTTTATTAAAAAAATTATTATTTTAAAGGGTGGAATTGAAAATGAAATTAGTTATTGCTATTGTAGAAGATGAGAATTCAATAAATTTGATAGATGCCTTAACTGATGGTGAATATAGAGTGACTAAACTAGCTACTACAGGAGGATTTCTTAAATCAGGAAATACAACTTTACTCGTAGGAGTTGAAGAAGATAGAGTTAATGATGTTGTAGGTATAATAAAGAATGTATGTAAAAAGAGAAAAGAAATAAGATCTACTCCAACAGCAATGAATGGAGCTGAAAGTGCGATTATGCATCATCATTATCCTATACAAGTGAGTGTAGGAGGCGCTACTGTTTTTGTAATTGATGTAGATCAATTTATAAAAATATAATATTAGGAGAGTAAGAAATTGAGGAAGATACTAGGACATGAAAATATTATAAAAGGAATTGACAGAAGAAAAATTAATAATTCTTTTTCTCATGCAAACTTAATTGTTGGTGCAGATGGAATTGGAAAGAGTGTTGTGGCAAAGTATCTTTCAAATAATATTATAGAGCCTAGAGATAATGTTGAAAGTGTGGATATTGTAAGATATTATCCTTCTTCTGTATCTTTTGGTGTTGATGATGTCAGAAATATAATTGAAGAAGTAAATAAAAAGCCTTATGAAGGGGATAAGAAAGTATTAATATTATACAGATGTGATAAAATGACTGCACAAGCCCAAAATGCATTATTGAAAACAATAGAAGAACCACCAGAAGGGGTATATTTAATATTATTAAGTGATTCATTAGAAAATATATTGGATACTATTCAATCAAGATGTCAGGTATATAAATTAACACCTTTATCTAAAGAAGATATAGAAAAATATATTGATTTAAATTATTCAAATATAGATTCTAGTGACAAGCAGGCAGCTATTGCATTTAGTACTGGAATACCTGGAAAAGTGGATAAATTTATAAACGATGAAAAATTAAAAGAATTAAGAAATATATGTGTTGAGTTATTTTTAGATATTCTTAAACGAGAACATGGTATTGTGCTTAAATATGGAGAATTGCTAAAAAACTTTAAAGATGAAAAATATGATCTTTTAGATATGTTTATCTTATTTATAAGAGATATTATAATATTTAAAGAATTAAATAACAAAAATTTAATTGTTAATTTTGATAAAATAGATGATATTGAAGATATATCAAGGGGAATATCTTATAAAAAGCTTAATAGTATGTTAGAATACATAAAAGAAGCTAGAATAAATTTTAATAGTAATACAAACTATTCAATGACTGTTAGTGTAATGCTGATGGGATTTGCGGAGGTATAAATAGATGATAAAAGTAATAGGAGTGAGATTTAAAAAAGCAGGAAAGATATATTATTTTAGTCCTGCTGATTTTGATATAAAAAGGAATCAATATGTAATAGTGGAAACTGCAAGAGGAATTGAATTTGGAGAATGTGTAATTGGAATAAAAGAAATCAGTGAAGAAGAAATAGTGTCTCCATTGAAATGTGTTATAAGAATTGCAGATGAAAAGGATATTCAAAAACATAGAGAAAATAAATCAAAAGAAATTGAAGCATTAGATATATGTTTAAAGAAGATTAAAGAACATAAACTTGATATGAAATTAATAGATGTAGAATATACTTTTGATAATAACAAAGTTATTTTTTATTTTACAGCCGATGGAAGAGTAGACTTTAGAGAATTAGTTAAGGATTTGGCAACTATATTTAAAACAAGAATTGAATTGAGACAAATAGGTGTAAGAGATGAAGCTAAAATGGTGGGAGGTCTTGGACCATGTGGAAGGCCTATGTGCTGTTCAACATTTTTAGGTGATTTTGCTTCGGTTTCAATTAAAATGGCAAAGGAACAAAATCTTTCGCTTAATCCTACTAAGATATCTGGAATATGTGGTCGTTTAATGTGCTGTTTGAATTATGAACAGAGTACATATGAGGAAATAAGAAAGAGATTGCCTAAAGTTGGAGCAACTGTGAAAACTGAAAATGGAACAGGTTTGGTTGTAGGCAATTCAATAGTGAATGAGATGGTTAAGGTAAAACTTAAAAGAGGAGACGAAGAAGTTGTTGAAGAATTCAAAATCAACAATATTGAATTAGTTTCTGGGGAATACGAGGATACTATTGATGATAGTAATATAAAATTAATACCTGAATCAGAGGAAGATAAAAAACTTATAAAAAATCTGATTAATGAAAAATAGAGGTGGGCTATGAAATCAGTAATAAGAATTTTAAATATGGATTCACAAGAAGATTCGAAAAAAATTCAGAATGTTATTTCACATAATGCTGGAATTATAGCAAGTCAGATATCTTTAAATAAAAAAGAAGTAACAATAGTTTATGATGAGTTATCGGTAAAAATAGAAAAAATATTAGAATCAATAGAAGATATGGGATATTTGGTGATTTAAATAATTTCTATAAATAATGATTAAATTTAGAAAATAGATAGTATAAAATACTTTAAAAACATTAGGATACATGATAAAATGTAATTGGTTAATTACCACAATTTATTAGGAGGTGTTCTAAATGGCATATGTTATTAATGATTCATGCGTTAGTTGTGGAGCATGCGCTGGAGAATGTCCAGTAGAAGCTATATCTCAAGGAGATACTCAATTTGTTATTGATGCAGATACTTGTATCGATTGTGGAAACTGTGCAAATGTTTGTCCAGTAGGAGCTCCAAACCAAGAATAATTATAAAAAAGGAGACTGCTTTAGAGCAGTCTTTTTTCTTTAAAAACTAATAGGTGGAGTTAAAAGTAAAACATTCATATTGTTAGTATTTAAATTCCAATCAGATAAATTTATCTGATTGGAATTAATTTTTTGTATATTATTCATAGATATTAGAAATTTTTTACTGCCGTTTAAATTGATAGAAGTTAAATTCGTTTTATAGTGCATTGGTATAATATAATGTGGTTGTAATAACTTGCAAAGTTTTGAGGCAGTATTTCCATCTATCGTAAAATTCCCACCAATAGGTATAAGAAGAAAATCTAAAGAACTAAGATGATTCAAAACTGAATCATCAGGTATATTTCCGAGATCTCCCAAATGGGCCAATGATATATTTTTGAATTTAAAAATATATATTATATTACGTCCTCTTTTTAAACCATTATAATCATCGTGGAATGAATTTAATCCTTCTATATGTACATAATCTAAATTCAGAATATCACATGTATTAAGAATTTTAGTTTTTGCATTTATTTCATTTATGTAAGAATGATCAAAGTGATTATGACTTATAGTTATTAAATCACATTTTGGAAAATTTGAATTGTAGCCCAAATAATTATTAAATGGGTCCATTAAAATTCTTTTACCTTCATCTGTTTTTATTAAAAAGCAAGAATGTCCAAACCAAATTAATTGCATAAATATCCTCCGAATTTGAATACTATAAATATACTAATTAGTTTTAACAATAATATGAAAATTTAATCTCTCTGTTTTTCGATTCTTTTAATATTTTAAATCTTAAAAAATTAGGATAATATAGATGTTCTAATAATAAAACTATATTAATAATTAAAGAAATTTTTTTAAAATTTAAGTATTCATTGTAAATTGTATATTGTTAATTGGAATATATAATTATGTACTTTAAAAGCTAAAAAAATAATAGTATAATTATATAAAGTCAAAGTAAGTCAAAAACAAATATTTTATTAACAAAGTAAGCAGGTGATGTTATGGCAAGACTTTCAGATGTAATAGAAGACTTTATAAAGGATATGTTTAATAATAACGACAACAATAATAATGTCGTATTTATACAAAGAAATGAATTGGCTGATCAGTTTAGATGTGCTCCTTCACAAATAAATTATGTATTAACAACAAGATTTACGTATGAAAAGGGTTATCTAATAGAAAGTAAAAGAGGTGGTGGAGGACATATTGCCATCAAACAACTTGAAAAAGACTCTTTAAAAAACAGAGAAGAAATAATAAATGAAAGTATTGGAGATACAATAACATATCATAATGCCAGTGCATTGTTAGATCATTTACAGGAGTCGGAGATTATAAGTAAGAGAGAATGTCAAATAATGAAGATGGCAGTAAATGATAGAAGTCTTACGTCATCAGAAAATAGAAATAAAGTAAGAGCTGATATATTAAAAGGAATGATTATGATAATTTTATCTTAAGGGCGGGGATATATATGTTATGTGAAAAATGTAAAAAAAACGAAGCTAGAATTAATTTAGTTAAAATAATTAATGGTGAGAAACAACAGATATGGTTGTGTGAAGAATGCGCTAAAAATATTTCAAATATACCATTTTTAAATTCAATACCTGATGGAGCAGGATTTCCATTTCAAGAAATTTTAAATGGATTGTTAACAGGAGTTGAAAATTCAAGACCAAGGAAAGAACGAATTAAACCTTCATGTCCAACTTGTGGATTAACATATGATGAATTTAAAAAGACTAAAAAAGTTGGATGTTCTGATTGCTACAGTGTATTTAAAGAACCAATTAAGGCAATAATTAAAAATACTTATGGAGAAAAGGTTCATAAAGGAAGAATTCCTAATAGGGTACACAAAGAATTTTTTCAAAGGGATAAACTCAAAAATCTTAAACAGCAGTTACAAATATTAATTGAAGAAGAACAATATGAAAAAGCAGCAATTATAAGAGATGAAATAAGACAAATAGAATTGCATATAATAGACAGTAATATTGGTTCTGATAACAATGTATGTAAGGAGGAAAACTGTAATGAATAACTGGATTCTTAATTGTAATCAGAATGATTTAGTTGTAAGTACAAAAATTCAACTTTCTAGAAATGTTGAAAAGGTGCCGTTTACTGAGAAACTTACTGTTACTGCTGGAAGAAAAAATGTTGAAAATATATATAATTCTATAAAAAATAATTTTAATGAAGATGAATTCAAATTTTATGAAATCTGGGAAAATGATAAAAGCAGTTTTAATAAATATATTGATAGAGATTTAATAAGTGAAAAATTACTTGAAAACGCAGATAAAGCATCATTTATTTTAAATACTGATGAAACTATAAGTATTATGATAAATGAAGAAGATCATATAAAGATTCAATGTATTACTTCAGGATTGAATTTGGAAGATGCTTTAGATAATGCAGTTAAAATCGATCAAAAAATTGAAGAATGTGTAAAATATGCTTTTGATGAAGAATTTGGATATCTGACTTCGAAAATAGAAAATGTTGGAGCTGCTATGAAAGTAAATGTATTAATACATCTGCCGGCTTTGACTATGAGTAAGGAAATTGAAAAAGTTTCTAAAAAATTAAATAATAGAGGATTAGAAATAAAATCACCATATTCTGATGGTTCTAATTTAGGTAATATATATATAATATCTAATAAGGCATCTTTAGGTATGGATGAAGAAGAAATCATAAGTACAGTAAAAGAAGAAGTTTTAAATTTAATTGCAGATGAATATAAGTTTAGAGAAGTATTAACAGGAAAATGCAAATATGAACTTGAGGATAAAATATATAGGGCTCTTGCTATTTTAAAACATGCAGTATTGTTAGATTTTAAAGAAGCATTAGATTTAATATCTAAAGTAAGGCTTGGTGTAGAATTATCAATAATTCAAATTGATAAAGAAAAATTAAATAAATTACTTGTAAGTATCAAAGATTCAGCAATTGAAAGTGTGTTGGGAAGAAAATTAAGTGAAAAAGAAATAAACTATGAAAGAGCTAATATAGTTAGAAAATTATTAATATAAGTAAGATTGTGAGGTTAGAAGATGGAATATAGCAAATTGACAGAACGAGCTCAAGTTGTAATCTTAGAAGCAGAAAATGAATCTGAAAAATTTAAGCATGGATATGTAGGTACAGAACACATATTACTTGGTGTTTTGAAAGAAAATGGATATTCAGCTGAAGTGCTTGAGAAATATGGAATATATCTGGAAAATATAAGAGAAATGCTTCAGAAATATTTAGGGTATGGTGATGTTGTTAAACAAGGAGACGATATATTATTAACTCCAAGAACTAAAAGATTATTGGATGAAAGTTTTTTAGAAGCGAAAAAGTTAAATCATAGATTTGTAAGCCCAGAACATATATTATTAGCACTAACAGCACAAGAAGAAGGAATGGCTTATACAATATTAAAAAGCTTAAAACTTAATTTTGCTGCTGTAAGACAGGATATAATTGCATTTTTATCAAGTGGAAGTTATGAAGATAAATCTGTAGATAAAAATGAAGATGGACATAATATTAAAAAAGAAAAGACTCCTATGCTTGATAAATATGGAAGAGATCTTACTCAAATGGCACAAGATAAAAATTTAGATCCTGTAATAGGAAGAGATAAGGAAAATCAAAGAGTCTTAGAGATATTATGTAGAAGAATAAAGAACAATCCATGTCTTATTGGAGAACCAGGAGTTGGTAAAACTGCAGTTGTAGAAGGCCTTGCACAAAGAATAGTGGAAGGAAACGTACCAGAAATTCTTAGAAATAAGAGAGTGGTATCTTTGGATTTGACATCTATGATAGCAGGAGCTAAGTATAGAGGTGAATTTGAAGAACGTCTTAAAAAGACAATGGAAGAAATACGCAAAGATAAAAGTGTAATAATATTTATCGATGAAATACACACAATTATTGGAGCAGGAGGAGCTGAGGGTGCAATAGATGCATCCAACATACTAAAGCCCGCTTTAGCTAGAGGTGAAATTCAATGTATTGGTGCAACTACAATTGATGAGTATAGAAAGTATATTGAAAAAGATTCTGCCCTTGAAAGAAGATTTCAACCAATAACTGTAAATGAACCTTCTAAGGAGGATACTTTAGAAATATTAAAAGGATTGAGAGATAAATATGAAGAACATCATGGAGTTAAGATAACAGATGAAGCATTAGAAGCTGCTGTTGAATTATCTGCAAGATATATAACAGATAGATTTATGCCGGATAAAGCAATTGACTTAATTGATGAAGGGGCTGCTAAGATAAGGATAGAAAGTTTGACTACTCCTCCAGATCTTAAAGATATTGAAGAAGAAATAGCAAAGATAGATAAAGAAAAAGAAGAAGCTATAATGATTCAAAACTTTGAAAAAGCAGCAAGTTTGAGAGATAAGGAAAATGAATTAAAAGATGAATTGAAAAATAGAAAAGCTGTATGGAATTCTCAAAGTTCAGAAAAATCTTTAATTGTAGATAAAGAACAAGTTGCTAAAGTTGTATCTGCATGGACTAATATTCCAATTGAAAAATTAACTGAATCAGAAAGTGAGAAACTCTTACATTTAGAAGATATACTTCATAAGAGAGTTGTAGGTCAAAATGAAGCAGTTAAATCAATTGCAAGAGCTGTTAGAAGGGCAAGAGTTGGAATTAAAGATCCTAATAGACCTATTGGAAGTTTTATATTCTTAGGACCAACAGGAGTTGGAAAAACTGAGCTTTCAAAAGCACTTGCAGAAGCTATGTTTGGAGATGAAGGCAATATTATAAGAGTAGATATGTCAGAATATATGGAAAGTCATTCTGTTGCAAAATTAATTGGAGCACCTCCTGGATATGTTGGGCATGACGATGGGGGACAATTAACAGAGGCTGTCAGAAGAAAACCTTATTCAATAGTTCTTTTAGATGAAATTGAAAAAGCACATCCTGACATATTTAATGTTCTTCTTCAAATAATGGAAGATGGAAGGCTTACAGATGGAAAGGGCAAGGTTGTAAATTTTAAAAATACAATAATAATAATGACATCTAATGTAGGAGCACATCAAATTAAAAAGCAAAATACTATAGGTTTTAATTCGATTAAAAATGAAGAATCTGATTATGAAAAAATGAAGGAAAATATTTTACTTGAACTTAAGAAACAATTTAAACCAGAATTTTTAAATAGAATAGATGATACTATAGTGTTCCATAAACTTAATGATGAAGATTTAGATAAGATTATGGATCTGATGCTTAATTCAATTAAAGAAAGGCTTAAAAATAGAGATATTTATTTGAATTTTGAAGATGACAGCAAAAAGTTCTTGTTAAATAAAGGAATAGATATTGAAAATGGAGCAAGACCTTTAAGAAGAATATTAATTAAAGAAGTAGAAGATAGACTTAGTGAAGAAATTCTTATGGGCAATATACAGATAGGAGATAAAGTAAAGGTTAGTAATTCAGACGATAAACTCGTTTTTAGCAAATTAGCATAGTTCATATGTGAAACTGTACTGAAAATTTTTATTGAATTTTCAGTACAGTTTTTATATAATGCTTAATTAAGTTTTTTGATATAAGTTAATGGTTATGATTATATATGAACAGGAATTTATATAAGCATATTTGCCTTTTATAAAACAAATAATATATAAGGAATAAAGATTTTTGTGTAAAAATAATCATTTAGATGATAAAATCAATAAAAACATATAATTGATTAGGAGAAGTTATGAATAAAGAAATAAAAGAGTTGGATTTAATAATAATTGGTGGGGGGCCAGCAGGATTAACTGCAGCAATATATGCTGGCAGAGCTAAATTAAAAACTTTGCTTTTGGAAAATATGATTCTAGGAGGTCAAGTGAGAAATAGTTTCACGATTGAAAATTATCCTGGATTTAAAAAAATTGAAGGAAGCAAATTAGCAGATTTGTTTCAAGAACATGCAACTGAGTTTGGAGCAGATATAGATGAATTTGACTTGATTGAAAATATATATCTTTCTAATGATGAAAAGATTATTGAAACAGAAATGTATACTTATAAACCTAAAGCAGTAATAATAGCAACAGGAGCTGTTCCTAAAAAACTTCCTATAAAAGAAGAAAAGGAATTTTCAGGGAAAGGAATTCATTATTGTGCAGTATGTGATGGAGCTATGTATGAAGGTAAAAAAATTGCGGTTGTAGGAGGCGGAAATGCA
The DNA here is from genome assembly GCF_934754915.1 of uncultured Clostridium sp. Lineage (GTDB taxonomy): Bacteria > Bacillota > Clostridia > Clostridiales > Clostridiaceae > Clostridium. The sequence continues at coordinate 16,221 of NZ_CAKVKB010000018.1, forward strand.
GCACTTGAAGAGGCTTTATTTTTGACTAAATTTGCAGAAAAAGTATATCTAATTAGAAGATATGACTATTTTAGAGCTGAACAGTCAATAATAGATCAAGTGTTAAATAATCCTAAAATAGAAGTGCTTTTTAATGAAGATTTAATTCAAGCTAAAGGAGAAAACTTTTTAAGCAGCGTTATATTAAAAAATACTAAAGAAGGAACATTATCTGAATTGGGTGTTGAAGGTGTTTTTGTGTATATAGGAACAGAACCGGAGACTTCTAATGTAAAGAAATATCTAAATTTAAATGAAAAAGGCTATATAATTACAGATGAAGATATGCAGACAAATATAAAAGGAGTTTATGCAGCTGGAGATGTAAGAGAGAAAAAATATAGACAAATTACAACAGCTGTAGCAGATGGAACAATAGCACTTCTTAATGCAGAAAAATACATATTGCAAAGTGAGTAAAAAGAAGAGAAGCTGACTTGAAGTTGGCTTCTCTTTTTAAAATGAAGGCTATTTACCTAAGGCTTTTAAAATAGCAGGTTTATCAAAACCAATTATAATATTATCATTTATATCTAATACTGGAACACCCATTTGACGAGATTTTTTTATCATTTCTTCTCTTGCTTCCATATCATCTTGAACATTTAATTCAGTATATTCAAGATTTTGAGATTTTAAATAAGCTTTAACTTTATCACACCAAGGACAAGAATCTGTAGTATATACTTTTATCATAAAGCAACTATTACTATTAAATTATGAAAGTATTAAATAGCAATAGTTTTTCACCTCCTTAATTAATATTTTGTAGATATTATTATAGTATAGCGTTAATATGTAGGCAAGATATTAGAGCATATAATTTAAGATGTAAAACATAAAATAAATTTACTATTAAATAATTGTTTGTCATTTAATAATATTAGAATTATCAAGATTAGAATTAAAAATTAAGTTATTAAATTGATATTGTGAACAGTTATAACTTGATAAGTGGGTTAAATTTATATGATAAGGTTCATGAAGAATGTTTGATTTGGGTTCAGGAATGTTATTAATATAATTATTATTTAACATACTATATCAGCTCCTTAAATTTTATTCATTATAGTTTTTGTAATAAATCCCTCAATTATGTTGAAACAATTGAGTTAATTGAGAATATATTAAACAGCATTAATATAATCAAAATAAATTATTAAAACATTGGATTATGGTATAATAATTAATAGGAATAATATTATATTTTTATATAAATTTCTAAGGGAGATATTTAATGAAGAAGAAAACAGTTTATAGATGTTCAAATTGCGGATTCGAAAGCATTAAATGGCTAGGAAAATGTCCAACTTGCAATTGTTGGAATACATTGGATGAAGTTGTTATAGAAGCTAAGAATACTACAGCATCAAAAGTGAGAGATGCTTCCAAAAAGCCAATAAGGAAATTGAATGAAGTAATATCCAATAAAAGTGATAGAATAATCACAGGAATAAATGAATTTGATAGGGTTATGGGTGGAGGAATTGTTAAAGATTCTATATCAATAATTACAGCAAGACCAGGTGCAGGAAAATCAACATTATTACTTCAGATATCAAATGAAGTGGCTAAACAAGGACTTAAAGTTATTTATGCATCTGGAGAAGAAAGTGACAGTCAAATAAAGAACAGGGCAGACAGAATTCTTGATAAGATACATGAAAATATATGGGTGTTACAAGAAACAAATCTTGATAATGTGTTGGATTCAGTAGAAGAAGTTGATCCTGATTTATTGATAATAGATAGTATTCAAACATTTACTATGGAGAATGCAATGCCGGCAAGAGCTGGATCACCAACTCAAACTATGGAGTGCGCAAATGCACTGCTTAATGTTGCTAAGAATGAAAAGAGGCCTAGGGCAGTAATAATTGTGGGTCAGATGACCAAAAATGATGAACTTGCAGGATTGAGAGCGCTTGAACATCTTGTGGATACTGTTTTGATAATTGAAGATGATAATGATGAAGAACTCAGGGTTCTTGTAAGTTCAAAAAACAGATTTGGAGGAATTGAAAATGGATTTTTTCAAATGTGTGAAAGAGGAATCTTATCAATTGATAATCCATCAGAATTTTTTATGACTAAAAGAGATGAAGGAGAAATCGTTTCTGGAAGTGCGTTAGCAGTTATAAAGGAAGGAACACGCTCTATAATAACTGAAATAGAAAGCCTTGTATCTAAAAGTTTTACACCATATCCAACACGTATAGGCGAAACATTAGGTAAAGATAAACTTAATACGTTAATATCTATACTTGAACAAAGAGGTGGGATAAATTTATTTGATAAAAATGTGATAATAAAGACTACTGGAGGAATAAAAATTCGTGAACAAGGAATAAACTTAGCAGTAATAATGAGCATAGTTTCATCTGTAAAACAGCAAGGAATTGAATCTAATATAGCGTTTATTGCAGATGTTGGATTGACTGGAGAATTAAAAAAAGTTCCATCATTAGAAAGTAGAATAAAAGAATTGGCAAGAATGGGATTTAGAAGGGTTTATGTTCCTAAGGATTCTTTTGTGAAGAGACCTAACATAAAAGAAATTGATATAGTTCAGCTTAAAACATTAAGTGATGTTATAAAACATGTATATAATTGATTAATTTATATGATATAGAAATGTTGTATGGAATGAATTATTTTGGTAAAGTATAGATAAGTATAGTCAATAAATTATTAACTCCATAATTGTTATTGAGTATGGAATTTTATTATAGTATCATATAAATTAGAAGTAAATTTTTGAAGTTTAAATTTGAACTATAAAGATAATTTTTTGACATATTAACTATTACTTTAAATAATTCAATATGAAAAATAAATTACATAAATTTAAGGATTAAAAATTTATTTTATAGAATTTTTAAGAAATCTATTGTATCTATATTTAAATCTGATTTAAATATATTTTCTAATTAAAATATGTGGTAAATATAAATTAATCTATGATGAATAGGGGTGAGTGTATGAGATTAGAAAAAGGAACAGGTATTAAAGATGTATTAAAAATAATATGTCCTGGCACTCAGCTGAGAGAAGGAATTGAAAATATATTAAGAGCTAAAACAGGTGGATTAATAGTAATTGGTGATGATGAAGAAGTAATGGAACTTGTTGATGGTGGTTTTTATATTAATTCAGAATATACTCCTTCATATGTTTATGAATTAGCTAAGATGGATGGAGCTATAGTAATAACAGGTGATTTAAAAAAAATAGTATGTGCGAATGCGCAACTAATTCCAGATTCATCAATACCAACGTATGAAACAGGAACAAGACACAGAACAGCTCATAGAGTAGCAAAACAGACTAATAATATAGTTATTGCAATATCTCAAAGAAGAAATATAATAACTATGTATAAAGGTGACATTAAATATGTCTTGAGAGAAAGCAGTGTGATTTTAAGTAAAGCTAATCAGGCTATTCAAACTCTTGAAAAATATGTAGCTGTTTTAGAACGTGTAATTAATAATTTGAATTTGCTAGAATTTCAAGATTTAACTACTTTGTTTGATGTGGTTAGTGCAATTCAAAGAACCGAAATGGTAATGAGAATTGTTGAGGAAATAAATATGTATATATTAGAACTAGGTAATGAAGGAAGACTTATTTCCATGCAGCTTAATGAACTAGTTAAACATGTAGAGAGAGATGGAATTTTGTTAATAAGAGATTATTGTGCTGAAGGATATAAATTCAATGAAGTTTATGAACATATTCAAAGATTAAATTCGTCAGAACTTCCTGATTTAGATGCTATAGCTAAAACTTTGGGATATGGAGGAATACCGCTTATGGATACTTTAATATCACCAAAGGGATATAGAATATTGAGCAAGGTTCCAAGGATTCCATCAAATGTAATAGAAAATCTAATTAAAGAATTTAAAGAATTAAGCAATATAATTGAAGCTGATATTGACGAATTAGATAATGTTGAAGGAATAGGTGAAGCTAGAGCAACAGCAATAAAAAATGGATTGAAACGTATAAAAGAGCAGGTTTTATTAAAGAAAGAGTTATAATGTGAATTATACACAGAATTTAATTATGTTAGACTCATAAAAGCATAAATAAAGTTTTATGCTTTTATGAGTCTTTTATTTTAATAAATTGAATTTATAATATTGAAAGACATTTACAATATATGTTGTAATTATCTTTTGCATTTTAAGCTTTAATTGGATTACATTAATGTATTATTAGTCAATATTGAATAATAATTAATATAAATTGAATTTTCCTAAAGTTACAGACTTATTATATTCTTTAAGTAAAACATCATATAAATTAATATTTAAATGATTGCAAAGTGCTGCTAAATAGAAGAGATTATTACCAATTTCTCTTTCTATTATTTCATGACACTTATCACAAAGTTCACCATTAATATGAGTGCCTAAACAATTTTTTAAATCTATTTGGGAGTCAAATTTGTTTTTTGGAATATGTTGTTTTTCAGCAGAAATATTTATACAACCACATTGAGTCACTGATTTTGCTATAGAACGAGTGATTTTAGAAGTGGATTCATTGTATTTTGTAATTATATCTAGGATACTTCTATGGCGTATTAATGAATCATCTACACAATTTTGAAAATCATCAAATATTATATCTTTCATATTTTCAGCTCCTTAATTAAAATAATATACAAAAAGGCACTATAATATAATGAATATTGGTAATAATTATATTTGAAATATGTGTATATAATACAAAATTAATTTTTAAATTAATAGGGGGCTTGTGAATTAAACTTAAGAATTTATTCATTTTAGAAGAGGATATTGTATGTTATAATTAACAATATAGTGTAATCTTTATTATTATTGATTAAAACAAAATAAAAATGTAAATAATTTAAGAGGAGGTGAAAAGAATGATAAAAAAGATTACTAGAGGTGTGTTTTCTGTAATGGGATTAATTTTAGGATATATTATTGCAGAAGCATTACTTGAAATACCTCAGATTGCTGATTTATCGTATTTTTCGAAAAGCATTTCACGAATAGCATTTATAGTTGTTCTTTCTATTATATCTGGACTTATATTATATATTATTTCTCCTGCAATATATAAAGGTATTTCGAATTTAATTGAGTATGTTGAAAAAAATGCACAAAAAATGAGTATTACAGAAATAATTTATGGAACAATAGGAGCTGTAGTGGCTTTAATTTTAATGACATTTATTGCAAAACCTATAAGTGATCTTCATAGATTTTTTGGACCTATTCTTTTGGTTTTATTAAATATTTTGGCAGCTGTTATTGGAGCAGAAATATTAATAAAAAAGAAGGAAGACGTAACAACTTTACTTTTAAATATAAAAAAGCCAATTAAAGAGAAAAAAGCTAAAGAATCTTTAAAAGAAGTAAAAGATGAAAAGGAAATTAAGGGAGAAATCCCTAAAGTTTTAGATACGTCTGTAATAATCGATGGAAGAATTTTTGACATATGTGAAACTGGTTTTATTGAAGGACCTTTAATAATACCTAATTTTGTATTAGTAGAATTAAGACATGTATCAGATTCAGCTGACGCGTTAAAAAGAAATAGAGGAAGAAGAGGCTTGGATATTTTAAATAAAATACAAAAAGAATTAACAATTGAAACTAGAATTGTTGATGATGATTTTCCTAAAATACCTGAAGTTGATGTAAAACTTTTAAAGCTTGCTCAAAATATGAATGGTAAGGTAATAACCAATGATTATAATTTAAATAAAGTTGCTGAATTTCAAGGGGTACCAGTATTAAATATAAATGAACTATCAAATGCAATAAAACCAATAGTTTTGCCAGGAGAAGAAATGGTAGTAGATATAGTTAAAGATGGTAAGGAATCAAGCCAAGGAGTAGCATATTTAGATGATGGAACTATGATCGTTGTTGAAGGTGGAAAAAAGCATATAGGTGAAACTAAGGATGTTGTAGTTACTTCGGTTTTACAGACAGCAGCTGGAAGAATGATATTTGCTAAGCCTAAAGAAAATTAATTTATAAAAGTGTTAAATTTAATATTAAAAGGAGACTTTTCTAAATGGTTAGTGCAATAGTATTAGCTGGAGGAAGAGGTAAGAGAATGGGTTCAGTTCAAAGCAAACAGTACATTGATTTGAATGGAAAGCCCATTCTTTATTACACTCTGAATCGATTTATAAGCAATGAAAATATTGATAAAGTAATATTAGTAATCCCAAAAGATGAAACTCAATTTTGTCAGAGAGAGATTTTGGAAAAATATAATCTCAAAGTTGATGAGATAGCTTTTGGAGGAAAGGAAAGACAAGATTCTGTATATAATGGCTTAAAAAAAGCTGAGGGTTCAGATATTGTTTTGATTCATGATGGAGCAAGACCTTTTGTATCTGATAAGATTATAGAAAATGGCATTAAATATGCAAAATTATATGGTGCAGCAGCTCCAGGAGTAATGCCTAAAGATACTATTAAAGTAAAAAACGAAAAAGGATTTTCTTTAGAAACGCCTGATAGAAATACTCTTGTAGCAGTCCAGACTCCTCAGGTATTCGATTATAAAATGATATGTGAATGTCATGAAAAGATAAAAGAAAACAAAATAGAGGTTACTGATGATACGATGGTTGCTGAAATTTTTAATAATAATGTGTATTTATATGAAGGGGATTATACCAATATTAAGATAACAACTCCAGAAGATTTGATATTAGCACAATATTTGGTGGAATCTTAGTATATTGACAGTTAATTTTTTAAAAGTTATAATAAATTAAAAATAAAATGAATTTTAGAGCAATGATGAAGAATAGTAGAAGTCGGCTTTTAAGAGAAAAAGTCCATAGGCTGTAAGACTTTTAATAGACTTTGAACCAGCTTCGGAGCAGTAGGAAAAAACTATCGGTTTAATACCGTTATCATTATTAGAGAACAAATTTAGGTGGTACCGCGAGTTGAATCGCCCTAATATTATAAGTATTAGGGGCGATTTTTTATTTTGTATCAAAATATGATAGCTGTTGAAAAATTGATATATTTAAATAATGATACAGATAGAGAAAAAATTTAAAATTAGTAATTAAATTATAAAGTATTTAATTATTGTGTAAATAATAATGGACAATTGATTAGGAGGAAATTAAAAATGAAAATGTCTAATATGTTAATCTCTACATTGAGAGAAGTTCCAGCAGAAGCGGAAATTGACAGTCATAAACTTATGTTGAGATCTGGAATGATAAGAAAGATGGCTGCTGGTATATATAATTATATGCCTTTAGGATTAAAAGTTCTTAAAAATGTAGAAAATATAGTAAGAGAAGAAATGAATGCAGCAGGAGCTCAGGAATTCCTTGCTTCAGCTATGATACCAGCTGAATTATGGCAGGAATCAGGAAGATGGGATGCTTATGGAGCAGAAATGTTTAGGGTAAAGGACAGAGGCGATAGAGATTTTTGTTTAGGACCTACTCATGAGGAAGTATTTACAGATATAGCTAGAAATGAAATTAAATCTTATAAACAACTTCCATTAAATTTATATCAAATTCAAACTAAATATAGAGATGAACGTAGACCAAGATTTGGCGTGATGAGATCTAGAGAATTTATAATGAAAGATGCATATAGTTTTGATAAAGACCAAGCAGGATTAGATATTGCATTTAATAAAATGCATGATGCATACGTTAAAATATTTAGCAGATGTGGATTAGATGCAAAACCAGTTGAGGCTGATTCTGGTGCAATTGGAGGAGCTAATTCAGCTGAATTTATGGTTAAATCAGAAGTGGGAGAAGATGATGTAGTATTCTGTAGCAGCTGCAATTATGCTGCAAATATAGAAAAAGCAGTTTCGATTCCAGAAAAAGAAGAAAAAGTAGAATTACAAGAATTAAAAGAAACTGAAACTCCAAATGCAAAAACTATAGAAGAAGTAGCAGCATTCTTTAATAAAAATGCAAAGAATTTTGCTAAAACTATTTTATTTAATGCTGATGGAAAGATAGTTGCTGTTATGGTAAGAGGCGACAGAGAAATAAATGAAGTCAAAGTAACAAATGCTATTGGAGAGGTTCTTAATCTTGAATTAGCAAGTAATGAAGAAGTTCATAATGCTACAGGAGCAGCTGTAGGATTTGCAGGTCCAATTGGATTAAAAGCGGATATATTATTAGTAGACGAAGAAGTAGCAAACATGTATAACTTTATAGTTGGAGCTAACAAAACAGGATATCATCTTGAAAATGTAAATTATGGAAGAGATTTTGAAGGCACTGTTGGTGATTTTAGAAATGTAACTGAAGGTGAAAAATGCCCATGTTGTGGAGCAAAAGTTACAATAGCAAGAGGAACAGAAGTAGGGCATATATTCAAACTTGGAACTAAGTATTCAAAAGCTATGAATGCAAACTTTATAGATGAAGATGGTAAGGAAAAACCATTTGTAATGGGATGCTATGGAATAGGAGTTACAAGAACAATGGCATCAATAATAGAACAACATCATGATGAAAATGGAATAATATGGCCATTATCGGTTGCACCATATCATGTTTCTGTGATTCCTGTAAATATTAAAGATGAAGAACAGATGAAAGTTGCAAATGATTTATATGAAGAATTAACTTCTATGGGAGTTGAAGCACTTTTAGATGATAGAAATGAAAGAGCAGGAGTTAAGTTTAAAGATTCAGAACTTATGGGAATTCCTATGAGAGTAACTGTTGGTAAAAAGATTAATGATAGAGAAGTTGAATTTAAGCTTAGAGACGGTGAAATGGAAGTTGTAAAAATAAGTGATGTATGTAATCTTGTAAAAGGTGAATTTGAAAAAAATAATATGAAATTAAAATAATTTTAGGAGGGAATCATAGTGAAGTTATACAATAGCTTAACAAGACAAAAAGAAGAATTTGTTCCTATTGTCCCAGGTGAAGTTAGAATGTATGTATGCGGACCTACTGTATATAATTATTTTCATATTGGGAATGGAAGAACTTTTATAATATTTGATACAATAAGAAGATATTTAGAGTATAGAGGATATAAAGTTACATTTATTCAGAATTTTACAGATATAGATGATAAGATGATTAAAAAGGCAAATGATGAAGGAATTACGGTAAAAGAACTTGGTGATAAATTCATCGAAGAATACTATAAAGATGCAGATGGACTTCAAATAGAAAGAGCAACAATAAATCCAAGAGCAACTGAATATATTCAGGAAGTAGTGGATTTTGTAAAAGAGTTAATAGACAAAGGATTTGCTTATGAAGTTGATGGAGATGTTTATTTCAGTACTAAGAAATTTGAAAATTACGGACAGCTTTGCGGACAAAATCTTGAAGACTTACAGGCTGGAGCAAGAATAAGTGTTGATGAGAGAAAGAAAGATCCTATGGATTTTGCTGTATGGAAATCTCAAAAGCCAGGGGAACCAGCATGGGAGAGTCCTTGGGGATTAGGAAGACCAGGATGGCATATAGAATGTTCATGCATGGCTAAAAAATTATTGGGAGATACTATTGACATTCATGGTGGCGGAATGGATTTAAAATTCCCACATCATGAAAATGAAATAGCTCAAAGTGAAGCTGTTACTGGAAAAAAATTTGCAAACTATTGGATGCACGCTGCTTTTGTTAATGTTGATAATAAGAAAATGTCTAAATCTGAAAATAACTTTGTTACAGCAAGAGAAGCATTAAAGAAATATAGTTCAGATGTTATAAGATTCTTAATGTTATCAGGGCATTATAGAACTCAGATAAATTTCAGTGAAGAACTTTTAGATTCTGCTAAATCTTCAGTTGAAAGAATGTATAACTGTATAAACAATCTTGAAAATTTAATTAATGAAGTTAGTAGAAAAGAAATTAATGATGATGAGAAAAATTATATGAAATCTTTAGATAAATATAGAGAAAAGTTTATTGAAAAGATGGATGATGATTTTAATACTGCTGATGGTATTTCAGTAATATTTGACTTAATAAAAGATGTAAATAATAATATAAATATAAATTCATCAGTTGAATTATGTGAAGGTGCTTTAAGTTTAATAAGAGAATTGGGAAGTCCTCTTGGAATTCTTCAAAAAACTGAAGAAAAATCTTTAGAAGCTGAAATTCAGGAATTAATTGAACAAAGACAAGAAGCGAGAAAAAATAGAGATTTTGCATTAGCTGATAAAATAAGAGATGATTTGAAAGCTAGAAATATTGTTTTAGAAGATACACCTCAAGGTGTCAGATGGAAAAAGATTGATTAATTAAAATAAGGGTTGCAGAATCTGCAACCCTTATTTAAGGGAGAATTATTATGTTAGATGATTTTAGAATAAAAGAATTTACAGAAATAGAAGCAAGGATGTTAAACCCACTTCAATTAGCTTTAATTGGTGATGGAGTATATGAAATTTTTATAAGAAATTATATATTATCTAATAATACAGCTTTATCGGCAAATAAAATTCATGTAAAAGCAATTCAATATGTAAAAGCTAAAAGTCAATCTATAATTATGCATAATATAGAAGAACTTTTGACTGAAGATGAGGAAGCAGTATTTAAAAGAGGACGTAATGCAAAATCGCCTACAGTTCCTAAAAATGCAGATGTAAGAGATTATAGAATGGCAACAGGGTTTGAAGCTTTAGTTGGATATTTATATTTATGTGGAAACAAGGATAGATTGAAATTTATCTTTGATAAAAGTATAGAAATTATGAAGTAGATTCAAAAGATAAATAAGAGGAGGATTTATAATGCAGGTTAACAAGTCTAAAAAAAGTAAGAAGAATAATGAACCCCAAAAAATAAAAGCAAGAATACAACAAGAAGAAAGAGAAGATATAGTAATTGGAAGAAATGCTGTAATAGAAGCATTAAAGGGTGATAGAACTATAGAAGCTTTATACATTTCTAACAATAAACTTGAAGGTTCTATAAATGCAATTGTTGGAATGGCTAAAGAACAGAAAATACTTATTAAGGAAGTTGATAAGAGAAAACTTGATGCTATGTGTGATGGAGAAGTGCACCAAGGTGTAATTGCAAAAGTTACTCCTTTTAAATATTGTGATGTATTAGATATATTGGACTATGCAGAAGAAAGAGGAGAAGCACCATTTATAGTAATATTAGATGAAGTAGAAGATCCTCATAATTTAGGTTCAATTGCAAGAACGGCTGAATTATTTGGTGTACATGGAATTATAATTCCTAAAAGAAGAAGTGCATCAGTTACAGCAACAGTATATAAATCATCTGTTGGAGCAATAGAACATGTTAAAGTGGCTAAAGTAAATAATATTAATACAACTATAGATGAACTTAAGCAAAGAGGAGTATGGATATATGGCACAGATATAAGAGCAGAAGAATACAGCTATGAGGTAGATTATAGTGGACCTTGTGCATTGGTAATAGGAAATGAAGGAAAAGGAATGTCAAAACTTACAGTTCAAAAATGTGATAAGCTCATAAAGATACCTATGGTTGGAAAAATTAATTCTTTAAATGCTTCTGTTGCGGGTGGAATAATGATGTATGAAGTTTTAAAGGGCAGATTTAAATAAGAGGTTATAGCTATGAAAAGTATTTTCGTAGATGGGTATAATGTAATAAATAGTTGGCCAGACTTAAAACAAAAAAAAGATGTGAGCTTTGAAGGGGCAAGGCAAAGTCTCATTGATAAACTTCACAATTATGGAGTGTTTAAAGAATGCAGAATTGTAATAGTTTTTGATGCACATAAAGTTCCAGGAAGTGTGGAAAAAAAAGAGAAGATAAATAATAACATATCAGTAGTTTTCACCAAAGATGGAGAGACTGCAGATTCATATATAGAAAGACATGTAAATGAGATAGGAAGAAAACATGAGGTTGTTGTTGTGACTTCAGATAATCTTGAACAGCAGACAATTTTTCAAAGAGGAGCTGTCAGAATGTCTTCAATTGAATTTTATAATGAAATTTTGAAAGTTGAAAAAATAATAAACAAAAAAGCCGATAGAATTAAGATTAATCATAGAAATATTATAAGTGATAATATAAATGAAGATGTAGTTAAAAAGTTAGAGGAAATGCGTAGAGGTAGGTAGAATTGGTTGACGAATATAATTTTACTAGAGTATAATTGTTTAAAAGATAAGGCAGTTTAATTTTAGAAGAGAGTTGAGAGAATATAGTTGGAAGGATTTTTAGAATTTAAAGATAAACTAGATGAAGAGGTTGTTATGGAAGCTAAAACTGGCAATAACAAAGCTCAGGAATATTTGATTTCCAAATATGAAAATTTTGTAAAGGCCAAGGCTAAGTCATATTTTTTAATTGGTGCTGATAAAGAGGATATTTATCAAGAAGGTATGATTGGCTTGTATAAAGCTATACGTGATTTTAATGCTGAAAAATCTACATCCTTTAAGGCTTTTGCAGAAATATGTGTAACTAGACAAATTATTACAGCAATAAAAACTGCAACAAGGCAAAAACATATACCTTTAAACACATATATATCATTAAATAAACCTATATATGAAGAAGAATCTGAAAGAACTCTTTTGGATGTATTATCTGGATTGAAAATTTCAGATCCTGAAGAGTTGATGATAAGCAAAGAACAGATGCATTTCATAGAAGAAAAAATATCTGAAGTTTTATCTGGACTTGAAAAGAAAGTTTTAACATCATATCTTGATGGAAAATCTTATCAAGAAATTGCTTGTGATTTAGAGCGACATTCAAAATCTATAGATAATGCTCTTCAGAGAGTAAAAAGAAAATTAGAAAAATGCTTGAAAGTAAAGTAATAAATTGTATTGACAAACAAAAAAATTAATAGTAAACTTTATAATTGGTATATCAAGGAACGATATGATTTCGAAACGCTCACATAGCTCAGTCGGCAGAGCGTCACCTTGGTAAGGTGGAGGTCGTCGGTTCAATCCCGATTGTGAGCTCCAAAATAAAAAAAGAAAAAACGCTAGGCAAAGTTTATTACAAGTTAAAGGGAGGAATTTTCAATGGCAAAAGAGAAATTTGAAAGAAGTAAGCCACATGTTAACATTGGTACAATAGGTCACGTTGACCACGGTAAGACAACATTAACAGCTGCAATCACAACTGTATTAGCAAATAAAGGATTCGCAGATGCGTTCAACTATGCAGATATCGATAAGGCTCCAGAAGAAAAAGAAAGAGGAATCACAATCAACACTGCTCACGTTGAATACGAAACAGAAAAGAGACACTATGCTCACGTTGACTGTCCAGGACATGCTGACTACGTTAAGAACATGATTACTGGTGCTGCACAAATGGATGGAGCTATCTTAGTTGTATCAGCTGCAGATGGTCCAATGCCTCAAACAAGAGAACATATCTTATTAGCATCAAGAGTTGGAGTTAACTATATTGTAGTATTCTTAAACAAAGCTGATATGGTAGATGATCCAGAATTATTAGAATTAGTTGAAATGGAAGTAAGAGAATTATTAAATGAATATGATTTCCCAGGAGACGATATTCCAGTAATAACAGGTTCAGCATTAAAAGCATTAGAAAACCCAACAGATCCAGAAGCTACTAAGTGCATCATGGAATTAATGGATGCAGTAGACAGCTACATCCCAACTCCAGAAAGAGCTACAGATAAGCCATTCTTAATGCCAGTAGAAGATGTATTCACAATCACTGGTAGAGGAACAGTTGCAACAGGAAGAGTTGAAACTGGAGTACTTCACGTAGGAGATGAAGTTGAAATCGTTGGATTAAGCGATGAAAAGAAGAAGACTGTAGTAACAGGAATCGAAATGTTCAGAAAGTTATTAGACGAAGCGCAAGCAGGAGATAATATCGGAGCATTATTAAGAGGTATTCAAAGAACTGATATCGAAAGAGGTCAAGTATTAGCAGTACCTAATTCAGTTCACCCACACACTAAATTCGTAGGTCAAGTATACGTACTTAAGAAAGAAGAAGGTGGAAGACATACTCCATTCTTCGATGGATACAGACCACAATTCTACTTCAGAACAACAGACGTTACAGGATCAATCAAATTACCAGAAGGAATGGAAATGGTAATGCCTGGAGACCACATCGACATGAACGTTGAATTAATCACTCCAATCGCTATGGATGAAGGATTAAGATTCGCTATCAGAGAAGGTGGAAGAACTGTAGGTTCAGGAGTTGTTACTAAGATAGTTGAATAGTAGTAAAGTGTTAATTTGTATTTAGGGACTAAGTTTAAGAACTTAGTCCTATTTAAAGGAAGATTGACAATTTACATATTCTATGCTATTGTTTAAAAGTGACATTTTTGAAGCAGTGAATTCGAATGAAACAAAAGAAAAATTCTTTTGTTTAATATATATATAAAACTGGAGGTGCAGTCATGAGAACAAAGATAACTTTAGCATGCACAGAGTGTAAACAAAGAAATTATGATTCAATGAAAAATAAGAAAAATGATCCAGATAGATTAGAAATGAAAAAGTATTGTAAATTCTGTAAAAAGCACACTCTTCATAGAGAAACTAAATAGTTAGCCGTAAAGCAATGACATATGTTAATTTGATTTAAGGATGTGAAAATATGTCAGCAAAAAAAGAAGTGAAAACTGAAAAAGCTGTTAAAAAAAATGGCTTGGTTGGTTTTTTTAGAGAGGTTAAGGCGGAAGTTAAGAGAATAACTTGGCCTTCTAAAGATGAGACAAAAAAGGCATTTGTTGCAGTTGTTATATTCACTCTAATATATATATTATTAGTTAGTGGATTCGATTTTATTTTCAAAAACCTCTTTGAAATAATTTTAAAATTGAAGTAAAAGGGAGGTTCGGCGATTTATTGATAATCGCCTGACAAATATGAGTGATAGAGCAAGATGGTATGTAGTTCATACATACTCTGGATATGAAAATAAGGTTAAAGCAAACTTAGAAAAAACAATTGAAAATAGAAATCTTGAATCACTAATCCAAGACATCCAAGTTCCAATGGAAGAAGTGATTGAAGAAAAAGATGGAAAACAAAAAGTCTCATTAAAGAAAAAGTTTCCTGGGTATGTGCTTGTTAAAATGTTAATGAGTGATGAATCGTGGTACGTTGTAAGAAATACTAGAGGCGTAACCGGATTTGTTGGACCAGGATCTAAACCAGTTCCACTATCTGAAGATGAAGTAGAATCAATGGGAGTATTAGAAATGCCTGTTGATATTGATTTAGAAGTGGGAGAAAGTATTAAAATTATTTCAGGACCATTAAGAGATTCAGTGGCAATAATTCAAGAAATAGTTTTAGAAAAACGTAAAATTAAGGCTTTAGTAGATATGTTCGGAAGAGAAACTCTTGCTGAACTAGACTTTAATCAAGTAGAAAAATTAGTTTAATATACAACTGATTTTAATTAAGTGGGAGAACAAAAAGTTCGTATTTACCACAGTAATAGGAGGAATAACAAAATGGCTAAGAAAGTAACTGGAATGATTAAACTTCAACTTCAAGCAGGTAAGGCAACACCAGCTCCACCTGTAGGTCCAGCTTTAGGTCAACATGGTGTAAACATAATGGGATTCTGTAAGGAGTTTAATGCTAAAACTGCAAATCAAGCTGGCTTAATAATACCAGTAGTTATAACAGTTTACCAAGACAGATCTTTTAGTTTTATATTAAAGACTCCTCCAGCTGCAGTTCTAATTAAGAAAGAATTAGGATTAGAAAGCGGTTCAGGAGTACCAAACAGAACAAAGGTTGGAAAATTAACTCAAGACCAACTTAAGAAAATTGCAGAAACAAAGATGCCAGATTTAAATGCTGCAAACATTGAATCAGCAATGAGAATGATTGCTGGAACAGCTAGAAGTATGGGAGTTACAATCGAAGAATAATTTGAAAATCGATTAACTCAATTTCGTAAAAATAAGTGGGAGGTCAAAACCGTTACTACCACAGAGGAGGCAAATTATGGGAAAAAAATACATTGAAAGCGCAAAGCTTATCGATAAGAGTGCATTATACAATCCAAATGAAGCATTAGAACTTACAGTAAAAACTGCAAAGGCTAACTTTGATGAAACAATTGAATTACATGTAAGACTTGGTGTAGATCCAAGACATGCTGATCAACAAGTTAGAGGAGCTGTTGTTTTACCAAACGGAACAGGTAAAACAGTAAGAGTTCTTGTTTTTGCTAAGGGTGCAAAAGCTGATGAAGCTAAAGCAGCAGGAGCAGATTTCGTAGGAGCTGAAGAATTAGTTCAAAAGATCCAAAGCGAAAACTGGTTTGATTATGATGTAGTTGTTGCAACTCCAGACATGATGGGTGTTGTAGGTAGAATTGGTAGAGTATTAGGACCTAAGGGATTAATGCCAAACCCAAAATCAGGAACAGTAACTTTTGATGTTACTAAAGCAATTGAAGAAATCAAAGCTGGTAAAGTTGAATACAGAGTTGATAAGACTGCTATCGTTCACTGCCCAATTGGAAAGAAATCTTTTGGAGTAGAAAAATTAAAAGAAAACTTTACAACATTAATGGAAGCTTTAGTTAAAGCTAAACCAGCTGCAGCTAAAGGACAATACTTAAAATCAGTTTCTGTTTCAAGCACAATGGGACCAGGAGCAAAAATTAATCCAACAAGAGCGTTAGATTAGTATTGACATAAATCAGATATTGTTGTATAATATTTGATGTTGTGAAAAATGAAAATAGTTTTTTCCGTAGACAGTGGGTGCGAAAGCGTAACGGTAACTACCCACCGAGGTTATATAATAAATGATATTATAGATCTTCCTATGTCTACGGGGAGATCTTTTTTGATAAATATGATTTAAAACTATGAGGAGGTGGACGTAGTAATGAACAATAACAGAACACTTAAAGAAGCAAAAGTTGCTGAAATTAAGGAAAAATTAGAAAAGGCTACTTCAGTTGTTCTTAGCCAATATCAAGGTTTAACAGTTGAAGAAGATACAGCTCTAAGAAAGAACTTAAGAGAAGCTGGTGTTGAATACAAAGTATATAAAAATACTTTAGTAACATTAGCTGCTAAAGAATTAGGTTTAGAAGGTATTGTTGAATACTTAGAAGGACCAGTAGCTATCGCTTTCGGATATGAAGACGTAACAGTAGCTGCAAGAATACTTAATGATTTTGCAAAGGATCATAGTAAATTAGAATTAAAAGCAGGTATCGTTGAAGGAGAAATTTACGATAATGCTAAAATTAAACAACTTGCTACAATTCCATCAAAAGAAGTTCTTATTGCAAAACTTCTTGGAAGTATCAAGTCACCAATCGCAAGCTTTGTACGTGTAATTAATGCAATAGCTGAAAGCAAAGCAGAATAATATAAACATTAAATAATTAAGAAAAATTTTCGGAGGTGCTATTAAAATGACAAGAGAAGATATAATTCAAGCAATAAAAGAAATGAGCGTTTTAGATTTAAACGAATTAGTAAAGGCTTGTGAAGAAGAATTTGGAGTAAGCGCTGCTGCTGCTGTTGTAGCTGGTGGAGCTGCTGCTGGTGGAGATGCTGCTGCAGATAAGACTGAATTTGACGTAGTATTAGCTAGCGCTGGAGATAACAAGATCAAAGTTATCAAAGCTGTAAGAGAATTAACTGGATTAGGATTAAAAGAAGCTAAAGAAATAGTTGATGGAGCTCCTAAGACATTAAAAGAAGGCGTAGCTAAAGAAGAAGCTGAAGAAATCAAAGCTAAATTAGCTGAAGTTGGAGCTACTGTAGAAGTTAAATAGTTCCATTTAAATAAAAAAGGTGCTTTTTAAATAAAGCACCTTTTTTAAACTCTTTTTATAAAGCTATATAAAATGCGTATTTAAAAAATAGGTATTTTATATAGCTTTGTAACTGGAGATTTGACGAAAAATTAATTGACAATAAAAATATGATATGATATTATAATATAATGTATTATTCACTATGGAATAGTATATATTTATGTCAGAAATAAATAGTATAATCTGGTTAATAATGGTTATGCTATTATAAAGATGCTGTCCGAAAGCTAAAGTCCTTAGGGAAAGTCCGCTTTTGGCTATTTTAGTTTATTTTATACAAGGGGTGAAAATTCATGGTACATCCTGTCCAAGTTGGAAAAAGAACAAGAATGAGTTTTGGTAAGGTTAATGACGTTACTGAAATGCCAAATCTGATTGAAGTACAATTAGATTCATATGAATGGTTTTTAAGAGAAGGGTTGCATGAAGTTTTTGATGATATTAAT
The DNA here is from genome assembly GCF_934754915.1 of uncultured Clostridium sp. GTDB lineage: Bacteria > Bacillota > Clostridia > Clostridiales > Clostridiaceae > Clostridium. The sequence continues at coordinate 34,524 of NZ_CAKVKB010000018.1, forward strand.
CCTATCACAAACTTCACTGGAAACTTAGTGCTTGAATTTGTAGACTATAAACTTGATATGGAAAACATCAAGTATTCGGTTGAAGAATGTAAAGATAGAGATGCAACTTATGCAGCGCCACTAAAAGTTTCAGTTAGATTACAAAATAATGAAACTGGTGAAATTAAAGAACAAGAAGTTTTTATGGGAGATTTCCCATTAATGACTGAACAAGGTACTTTCTTGATAAATGGTGCAGAAAGAGTTATTGTCAGTCAGTTAGTAAGATCTCCAGGTGTATACTACAGCTATACTATTGATAAAAGTGGTAAAAAGCTGTATTCTTCAACTGTAATTCCTAATAGAGGAGCATGGTTGGAGTATGAAACAGATTCTAACGATGTTATTTATGTAAGAATCGATAAAACTAGAAAGCTTCCAATTACTATATTAGCTAGAGCTATGGGCATGGGAAGTGATCAAGAATTAATAGACTTCTTTGGAGAAGAAGAAAGATTTAGAGCTTCTATAGAAAAAGACAATACAAAGACTAAAGAAGAAGCGTTACTTGAAATATATAAAAGATTAAGACCAGGTGAACCACCAACAGTTGATAGTGCGATATCTTTAATTGATACATTATTTTTTGATGCAAAGAGATATGATTTATCAAGAGTTGGTAGATATAAGTTCAATAAAAAACTTGCTTTAGCATTGAGAATAGCTAATCAAGTTGCTGCTACAGACATAATTAATCCACAAACTGGAGAAGTTATGGTTGAAGAAGGACAAAAAATAAGTAGATTAATGGCAGAAGATATCCAAAATTGTGGAGTGAAGACTGTTGATGTATTAGTTGAAGATAAAGTTGTAAGAGTAATAAGCAATAATTTTGTTGACTTAAGCAAACAAGTTTCTTTTGATATATCAGATTTAGGAATTAAAGAATTAGTTCACTATCCAACATTGAAAGAGATATTAGATAATTTCTCAGATGAAGATGCTATTAAGAAAGAAATTAAGAAAAATATTCATAAACTTATTCCTAAACACATAATAAAAGACGATATATTTGCAACTATAAGTTATGAATTGGGTCTTACTTATGGAATAGGTTACGTTGATGACATAGATCACTTAGGCAATAGAAGACTAAGATCAGTAGGAGAATTATTACAAAACCAATTTAGAATTGGATTATCAAGAATGGAAAGAGTAGTTAAAGAAAGAATGACTATTCAAGACCAAGAAGCAATAACTCCTCAAATGTTAATAAACATAAGACCAGTTGCAGCAGCTATTAAAGAATTCTTTGGTAGTTCACAATTATCTCAATTCATGGATCAAACTAATCCGTTATCAGAATTAACACATAAGAGAAGATTATCAGCATTAGGACCAGGAGGACTTTCAAGAGAAAGAGCTGGATTCGAAGTTAGAGACGTTCACCATTCTCACTATGGTAGAATGTGTCCTATAGAAACACCTGAAGGTCCAAATATAGGATTAATCAACTCATTAGCTACATTTGCTAAAGTAAATGAATATGGATTTATTGAAACTCCATATAGAATTGTAGATAAAGAAAATGGAAGAGCAACTGATGAAATAAGATATTTCACAGCAGATGAAGAAGATCAATGCTTAATTGCACAAGCTAAGACTCCTATGGATGAAAATGGTAAGTTCTTAGAGGATAAGGTTATGGTTAGATATTTGGAAGATGTTTTATTCGTTCCAGCTAATCAAGTAGATTTGATTGACGTATCAGCAAGACAAATGGTTTCAGTTGCAACAGCAATGATACCTTTCCTTGAAAATGATGATGCTACTAGAGCACTTATGGGATCAAACATGCAACGTCAAGCAGTTCCTTTATTAAAAACTGAAGCTCCTATTGTAGGAACAGGTATAGAATTTAAAGCTGCTGTAGACTCAGGAGTTTTACCAAAGGCTAGAAATGCAGGAGTTGTTTCTTATGTATCAGGAAGTGAAATCAGAATAAAGAGAGATTCTGATGGAGGAACTGATGTATATAAATTATTGAAATTTAAGAGAACAAATGCAGGTACTTGTGCAAATCAAAGACCTATAGTAGATAAAGGTGAAATAGTATTTAAGAATCAGGTAATTGCAGATGGTCCTTCAACTGATTTAGGAGAAATTGCATTAGGTAAAAACATCAGAATGGGATTTATAACTTGGGAAGGTTATAACTATGAAGATGCGATGCTTATTTCTGAAGAATTAGTTAGGGAAGATGTATTTACATCAATGCATATTGAAGAATATGAATGTGAAGCTAGAGATACTAAACTTGGACCAGAAGAAATAACTAGAGATATTCCTAATGTAAGTGATGATGCACTTAAGGATGTTGATGATAGAGGTATCATTAGAATTGGTGCAGAAGTTAGATCTGGTGACATATTAGTAGGTAAAGTTACACCTAAGGGAGAGACAGAGCTTACTGCTGAAGAAAGATTATTAAGAGCTATTTTTGGAGAAAAGGCTAGGGAAGTTAGAGATACTTCTTTAAGAGTTCCTCATGGTGAAGCAGGTATAATAGTTGATATTAAAGTCTTTACAAGAGAAAATGGAGATGAATTAAATCCAGGTGTAAATGAACTTGTAAGATGCTATATAGCTCAGAAGAGAAAAATATCTGTTGGTGATAAGATGGCCGGACGTCATGGTAATAAAGGGGTTATCTCTAGAATATTACCAGAAGAAGATATGCCATTTTTACCAGATGGTAGACCACTTCAAATCTGCTTAAATCCATTGGGTGTACCTTCACGTATGAACATTGGTCAGGTTTTAGAAGTTCACTTGGGATGGGCTGCGAGCAATTTAGGATGGCATATAGCTACTCCAGTATTTGATGGTGCAACTCAAGATGAAATAACAGAATGTTTAGTAAAGGCAGGATTTAATGCTAATGCTAAAACAGTCCTTTATGATGGAAGAACTGGTGAACCATTCGATAATGAAGTAACTGTTGGTATAATGTATATGTTAAAACTTCACCACTTAGTTGATGATAAGATTCATGCTAGATCAACAGGTCCTTACTCATTAGTTACTCAACAACCATTAGGTGGTAAGGCTCAATTTGGTGGCCAGAGATTCGGGGAAATGGAAGTTTGGGCTTTAGAAGCGTATGGTGCTGCTCATACATTACAAGAAATACTAACTGTTAAATCAGATGATGTAGTTGGAAGAGTTAAAACATATGAAGCTATAGTTAAAGGTGAAAATATTCCAGAACCAGGAGTTCCAGAATCATTTAAGGTTCTTATTAAAGAACTTCAAGCTTTATGTTTAGATATTAAAGTACTTAATGATAATAATGAAGAAGTGGAATTAAAAGAATTTGCTGATGGAGACATGGCAGATTTAGAAGTTAATATAGAAGGTGCTGAAGATTCTGTAACACCTGAACCAGAAATAGTAGATGATGGTTATGAAGAAAACAGAGAAGAAGACCTAAATGATATAGACTATAATGAAAATGCAGATATGGATGCATTTGATGATCAATTAGAACTTGATGATTTCAATGATGAACACTAATTTTGAAGGGAGGATTTACCCTTGTTTGAATTAAATAATTTTGATGCAATACAAATTGGTTTAGCATCTCCAGATCAAATAAGAGCTTGGTCAAGAGGAGAAGTTAAAAAACCAGAAACAATTAACTACAGAACATTAAAACCAGAAAGAGATGGTTTATTCTGTGAAAGAATTTTTGGACCTATGAAAGACTGGGAATGTCATTGTGGTAAGTATAAGAGAGTAAGATATAAAGGCATAGTTTGTGACAGATGTGGTGTTGAAGTTACAAAAGCTAAAGTAAGAAGAGAAAGAATGGGGCATATTGAACTGGCTGCCCCAGTATCTCACATTTGGTACTTTAAGGGAATTCCATCAAGAATGGGATTAATACTTGATATGTCACCAAGAGCTTTAGAAAAAGTTTTATATTTTGCATCGTATATAGTAACAGACCCAAAAGAAACTCCATTGTTAAAAAAGCAGCTTCTTAATGAAAAAGAATATAGAGAAGCTTGTGATAAATATGGAGAAGAAAGCTTTATAGCTAGTATGGGAGCAGAAGCTATTCAGGAACTATTAGCTGAAATAGATTTAGATGCTGCTTCAAAGGAACTTAAAGAAGAATTAAAACAAAGCACAGGACAAAAGAAAGTTAGAATCATAAGAAGATTAGAAGTTGTTGAATCATTCAGAAAATCAGGAAATAATCCTGAATGGATGGTGATTAATGTAATTCCAGTTATTCCACCAGATTTAAGACCAATGGTTCAATTAGATGGTGGTAGATTTGCAACATCTGACTTAAATGATTTATATAGAAGAGTTATTAACAGAAATAACAGATTAAAAAAATTATTAGATTTAGGTGCTCCAGATATCATTGTAAGAAATGAAAAGAGAATGCTTCAAGAAGCAGTTGATGCACTTATTGATAATGGTAGAAGAGGTAGACCAGTAACTGGACCAGGAAATAGACCATTAAAATCTCTTTCAGATATGTTGAAAGGTAAGCAAGGTAGATTCAGACAAAACTTACTTGGTAAAAGAGTTGACTACTCTGGTAGATCAGTTATCGTTGTTGGGCCAGAATTAAAAATGTACCAATGTGGTCTTCCAAAGGAAATGGCTATAGAATTATTTAAACCATTTGTTATGAAGAAGCTTGTACAAGATGGAATTGCACATAATATTAAGAGCGCTAAGAGAATGGTAGAAAGAGTTCAACCTCAAGTTTGGGATGTATTAGAAGAAGTTATTGCAGATCATCCTGTGTTACTTAACCGTGCTCCTACTCTACATAGACTTGGAATTCAAGCATTCCAGCCAGTATTAGTTGAAGGTAGAGCGATTAAGTTACATCCATTAGCATGTACAGCATATAATGCTGACTTCGATGGAGACCAGATGGCTGTGCATCTTCCGCTTTCAGTAGAAGCGCAAGCAGAAGCAAGATTCTTAATGCTTGCTGCTACAAATATATTAAAACCTTCAGATGGTAAACCAGTTTGTGTACCTACACAGGATATGGTTCTTGGTTCTTATTATTTAACAATGGATAAAGATGGAGCTAAAGGCGAAGGAATGACATTCTCAAGCAAGGATGAAGCTATAATGGCATATGAAAGTAAGGCTATTGCTGTTCATGCTAAGATTAATGTTAGAATGTTTAGAGAAGTTGACGGTGTAGTTAAACATAAAGTTATAAAGACTACAGTTGGTAAACTTATATTTAATGAATCAATTCCTCAAAATTTAGGATTTGTAGATAGAGAAAATGAAGATGAAATGTTTAACTTAGAAATAGATTTCTTAGTTACTAAAAAATCTTTAGGAAAAATAATTGATAAATGTTATTTAAATCATGGACCTGTACAGACTTCTATAATGCTTGATAATATTAAAGCATTAGGATATCATTATTCATCTATTGGAGCTGTTACAGTTGCTACATCAGATATCAAGGTACCACCTGAAAAGTTTGAATTGCTTAAAGAAGCAGATGAGACCGTAGAAAAGATTGAAAAGATGTATAAGAGAGGCTTCATATCAGATGATGAAAGATATGAAAGAGTTATAGAAAAATGGACTAAGACAACTGAAGATGTTGCTGATGCCTTAATGGATAGTATGGATAAGTTCAATCCTATATTTATGATGGCAGACTCTGGAGCCAGAGGTTCTAAGTCACAGATTAAGCAGCTTGCAGGTATGAGAGGACTTATGGCAAGTCCATCTGGTAAGATTATCGAATTACCAATCAGAGCATCATTTAAAGAAGGTCTGGATGTACTTGAATATTTCTCATCTACACATGGTGCTAGAAAAGGTAATGCGGATACAGCTTTAAAGACTGCCGATTCAGGATACTTAACAAGAAGACTTGTTGACGTTTCTCAAGATGTTATTGTAAGAGAAGAAGATTGTGGAACATCAGAAGGATTATATGTAAGTGAAATTAAAGAAGGCAACGAAGTTGTTGAAGAATTAAAAGAAAGATTGATTGGTAGATACACTGCTGAAGATGTAATAAACCCTGAAAATGGTGAAATACTTGTTGAAAATAACACTTATATGGATCCATTTATAGCAGAAAAAGTTGTTTCAGCAGGAATTAAGACAGTTAAGATAAGATCAGTATTTACTTGTGATTGTAAAGTAGGTGTATGTTCACATTGTTATGGTATGAATATGGCAACTGCTAAGAAGATTGACATTGGTGAAGCTGTTGGTATTATAGCAGCACAATCAATTGGTGAACCTGGTACACAGCTTACAATGAGAACATTCCATACTGGTGGTGTTGCGACTGGTGCTGATATTACTCAAGGTTTACCTAGAGTTGAAGAATTATTTGAAGCTAGAAAACCAAAAGGACTTGCAATTGTAAGTGAAGTAACTGGAACAGTTAAAGTTGAAGAAACAAAGAAAAAGAGAACAGTTATTGTTATGACAGCTGATGGTGAAGAGCGTAGCTATGATATTCCATTTGGATCAAGATTAAAAGTATCTGATGGAGATACTATAGAAGCTGGAGATGAAATTACAGAAGGTTCAGTTAATCCACATGATATAATGAATATCAAGGGAATAGATGGAGCAAGAAGATATTTACTTTCAGAAGTTCAAAAAGTTTACAGACTTCAAGGGGTTGATATCAACGATAAGCATCTAGAAGTTGTTGTTAGACAAATGACAAGAAAGATTAAAGTAACTGATTCGGGAGATACAGATTTATTACCAGGAACAATGATAGATATGTTTGACTTTAGAGAAGAAAATGCTAGAGTTAGAGAATTTGGAGGAGAAGAAGCTAAGGGAGAAGAAACATTATTAGGAATTACTAAAGCAGCCCTAGCAACTGATAGTTTCCTATCAGCAGCTTCATTCCAAGAAACTACAAGAGTATTAACTGAAGCGGCAATAAAAGGAAAAGTTGATCCTTTAGTTGGATTGAAAGAAAATGTAATTATAGGTAAGCTTATTCCAGCTGGTACTGGTATGATGAGATATAGAAATCTTAAAGTTGAGAATGTTGAAGAAGTAGCTGATGAAGCTACAACTGAAACTGTAGAATAATAGAATTTAATTGTGTTGACATGTGTATTCAGAAATGATAAAATACATTTTGTGTGATTTAAGATATCAAATTACATAAATTAATGTCAACACGATTGTTTTTGTGTAACTTAAGTAAGAAATGCTAAATTTATTTTTTATTTAGTATTTACATAAATAATCAGGTTGAACATTAGATATTAATGTACTAACCATAAAATAGTTTTATCTTAATTAAAAAATAGATAAATAAATTTCAGGAGGTGAAAAAATGCCAACTATTAGCCAATTAGTAAGAAAAGGCAGAAAAACAACTGTAGTTAAATCAACTGCACCAGCACTTAAAGAGTGTCCACAAAAAAGAGGAGTATGTACAGTAGTTAAAACAACAACTCCTAAGAAACCAAACTCAGCGTTAAGAAAAATTGCCAGAGTTAGATTAACTAATGGATACGAAGTAACTGCATATATTGGTGGAGTAGGTCACAACTTACAAGAACATAGTGTTGTTCTTATAAGAGGTGGAAGAGTTAAGGACCTTCCTGGTGTTAGATACCATATCGTTAGAGGTGCATTAGACTGCGCTGGAGTAGCTAACAGAATGCAAGGAAGATCAAAGTACGGTGCTAAGAGACCTAAGAAGTAATTAGGATCTTAACTATTAAATAGTGCTTATCTTCAACAGAATTTATAGATTTGAAATGAAGTTTATATATAGATGTAAAAGATAGCACTTTGCGGTATTAAAACATAATGCCGAGTACCGATGAACTTAAATTCAAAATGTTAAGGAGGGAAGAAAAGTGCCAAGAAAAGGACATATTGCAAAAAGAGACGTATTACCAGATCCAGTTTATAATTCAAAAGTTGTAACTAAATTTATAAACAGCATAATGGAAGATGGTAAGAAGGGTGTTGCCCAAAAAATATGCTACGATGCATTTGAAATAATAGCTCAAAAGACTGGAAAAGAAGCTTTAGAAGTATTTGAAGAAGCTATGAATAATGTAATGCCATTACTAGAAGTTAAAGCTAGAAGAATAGGTGGTGCTACTTATCAAGTTCCAATAGAAGTTAGACCAGAAAGAAGACAGACATTAGGAATAAGATGGATGTTAATGGGAGCTAGAAAAAGAGGCGAAAAGTTAATGTGTGAAAGAGTTGCTGGAGAATTAATGGACGCAGCTAATAACACAGGAGCAGCTGTTAAGAAAAGAGAAGATACTCATAAGATGGCAGAAGCTAATAAGGCATTCGCTCATTACAGATACTAATATCTACAACAAAACTGTTTTGGCTTCATGCTAAGGCAGTTTTGTCAAATTATAAAATAATTATTTACTCACTGAGAGGAGGAAGTATATAAATGGCTAGAAAATATCCTTTAGAGAAGTTCCGTAACTTCGGAATAATGGCTCATATAGATGCAGGTAAAACAACTACTACAGAACGTATATTATTCTATACAGGAGTTAACCACAAAATAGGTGAAACTCATGATGGAGAATCAACTATGGACTGGATGGTTCAAGAACAAGAAAGAGGTATAACAATTACTTCTGCTGCTACATCATGTGAATGGAAAGGTCATGAATTAAATATCATTGATACTCCAGGACACGTAGACTTCACAGTTGAAGTTGAAAGATCTTTAAGAGTACTTGATGGAGCTGTTACAGTTCTTGATGCTAAGAGTGGGGTTGAACCACAAACAGAAACAGTTTGGAGACAGGCGGATAAATACGGAGTTCCAAGAATGATCTACGTAAATAAGATGGATGCTACAGGTGCAGACTTCTTTAGATGTGTTCAAACAGTTAAAGATAGATTAAAAGCAAATGCTGTTCCAATACAAATTCCAATAGGAAATGAAGATACATTCAAAGGTATGGTTGACCTTATAAAAAATGTTGCGTTTGTATTCTATGATGATCTTGGAAAAGATATGAGAGAAGAAGCAATACCAGCTGATTTAGTTGATCAAGCTGAAGAATATAGAGCAGCTATGATTGAATCAATTGCTGAAACTGATGAAACTTTAATGGAAAAATATCTTGAAGGTGAAGAATTAACAGTAGAAGAGTTAAAGACAGCTTTAAGAAAAGCTACTATAGCTAATGAAATTGTTCCATGTATTTGTGGATCTTCATATAAAAACAAAGGTGTTCAAGAAATGATCGATGGTGTTGTTGACTTTTTACCATCTCCATTAGATATTCCAGCTGTTAAAGGAACAACTTTAGACGGTGAAGAAACTGAAAGAAAAGCTGATGATAAAGAACCATTAGCTGCATTAGCATTTAAGATTGCTACTGACCCATTTGTAGGTAAATTAGCATACACAAGAATATATTCAGGAGTAATGGAAAGCGGTTCTTATGTTCTTAACTCAACAAAGGGTAAGAAAGAAAGAATCGGAAGACTTGTTAAGATGCACTCTAATTCAAGACAAGAAGTTGAGTCATTAGAAGCAGGTGAATTAGGTGCAATAATTGGATTAAAGAACACTACAACAGGTGATACTTTATGTGCTGAAAGCAATCCAGTTGTACTTGAATCAATGGAATTCCCAGAACCAGTTATATCTGTAGCTATAGAGCCAAAGACAAAAGCAGGTCAAGAAAAAATGGGATTAGCGTTAGCTAAATTAGCAGAAGAAGATCCAACATTCAAAACATACACAGATGAAGAAACAGGTCAAACAATCATTGCTGGTATGGGAGAACTTCATTTAGATATTATCGTTGATAGACTTCAAAGAGAATTTAAAGTTGAATGTAACGTTGGTGCTCCTCAAGTTGCTTACAAAGAAACAATTAGAAAAGCTGTTAAGGCTGAAGCTAAATATGCTAAACAATCAGGTGGTAAAGGTCAATACGGTCATGCTGTAATTGAAATGGAACCAACTGAAGGTGAATATTCATTTGAAAATGCTATTGTTGGTGGAGCTATTCCTAAGGAATACATACCAGCTATTGATGCAGGTATCCAAGAAGCTGCTTTAAATGGTATAGTTGCTGGATACAATGTTATTAATTTCAAAGTTAAGTTAGTACACGGTTCATACCACGAAGTTGACTCATCTGAAATGGCATTCAAAATTGCTGGTTCTATGGCATTCAAAAATGCAATGGCTAAAGCAGATCCAGTACTTCTTGAACCAATGATGAAAGTTGAAATAACAGTTCCAGAAGAATACATGGGAGATGTTATTGGTGATGTTAACTCAAGAAGAGGTAGAATGGAAGGAATGGATGCTGTTAATGGTGCTCAAGTTATAAGAGCATTTGTACCATTATCAGAAATGTTCGGATATGCTACTGCATTAAGATCTAGAACTCAAGGTAGAGGAGTTTACTCAATGGTATTCGACCACTATGAAGAAGTTCCTAAGAACATTCAAGAAGAAATCGCTGGTAAGAGAGCTAAGTAGTTTTTGATAAGCAATATTTACTAGTATATATAATGAATAGTGATATTTAATTAAATATCACTATATCATCATTATTTATAGATAAATATTTAATTTTAAAATTAAATATAAAAAAATGAATGTTAAATATGGATATTAATATGTCTATAAGTTATAATAATTACGAAAACATTCTTAAAATTTTATGTCAATAAGGGAGGAAATTCAAATGGCAAAAGAGAAATTTGAAAGAAGTAAGCCACATGTTAACATTGGTACAATAGGTCACGTTGACCACGGTAAGA
>NZ_CAKVKB010000019.1 GCF_934754915.1 uncultured Clostridium sp.
ATGAATTTCAATATTAAAATAGAATAATAAAATTTAATGTTATATAATATGAGATATAGTAAATTCATAATGTATAGCACATTGTGAGATGGAGGAATCAAATGATATTTATTGAAAGTAAGGATAACAATTTATTTAAAGAAACTAGAAAGCTTAAAGAAAGAAAAAATAGAAATAAAGCAGGACGATATATAATTGAAGGATTTAGGCTTGTACAAGAGGCTTTTAAAGCTGGATTGGATATAGAGTATATGATAGTCACATCTGAAGGAAAAGAAAAAATGAATGTGCATTTAAAAGAATACATAGATGATAGTACAAAGATTTATGAAATGAGTAATTCTTTGTTTAATGAACTGGTTTCAACAGAAAAACCTCAAGGAATAGCAGCAGTAGTTTCCATGGATGAGAAGCCTTTAGATATAGATGGAGAATTTTACTTATTGTGTGATAAGGTACAGGACCCAGGAAACCTTGGAACAATAATAAGGACAGCTCATGCAGTAAAAGCTGATGGAGTAATTTTAACAAAGGGGACCGTGGATATTTATAATGAAAAGACGATACGATCGACTATGGGGTCTTTATTTTATGTTCCAGTACATTATGATGATGATAATATGAGTCTTGTGAAATTGTTAAAAGATAAAAATTTTAAAATAGTTGTTACATCTCTTGACACAGACAAGGATTTTTTTCAGGAAGATTTAAGAGGTAAAGTTCTTTTGACTGTTGGAAATGAGGGAAATGGAGTAAGTGATGAAGTATATAAACTGTCAGATACAAAGGTTAAGATACCAATGCCAGGAAATGCAGAATCGTTAAATGTTGCAATTGCTACATCTGTAATTATGTATGAAAAAATGAGACAGGATATGTATAAATAAATATGATATATAATTAATCTTAAAAAAATCTGATTCATAAATGAAAATTTTTGAATCAGATTTTTTTAAGATCTAATTTTTGATGAAATATAATTGAAAAATAAATTTCTGAATTCAGCTGAGTATTTTCTTGTTATTTTTATATTTTCATTGTTAGACATTATTACATAATTGTTTTCAAGTTGTTTTATTTTATCTAGATTTATAATAAAACTTTTATGACATTGGATTAGATTTTTTAGGTTTTGCAAATTTGCAGAGAGTTTTTGGAGAGTAGATCTTATTTTATATATATCATTATCAGTATGTATATAACAATAATTACCTACAACTTCTATATATATAATGTCAGATATATATATATATTGGTCAATACCATATTCTTTTAGTTCAAGATATCTGCTTGAATCACCATAAAGTTTATAGTATCGTGAAAAACACTTAGATATGCTTTCTAATGATACAGGTTTTATAAGATAGTCTAAAGCTTCAACTTTAAAGGCTTCTAGAGAAAAATCTAAACTTGAAGTTATAAAAATTATACAGCAGTAATCATCTAACTTGCGTATTTTTTCAGCAGTTTCAATTCCGTTCAATTGATTCATATATATATCTAATAAAATTAAATTAAATGTATTTTTTTGAAAGTTGCTTAGAAGTTCTTCGCCAGAATTGAAAGTTTCAATGGTAAATAAACCTGGGGAGGTTTTATAGTATTCATTGATTAAAGTTATTATTTTTTCACGTTCATAATCAGAATCCTCACATACAGCTATTTTCATAATTATTTACTCCTATTTGTATAAAAATATATTAATGTTTAAATTTTAAAATATATATGAAATAATTTCTATAAAAATATTATACTATATAAAATGAATTTTTTTAAATAGATTAAATGTATTTTATCACAAAAATTTGCATGTTATCCCAGTTTGTAGAAAGTATAAAAATTAAATAGTAAAATTAAATAGTAAAATTTTTCGAAAAATGATTTAACTATTTTTTAAGGGAGTGTTTAAATATGAGTAAAAAATTATTATCAATACTTGCAGTGGGAGCTATTTCAATAGGATTATTAGCAGGATGTGGAGGAAGTGATTCAGCAGATAAATCTTCTTCATCACAAAATACAACTGCAACACAAGAAAGCAATAAGTCTGAAGAAAAAACAGAAGCGAAAAAAGATACACAATCAGAAGAAAATCAAGTTATTCAAGTACCTGTAACAATAGTGAATAATACAGACGTTGATTTTTATGAATTATATACAAGTGGAGCAGGAACTGATGACTGGGGAGACGATCTTTTAGGTGGTCAAGTATTATCTCCAAATACTCAGCTTCAAGATATAGCATTTAATATTGATGCTGATAATTTAAAATGGGATTTATTAGCTAAAGATGAAGCAGGAGATGCTTTAGAATTTTATGGACTTGATTTAAGTGAATGTAGTACAGATGGAATTACTATTTCATTAACATATGACAGAGATACTCAAACTGGAACAATTACAGCAGAATAATATTTACAAAAGAATTTACTATTTTTGAGGAAGTGTTAAAAAATGGGCAGAGGGATATTTTCAAAACATGGATCAGATAGCATTTCTGTTCCTGTAACAATAGTAAACAACACAGATATTGACTTTTATGAATTATATGCAACTGGATCAGGTAGTGATGATTGGGGAGAGGATCTTTTAGGTGAAGAAATATTTCCTCCAGATACTCAATTAGAAGATATAGAATTTGAGATTGATGCTGATAATCTTGAGTGGGATTTATTGGCTAAAGATGAAGATGGAGATTCTTTGGAATTTTATGGACTTGATTTGAGTGAATGCAGTACAAATGGCATTACTATTTCATTAACATATGACAGAGATACTGAGACAGGAACAATTACAGCAGAATAACATAAGGTATATATAATTTTTGAATATGTAAATATTTAATAAAGATTGCCGTATAAAGATTAATTTCATAGCACTTAATGTTTTGTAATTAGGTGCTGTGGATATAATCTTTAATACTATGGCAGTCTCTTTTTTGTTTTTAACTAATAGAAAGTTGTATTATTAAAAAATCTGTGAATGATTTTTGAAAGCAACAGAAAGATATAGTTTAAGAAGAAGGTTTTCTATTTTCGTTAATTGTTTTATGTGTGTCAAAATTCGAATTTTTCACAAAGATTGGCTTCTATTTGTTAGATAATAAATAATATCCAATATAAATTTAACTTGAGTACAAATTAAATCTATATAAACTGTTTCTCACTATAAAATTAGCCACAGTATATAAAAAATATTTGCTGTTATTTTCATATGATATAAAAAAACTCTTGACTTTATACTTACTATAAACTTTATACTACCTAAAGTGATATTATTTATATAAGGGAGAGGGGAAAATTATGACAAAAAGATTTTTAGGATATGCAATTCCATCAGCATTAGCTATGTTTGTATCATCATTATATACGATTATTGATGGAATGTTTGTAGGACAGGGAGTTGGAGACATGGCACTTGCAGCAGTCAATATAGTTATGCCTCTTACAATAATGTTTTTTGGAATTGCTACTATGTTTGCTGTTGGAGGAGGAGCACTTGTATCAAAGAATTTTGGAGCAGGAAATGATGAAGAGGGAGTTATGGTATTCAGACAGGTTTTCAAATTTCTTTTAGTTTTAAGTATTGGAATAAGCATTATCTGTTCAGTTTTTTCTAGTCAGATTGTAGTATTACTTGGTGCAACAGAGGTATTAAAACCTTTTGCTTCTGAATATCTTAAATACTATTCTCTTTTTTGTATACCAAATTTAATCGGAATAGCTTTAAATAGTTTTGTGAGAAATGATAACAGACCAAAACTGGCAATGATATCTACAATTGCAGGAGCTATTACTAATATATTTCTTGATTACTTGTTCATATTTCCATTCCAAATGGGAATTAAAGGAGCAGCTATTGCAACAGGACTTGGACAGCTAGTTACAGTATCAATTGTACTGCCTCATTTTATAAAAAAGAAAGGCAGGCTGAGTTTTGGAAATGTAAAACTTAAGAAAAATGTTATAATGGAATTTATAAAGATAGGAATACCATCATTTTTTGCAGAAGCTTCATTTTCAGTCATTATCTTTGTACAAAACTTAGCCCTTGTTAATTTTGCAGGTGAAATAGGATTGTCTGCTTTCAGCATAATAAATTATATAACTACTAATATTTATATGGTGCTTTTAGGAATAACATTTGGTGCGCAGCCTCTTATAAGTTATAATTTTGGAGCAAAGAAATCTAAAAATATGATTCATATATATAAGATTTCAAATATAACCTCTATAATCATAACAGCTGTATTTGTAATCATTTGTTTTGTATTTGGAAGAGAACTTATAGGAATATTTACTTTTGATAATACAGTAGTTGAAATTGCTTATAATGGATTAAACCTTATTAATTTAGGCTTTTTCATTGTAGGATTAAATCTTACTATAACTGTTTATTATCAGGCTGTGGAAGCTCCTAAATATTCCAATATGCTTTGCATGCTTAGATCAGTAGTATTTCTTCCAGGAAGTGTGTTCATACTTGCCAAATTATTTGGAATAAATGGAATATGGCTGAGTCTTCTCATGTCAGAATTTTTATCTTTAACAGTATCAGTAATTGTTGCTAATGTTCCTAAATATACAGAAAAATATATAGCAGCAGTTAATTAAATTAATTGTTTAGGAGAACTTTGTAATATGTCAACATATTTTTCTATTGGAGAAATTTCTAAAATGTTTAATATATCAACTCAGACATTAAGGCTTTATGATAAGCTGGATCTATTAAAACCTGCTTATATAAACAGTGAAAGTGGATATAGATATTATTCTGTAGATCAGTTTATAAAACTTGATTCTATAAAAATGTGTAAAACTATGGGATTATCTTTAGAAGAAATAAAGAAACTAATAAATAGAGATAGTTCAATAGAGTCTATGCTGGATATAATCATAAAACAGAAAGAAGTAATTGGAGAAAAAATAAGAATATTAGAAAATATGAAATTACATCTTAGCAATTTTGAAGGAAGGATTAAAGAATCTGTTAATGCTGGAATTGATAATATTGTACTGGTATATAATAAGGAAAGATATTATATAAAATATGATTATGTTTCAGAAACTCAGGAAGAACTCGAGATGAATCTTAGAAAAGTTATTCTTGATGCAGAGAAAAAATTTGGAGGCATACTTAGCAATGACATTGGATTCAGAATTTCTTATGATGATTTTGTAAAGCACGATAAAGTGGTAGTTAAAGAGCAGTCCATTCATTTATTTAACAATATTGAGTATAAAGATGAAAATATGATGACTATGCCAGAGGGAACATATCTGACTATGTATATTACTAATAATTCATTTGACAATAGAACATATTATAATAAAATGATAAAGTTTGCTAAAGATAATAATATACAGGTTGCAGGTGATTTTATAGAAACAGATATAATTGCAAGGGTAGATAAAGAGGGAATGGGAAATAATCTTTCTAAAATTGAATTAATGTGTGTGAAAGATAAAATAAATTATTAAAATGAATTTCTGAAAGTGTTATTGAGATAGTTTTAATTAAAAATTAATAACTATAAGTAAAGATAAATCATCTCATAAAAGTATACTAATTGTATTTTTGTGGGGTGATTTATTTATGTTATAATCATAAAGAACAAATGAAATATAGCGAGGTGTAGTGATGGCAAAGGTTATTGTTGTTGGTGCAGGTCCTGCTGGAATTATGGCGGCACTAAGCAGTTCAAAAAATAACGAAGTTGTTTTAATAGAGAGAAATAGTCAAATAGGAGCAAAGCTTAAACTTACTGGTGGCGGAAGATGCAATATAACGAATAACAGAGATATTGAAGAATTTTTTGATAAAATTGTTACAAATAATAAATTCTTATATAGTGCTTTATATACATTTTCTAATTATTCTCTTTTAGAATATTTTTCAGAACATGGTTTGGAATATAAGGAAGAGCAGGATCAAAAAATATATACAAAGAGTGATAAAGCTGATGAAGTTATTAAAGTATTAAAAAATGATTTGATTGCTAATAATATAACAATTAAATATAATACAAAGATTGAAGATTTAATAGTAGAAGATGGGGAAATTAAAGGAATCATAACAGAAGATAGACATAAAATATTGGGAGATAAAATTATTATTGCAACTGGAGGAAAGAGTTTTCCAGATACGGGTTCAGATGGATTTATGTATGATGTTTTAAAAAAATATGGTCATACTATAACACCTATATATCCTGCATTAATACCATTAGTTATCAAAGAAGAATTTGTGAAGTCCCTTCAAGGAATATCTATGAAAAATGTGGTTATTTCTGCTAAAGTCAAAAAGAAGAAGATAGAAAAGACAGGAGATATGATATTTACTCATTTTGGAATATCAGGACCAGGAGTACTAAAGATCTCATCGTATATAAATAAAGCACTTGCAGATGGAGAAGTACAGATTATATTGGATTTTGTAAAGGATAAATCAAGGGAACAATTATCACAAATAATAAGAAGTAATCCATCAAAAACTGCACTTAATAATTTAAGAGGGATACTTCCACAGAATTTTTTAAAGGAAATATTTAATTTACTTGGACTTTCTGAAATTAAAGGAAGTGATTTAAAAAAGGAAGATGAAAATAAAATAATTGAATATATAAAAGAAATGAAGCTTACAGCAAGAGAAACACTTACAATTAAGGCAGCTCAAGTTACTTCTGGAGGGATTAGTGTTAAGGAAATAAATGCATCTACAATGGAATCTAAGATTATTAGGAATCTATATTTTGCCGGAGAAGTAATTGATATTGATGCAGAAACAGGAGGATACAATCTTCAAATGGCATTTTCTACTGGATATCTGGCAGGAAGTTCGCTTGATTGATTTTTTAAAATGTGACTTAAATGATATAATTTTAACTTTATAGATGACAAAATGGATTCGAATTTAGGTGAAATACATAAAAGATTGATTCAGGACTTGAAATTTTTATTCATTATTTGTATAATTAGTTGTACTAATTTAATATATAAAAAATTGTGATTGAGAGAGTAACTTTTATGGAGTTTTCAGGGAGAAAAGACCAATGGACTGAAAGTCTTTTTAAATTAAGTAATGGTGAAGTTCACTCAGGAGTTCCAGATGTGAAATAATAGTAGCACCTGGCGGTATGTAAATATCGTTATTTAAATTAAGCTGGACATTAATTGTTGATGTCAATCAGGGTGGTAACGCGGATAATTCGTCCCTTTTTTGGAGGGGCGTTTTTTTTATGTCTAATACATAAAGATAGAGGCATGAATTATTGAAAGGAGAAAGAACATGAAAGAAAAACTTAAAGAATTAAAGGCACTTGCGTTAGAACAGATAAATAATTCTAAAACTAGTGAAAAATTAGAAGAAGTAAGAGTAAAGTTTTTAGGTAAAAAAGGAGAACTTACTACTATATTGAGAGGAATGGGTTCTGTAGCTCCAGAAGAAAGACCTTTAGTAGGTAAATTGGTAAATGAAGCCAAGGCTGCTGTTGAAGAAAAACTTGAAGCTGCAGTAAAAGCTATAAAAGATAAAGAAAAGGCTGAAAAACTTGCAAGTGAAACTATAGATATTTCACTTCCAGGAAAGAAAAAAGTAATAGGAAAGAGACATCCATTGGAATTAACTATCCAAACTATGGAAGATATATTTGTTTCTATGGGATTTACAATTGAAGAAGGTCCAGAAGTTGAATATGATCATTATAACTTTGAAGCATTAAACATTCCCAAAAATCATCCAGCAAGAAGTGAACAGGATACATTATATATAAACGATAATATAGTTCTTAGAACTCAGACTTCACCAGTTCAGGCAAGAGTTATGGAAAATCAGAAACCTCCAATAAAGATGATTTCACCAGGTAAAGTTTATAGAGCAGATTCTGTTGATGCAACACATTCACCAATATTCTATCAAATGGAAGGTCTTGTTATAGATAAAGGAGTTACATTTGCAGATTTAAAAGGAACTCTTGAATTATTTGCGAAGAAAATGTTTGGAGATAAGGTTCAAACTAAATTCAGACCACATCACTTCCCATTTACAGAACCATCAGCTGAAATGGATGCAACTTGTTTTGTATGTGGAGGAAAAGGATGCAGAGTATGTAAAAACAGCGGATGGATTGAAATTTTAGGATGTGGTATGGTTCATCCTCAGGTTTTAAGAAATTGTGGAATAGACCCTGAAGTATACAGCGGATTTGCTTTTGGTTTTGGTGTAGACAGAATGGTTATGCTTAAATACGGTATTGATGATATCAGATTGTTATATGAAAGTGATATGAGATTTTTAGATCAATTCTAGAATGAAAATTTTAATTACAATATAATTTTAAAATCTGAATCTTAAATGAGCAGATTTGACTTGATAAACTTGAAAACTGGATGATTTAATGAGCTTTAAATTAGATTAATTCAGTAAAATGAGGAGGAGAATAAATTATGAAAGTACCATTTAATTGGTTACAGGATTATGTTGAAATAAATGTAAGCCCTAAAGAATTAGGAGATAAATTAACTTTAACTGGATCACAGCTTGAAGAATTAATAATACAAGGTGATACAATAGATAAGGTAGTAACAGGAAAAATTACTCAAATAGTAAAACATCCTGATGCTGAAAAATTAAGCATATGTCAGGTTGATATTGGATCAGAAAGCATACAGATAGTAACAGCAGCTACTAATATGAAGGAACAGGATATTGTTCCAGTGGCACTTCATGGTTCAACATTAGCTGATGGAACAAGAATTAAAAAAGGTAAATTGAGAGGAGAAGTATCAAATGGTATGTTCTGCTCTGAAGAAGAATTAGGAATTGCAGGAGATGAACCTGTTCATGGATTAATGATACTTCCTGCTGATACTCCACTTGGAAAAGATATTAAGGAAGTACTTAAATTAAACAAGGCTATTTTAGATTTTGAAATAACTTCAAATAGACCAGACTGTCTAAGTATTGTTGGTATGGCAAGAGAAACAGCAGCAGCACTTAGAACATCTTATAAGATGCCAAATTTAGAATACAAGGTTACTGGTGCAGGAAATATAAATGATGAATTAAAAGTAGAAGTTAAAGATGAATTATGCCTAAGATATATGGCAAGAAAAATCAAGAATGTAAAAGTTCAGCCATCTCCAGGATGGATGCAGGAAAGACTTCTTGAAGCTGGTGTAAGACCAATAAACAATATTGTTGATATAACAAACTTTGTCATGATTGAATTAGGTCAGCCAATGCATGCATATGATGCAAGAGAAATCTCTACTAATAAAATAGTAGTTGAAAGAGCTAAAGCTGGTGAAAAATTTACTACTTTAGATGAAACTGAAAGAGAATTAGATGATTCTATGATCTGTATTAAGGATAGTGATACAACTATAGGTCTTGCAGGAATTATGGGTGGATTAAATTCAGAGGTTAAAGAAGATACAACTGAAATCATATTTGAATCTGCTAATTTTGATGGAACTAATATAAGAGTAAATTCTAAAAAGCTAAACTTAAGAAGTGAGGCTTCAAGCAGATTTGAAAAAGACATAGATCCAAATTTAGCAGAACTTGCAATAAACAGAGCATGTGCATTAATATGTGAATTAGGTGCTGGTGAAGTTGTAGATGGAACTATTGATATATATAATAAGAAAAAAGAAGCAGGAAAAGTAGTTGTTGATTCAAAATGGATCAATAAATTCCTAGGAACTGATATTTCTAAAGAAGAAATGAAGAGATGTTTAGACAGTGTCGATTTATTTACAGAAATAGATGGAGACAATTTAGTTGTAACAGCTTCAACATTTAGAGTTGATATAGCAATAAGAGAAGATATTGCGGAAGAAGTTGCAAGAATTCATGGATATGATGTTATACCTGCTACAATATTCTCTGTTTCTACTGGAAGAGAACCAAAGTATAGAAAGAGAATTTTAGATGACAAAGTAGTTATGCTTGCTACTGGAAGTGGATTAAATCAGTCAATCAGTTACTCATTTGTGTCTCCAAAGGTATTTGACAAAATTAATCTTCCAGCAGACAGTGAATTAAGGAATGTAGTTAAGATAAAGAATCCATTAGGTGAGGATTATAGTGTTATGAGAACTTCAACATTACCTTCAATGATGGAATGTTTGGCAAGAAACTATTCAAGAAATAATTCTTATGTAAGATTATTTGAAATGGGTAAAATCTATATAAAGAATGAAGATGAAAATAAGATTCCAACTGAAAGAAACATATTAACTATAGGTATGTATGGAGACTGTGACTACTTAGATCTTAAAGGTGCAGTTGAAAATATAGTTGAAGGTCTTGGAATAAAGAGTGCTAAATATGAAAGAGAAAGCGAAAATGTAAGTTATCATCCAGGTAAAACTGCTAAGCTTGTTATAGGTAAAAATGTAGTTGGTACTTTAGGAGAAGTTCACTTAGATGTTACTGAAAATTATGGTATAGATGAATCATGCTATGTTGCTGAAATAAACTTAGATGCATTATATGAAAGTGCAGACCTTGAAAGAAAATATAAGGCATTGCCTAAATTCCCAGCAGTAACAAGAGATATAGCACTACTTGTTGATGATGAAGTATTGGTTCAGGAAATTGAAGATACTATAAAAAAAGCTGGTGGAAATCTAGTTGAAAAAGTTGAATTATTCGATATTTACAAAGGTAAGCAGATTCCAGAAGGTAAGAAGAGCATAGCATATGCAATTGCTTATAGAGATGAAAATAAAACATTAAATGATAAAGAAGTAAACAAGGTACACGATAAGATATTAAGATCTTTAGAATATAAACTTGGAGCTACTTTAAGAGATTAATTTTAATTATAAAAGCCGCTGTTTTGAACATTGTTTGAAACAGCGGCTTTTATAATTCTTTAGAAGTTTATAATTCATAAAGAAGTTTATGTGATTTTTATTTTTTAATAATTATTTTTTCTTTTTTGATTCAGCAATAGCAACTTTATAAAAAACAAAAACAAGACAAGCAAGGCAGATAAGAAATATGCCTTATGATGTTAATAAGTACATAAATTTTTCCTCCATAAAAATTAGCTTATATTAACATAATAACATAATATTTCAAAAAACAAAAAACGATATATTGAATTTTATTAAATATATCGAAGTAAAATGAATGGGTGAGGTTTGGACATAGAATTTGAATTTAAATAACAAAGCGATTATAATATAATTTATAAAAACATAAATTATGAAAGGGATGAAAGCTATGAAGGTTGAATTTTGCCTTTTAGATAGTGGAGATGTTGTATTTACAAAAGATTCAAAGGATTTAAATGATGTCTTGAATGTTATAACTAAGGTTGGGACTGAAATACATCTGTCCTTCAGTGAAGATGATTTCATCCATGGATATGTTCAAAATGTTATGTATGCAGTTGATGCAGAGAATAATAAAGAAAGTTTAAAAGTGTATTTTTCTAATGATTATTCAAAATCAAAGCATCATCCAAGATTGTCACCTGAGCATCTTGAAACCGTAAGAATACAGGATAAAAATTAATAAAGATTAATTACAGCAGGCATGAATTATTTCCTGTCTGTTGTTTTGTTATTAAACATATCTTTTTATTCTAAATTTCAGTTCACAATTTATCTGATAATTTCAATCAGTCATATCTGTAATTCAACTATAAATATTACTTTTCATAGAAAAATAATATTTATTGCAAAATTAAAACTACAGCTAAAATTTATCTAACACATATAAAAATATCAAAGAAATTTTGGAAAAAATTTCATCGTTAATTATCAATTACAATATATATGTATATATTAACTATAATAGGAATAAAAATCAGTATAAGCCAGTAAAATATTGAATTAAGTTAATTTTTAAGGAAAGACTAAGCATATATTCTAAAGGAAAGGATGGCATTATATTGGTTTTAATAATTAAGTACTTAAAAAAATACTCATTAATAATATTAGTGATAATAATATTGCTGGCTATACAGGCATTGAGTGATTTATCACTTCCACAATATACTTCTAATATTGTTGATATAGGAATTCAGCAGAGGGGGATAAAAGAAACTGCACCTGATATTATAAGAAAAAGTGAATTTGATAGACTGGTTCTTTTTATGAATAAAGGTGACAAGGATTATGTAAATTATAATTATGTATTATTGAGTAAAGAAAATCTCCCTCAAAATGAATATGATGTATATGTAGAAAAATATCCTGAATTAGAGAATGTTTCTTTATATAAGAAAACTTCCGATAAGGATTCATCTGAAAGGCTGGATGACATTTTTTCAAAAGCAATTATAGTAGTAGAAAGCTTTGAAAATGATGAAAATATGGCAGCAGCATTTAAGCAAAACATAATAAATTTTATGCCAGAAGGAATGGTTGGAGACAGCAGTGATATATTTCAGCTTATTGCAATGCTTCCAGATGAAAGCCGTTATAATATTGTTGAAAATATTAATGATGAACTCAATAGTATTCCTGAAATGTTTTTGTCTCAAAAAGCGGTTTCCTATGTAAAAAATGAGTATGAGTCAATTGGTATAGATACTGATAAGAAGCAATTGAATTACATATTTAACGTAGGAATAAAAATGATAGGAGTTGCTCTTATTGGTGGAATAGCTATAATACTCGTTTCTTTTTTCGCTTCAAGAGTTGCTGCTGGTCTTGCTAAAACTTTGAGAAAAGAGGTTTTTAGCAAAGTAATAAGTTTTTCAAGCAGAGAATTCGATAAATTTTCAACAGCTTCTTTGATAACAAGAACAACAAATGATATAGTACAGATTCAGACATTTATTGTAATGATGTTAAGAATACTTTTTTTTGCACCTATACTAGGAATAGGAGGAATAATAAAAGTACTGGATACAAATCGTTCAATGACCTGGATAATAGCCGCTGCAGTAGGAGCAATACTTGTTATAATAAGTATCTTATTTGGAATGGTGATTCCTAAATTTAAAAAAATTCAGATTCTGGTGGATAAAGTGAATATGATCACAAGAGAGATACTTACGGGAATTCCTGTAATAAGAGCATTTGTTACAGAAGAATATGAAGAAAAGAGATTTGATGATGCAAATAAAGAACTTACAGGTACAAATCTTTTTGTGAGCAGGATAATGACCTCAATGATGCCTGCAATGATGTTTATAATGAATGCAGTAACAGTATTGATTGTGTGGATAGGTTCAAAACAGATTGATTATGGGAATATGCAAGTGGGCGATCTTATGGCATTTATACAATATACAATGCAGGTAGTAATGTCGTTTTTAATGATTTCCATGGTTTCAATGATTTTTCCAAGAGCTCTTGTTTCAGCAAAACGTATTAAAGAAGTATTAGAGACAAAAGTTTCAATAATTGATCCAATTTCATCACAGAATATAAATGTAAATAGAAGGGGGTATGTTGAATATAAAAATGTATATTTTCAATATCCTGATGGAGAAGAGGTATTAAGTGATATATCATTTACAGCTAAACCAGGAAAAGTGACAGCTATAATAGGAAGTACAGGAAGTGGAAAATCAACTCTTGTAAACCTTCTTCCGAGATTTTTTGATGTAACATCTGGAAAAATACTGGTTGATGGAGTAGATATAAGAAATATGAGCCAGCATGATTTAAGAGAAAAAATAGGATTTGTACCTCAGAAAGGTGTACTGTTTTCAGGAACAATAAAATCCAATATAAAATATGGAAGAAAAAATGCAAAAGACAGTGAAATGAAAAAGGCAGCCAGAATTGCAAATGCAAAAGATTTTATTGAAAATAAAAGTGAGGGATATGATACTCCTATATCTCAGGGAGGAACAAATGTATCGGGAGGCCAGAAGCAGAGACTGTCAATAGCCCGGGCTGTAATAAAGGAACCAGAAATACTTGTTTTTGATGACAGTTTTTCAGCATTAGATTATAAAACTGATGTTGCTGTGAGAAAAGCCTTAAAAGAAGAAACAAAAAATACTACAAAAATAATTGTTGCACAA
The DNA here is from genome assembly GCF_934754915.1 of uncultured Clostridium sp. GTDB lineage: Bacteria > Bacillota > Clostridia > Clostridiales > Clostridiaceae > Clostridium. The sequence continues at coordinate 14,000 of NZ_CAKVKB010000019.1, forward strand.
AGAATAAGCACAATTATGGATGCATACGAGATACTTGTTTTGGATAAGGGACGAATTGTTGGGTGTGGAACCCATAAAGAACTTATGAAAAATTGTGATATATACAGACAGATAGCATTGTCACAGCTTTCAAAGGAGGAACTTGCATATGAGTAAAGAAAATAAAAATATGAGGCCTCCAATGGGAGGGATTGGCATGATGGGTGGAATGAAAGGCGGAAAGGTTAAAGCTAAAAACTTTAAAGGAAGCATGAAAAAGCTTTTCAAATATTTGCTTGTATATAAAATCTCTATAAGCCTTGTAATAATATTTGCAATGGGAAGCACTTTTTTTTCGGTTGTAGGTCCTAAGATTCTGGGAAAGGCCACAACTGAAGTATTTAATGGAATATTAAACAAATTATCAGGCGGTGCTGGTATTGATTTTACAAAGATAAGAGATATTTTGACAGGTCTTATTATAATATATCTTATAAGTATGATATTTTCATTTTTTCAGGGATATATAATGACTAATATTTCTCAAAAGCTTACATATCGTCTTAGAAAGGAAATGATAGAAAAGATAAACAGGATGCCCATGAATTATTTTGATAAGAAAAATCATGGAGAAGTTTTATCTATAGTGACAAATGATATCGATACTTTAAATCAGAGTCTTAATCAAAGTATGACTCAGATTATAACTTCAGTGACAACTGTAGTTGGGATAATATATATGATGTTTACAATAAATATAGTAATGACATTAATGGTAATTCTTATAGTGCCTATATCAATTTTATTCATAAGTTTCATAGCGAAAAAATCGCAAAAATATTTTAAAAAACATCAGGATTATCTTGGTCATGTAAATGGCCAGATAGAAGAAGTTTATGGAGGACATAATATTGTAAAAGCGTTTAATGGAGAAGATGATGCAATAGAAAAATTTAATAATGATAATATAATTTTATATGAAAGTGCATGGAAATCTCAGTTCCTTTCAGGACTTATGCAGCCTTTAATGATGTTTATAAGCAACATAGGCTATGTGTCTGTAGCTATACTTGGGGGATATTTTGCAATAAAGGACAGGATAAGCGTAGGTGATATACAATCTTTCATTCAGTATACACGAAGCTTTACACAGCCTCTATCTCAGATCGCACAGATATCTAATATGCTTCAATCCATAGCTGCTTCATCAGAAAGGATTTTTGAATTTTTGGAAGAAAAAGAAGAAGTACAGTATGTGGCTAATCCAGAAAGTATAGACAATATAAGAGGAAGTGTGGAATTTAAAAATGTTGAGTTTGGGTATTATAAAGATAAGACTATAATACATGATTTCAGTCTTAAGGTATGCCAGGGGAAAAAAGTTGCTATTGTAGGGCCTACAGGAGCAGGTAAGACTACACTTATAAAGCTTCTCATGAGATTTTATGATATAAATAGTGGAGATATATTGGTTGATGGCAAAAGCATATATAATTTCAACAGAAGGGATCTTAGAAAGCTTTTTGGAATGGTTCTTCAAGAAACGTGGCTATTTAATGGAACAATAAAGGAAAATATAAGATATGGAAATCTAAAAGCAGGTGATGAAGAAGTATATAAGGCTGCTGAAAATGCAGAGGCAGATGAATTTATAAATATGTTTAATGAAAGATATGATATGTTATTAGATGAAGAGGCAGCAAATGTGTCTCAGGGACAGAAACAGCTTCTTACAATTGCACGTGCAATATTAAAGAATCCTAAAATATTGATTCTTGATGAAGCAACAAGTTCAGTGGATACGAGGACAGAGTTAAAGATACAAAAAGCTATGGATAATCTTATGAAAGGAAGAACTAGTTTCATAATAGCACACAGACTTTCTACCATAAAAAATGCAGATATAATATTAGTTCTTAAGGATGGAGACATTATAGAACAGGGAAACCATGAACAGCTTATGGCGATGAATGGATTTTACACTAATTTATATAATTCTCAATTTGAAAAAACAGCAAATAACTAAAATGATTTGAAATATAAATTTGTTAAATAAAAAACTATATTTGGATGATATAAAAAATTATTTGAATATAGTTTTTTGTTTATAATCTATTATCAATATATTAAAAAAGTTGGACTATTACTTTCATTCTATGATTTCATGAAATATCAACAACATTGTTACATAAAGCTATATTTAAAGTTGTTGAAAATATAAGAAAAGAAACTATCTGGATGGAATTTATATATACATTGCAAAAAATGTTATTTAGTAATGTAATAAGGATTGTTAAAAAACTCGAAAAAAATATTCATATTAAGTAATAAATTGACAAAGACTCATATAAATTATAGAATTATAGTAGCAATAAATTATGATTGGAGTAGATGAGCATGAAAGCAATATTAACAGTAATAGGGCAGGACAAAGTAGGTATTATAGCAGGAGTAAGTGCAAAGATGTTAGAATTCAACATCAACATTTTGGATGTTAACCAAACTATAATGCAGGATTTCTTTACAATGATGATGATGCTTGACTGTAGTGAAATGAAAGGAAATTTTGATGAAGTGAGAGCAGCATTAACTGAAGAAGGAAAGAAATTAGGTGTGGATATAAAGATTCAAAGAGAAGAAATCTTTAAGTCAATGCATTCACTATAATCAGGAGGGGCATATATATATGAACAGCAATAATATACTAGAGACAATAAAGATGATTGAGGAAGAAAAACTCGATGTAAGAACTATAACAATGGGTATTTCTTTACTTGACTGTATAGATCCAGATGGAGATAAAGCAAGAATTAAAATATATGATAAGATAACAAAATCAGCAGAAAAACTAGTAACTGTTGGAAGACAGATAGAATCAGAATTCGGTATTCCAATAGTAAACAAGAGAGTATCAGTAACTCCTATATCTCTTATAGGTGGAGCTACAAATGAAACAAGTTATGTCAAGTTTGCAGAAACATTAGATAAAGCAGCAGCAACACTTGGAATAGATTTCTTAGGTGGTTTTTCTGCATTAGTACATAAAGGATGCACAAAGGGCGATAAAATATTAATAAGCTCTATTCCAGAAGCACTTGCTACAACAAAATTGGTATGTTCATCTGTAAATGTAGGTTCTTCAAAGACTGGAATAAATATGAATGCCGTAAGAGATTTAGGGCATATTGTAAAACAGACAGCAGAATTAACTAAAGATACTCATGGTTTTGGATGTGCAAAGCTTGTTATCTTTGCTAATGCAGTAGAAGATAATCCATTTATGGCAGGAGCATTTCATGGAATTGGAGAAGCAGAAAGAATCATAAATGTAGGAGTAAGTGGACCAGGAGTTGTAAAGAGAGCTCTTGAAAAAGTAAGAGGAGAGTCATTTGATGTTGTTGCTGAAACAATAAAGCAGACAGCATTCAAGGTTACAAGAATGGGAGAACTTGTTGCTAAAGAAGCATCTAAGAGATTAAACGTTCCATTTGGAATAGTGGATTTATCATTAGCACCTACACCAGCAGTTGGTGATTCAGTTGCTGAAATATTAGAAGAAATAGGATTAGAACAAGTTGGAACTCATGGTACAATTGCAGCACTTGCAATGCTTAATGATGCTGTTAAAAAAGGTGGAGTTATGGCCTGCAGTCACGTTGGAGGATTAAGTGGAGCTTTCATACCAGTTTCTGAAGACCATGGAATGATAGATGCAGTTGTAAGCGGTTCATTAAATCTAGAAAAATTAGAAGGAATGACTTGTGTATGTTCAGTAGGACTTGATATGATAGCAATACCTGGAGATACACCAGCATCAACAATTTCAGGAATGATTGCTGATGAAGCTGCAATTGGTGTAATAAATAATAAGACAACAGCTGTAAGAATAATTCCAGCACCAGGATGCAAGGTTGGAGATATGGTTGAATTTGGAGGACTTCTTGGAAGAGCTCCAGTAATGAAAGTCAATGAAAAATCTTCTGAAGCATTTGCTAACAGAGGAGGAAGAATTCCATCACCAATCCATTCATTTAAAAATTAAAGCATCTATTAATTTATATTGTTAAAAAATAAATCTGCATAAATTGTAAATAGAGTATGTGAAGCTGAGAATAAGTTTTGCATACTCTATTTTTTATTTTGCAAAATAAAATGAAAATGCATTTGAAGATTAATTTTAAAGCTGGCCAGGTACAGCAGAACTGTTATTCGACAAATAAAAAGAAAAAATAATAAATATAGACGAATTATACTTATAAAATAATTCATATATTGACAAAAAAGATAATTTAGTATAATTACATATTGTAAGAAATGTATTAGAGTATTATGGGAGGTGTATAAATGAGCAAAACTAAAAGTATAAAATTAGATATAATAATAAAAATAACATGTATATCTATTCTGATTTTTGGAATTGCTTTTGCAGGAACTTTTATAGTTATCAATAAGAGTTTTAATGAGACAAAATATCAAAGTATGGAAAGAATAATCAATGATCAAAGTATAATAATTGAAGAAAGAATGAACAATATTGTAAAGATAAGTAAAACAATTGCAGCAGATGAAACCGTTTCAGATATGAGTTTATCAGCAGAAGATAAAAATGAGAGATTTTTAAAATATATAAATGAACTTGGATTGCGTTCAATTGGACATGTTGATTCAGAAGGAAATCTTGTTTCTACAGATGGATTTTCAAATGATGTTTCTGAAAAAGAATATTTTAAAAATGCAATGAAAGGGACTGAATTTTATATAAGTAATCCATCTTTTATAAAGGGCACAGATGAACAAATAATATATACTATGGTTCCTATTAAAAATGGAAGTGAAGTTAAAGGTGCAATTACATGTACATTTGATTCAAGCTTTTTATCAGAATAAATAAAAAATTTGAAATATTACAATGGAACAGGAAAATCATACATAATAAGTAACAAAGATGTAGTTATTGCATCAGATGATTTGGATGATGTAAAAAATCAAATGAATTTAATAGAAGAATCACAAGATAATCCATCATTAAAAGAAGCAAATGAAATTTATAATTCTATGATTGCAGGCGATACAGGAATAAAGAAATTTAATGATGGTACAGAAAAATATGTTGTATATGCGCCTATAGAAGGAACAAATGGATGGTCTATTGCGTTAGAAATTGAAAGCAGTATTGTAGATAAAGATTCTCAAAGAATAATGAAAATATTTATAGGTGTTGCTGTTATAGGAATTGTTATGTTAGTGGTATTTGGATGGCTTTTTGGCGAAAGTATTGGTAAAAGGCTAATTAAATTAAAAGATAGTTTATCTATTTTAGCAAATGGTAATTTTAATCAAGAACTAGATAGTGCTGAAATAAAAAAGGAAGACGAAGTTGGAGAAATATATAGATCATTAAATATAATGATAGATTCTATTAAAGATATTGTTTCAGGAGTAAAGAATAATGTGCAGATGCTTAAAGTTCAAGCAGATACACTGGGAGAGTCATCTGAACACATTAAAGTTGGGTCAAAAGATATTTCAGCAGCTATGGATGAAACAGCTCAAGCTAATACAAGTCAAGCACAGCAGCTTTTGGAAGCTAATACTAATATGAATCAATTTGGAGACAATATAAATACAATGAATATGAGCATTGATGAACTGGCTCAAATATCAGAAGTTATTGAAAAGCAAGTAGATGACAGTAATAAAAATATTGGACAGCTTCAATCTGTAGTGAGAAATTTTGAAAATAGTTTTAACATGTTTAGTGAACAGGTTCAAAAGATGAATGAAAAAACATCATCTATAGGAAATATTACAAGTTCAATAGAATCAATTGCAGAACAAACTCAAATGCTTGCCTTAAATGCGGCTATAGAAGCAGCAAGGGCAGGAGAAGCTGGAAAAGGCTTTAGTGTTGTTGCTGAAGAAGTGAGAAAACTTGCAGATGAGAGTAAAAAATCTGTAAGTGAAATTGGAAGCATAATAAAAAGTATTTCAGATGAATGTCAAAATATTATTGAATCAACTGAACATATAAATTCACAGGTTACAATACAAAAAGGTAAGATAGAAGGAACTGTTGAATCATTTAACAAAATTACAAATGGACTTGAAGAAATTACACCTAAAATTGCTGATATATCTAAAGCATCAGAAGAAATCAATACAAAAAAGAAGGGAATCATAAACATAGTGGAAAATGCAAGTGCAGCAGCAGAAGAAGTTTCTGCAAGCACAGAGGAAGTTGCAGCAACTTCATCTGAATTCCAAGGTACAGTTAATGAAATAGAGAAAGTATCAGAGAAAATTTTAGATTCCATTTCAGAATTAAAAGAAAAAATAGACAAATTTATTATTGAATAGTAATATATTCATAGAGCTTGTTTAAGAAATGCGAATTACTTTTCTTAAACAAGCTTTTTATGTATATTAAGATAATTTCTTGACTGAAACATTTAAACAATATACACTATTATGAGTGATAATATAATGAAGATATTTCAATTAAAATGGAGAAAAACTTTAGAAAATGAAATTTTAATTTATATAATCTATTTTTTTTAATGAGCAGGTGAAAAGATGACAAGTGAGAAAAAATTTCTGCCCATAAGCAGACGTGATATGGATGAAAGAGGATGGGAGCAGTGTGATTTTATAATTGTAACTGGAGATGCATATATTGATCATCACAGCTTTGGAACTGCAATCATATCAAGGGTACTTGAACATAATGGATATAAAGTAGGAATTATACCTCAGCCTGACTGGAAGAATATTTATGATTTTCAGAAATTAGGACGTCCTAAATATGCATTTCTGGTTAATGCGGGAAACATGGATTCAATGGTTAATCATTATACAGTAAGCAAGAAGAGAAGAGAAAAGGATATGTATTCTCCAGGTGGGAAAATGGGACTTAGGCCTGATTATGCAACTATTGTATATTGCAATAAAATAAGAGAAGCATACAAGGATATTGATATTGTAATTGGTGGAGTTGAAGCAAGCCTTAGGAGATTTGCGCATTATGACTATTGGGAAAACAAAGTTAGAAAATCTATACTTTTGGATAGCAGTGCTGATCTTTTAATATATGGAATGGGTGAAAAACCTATAGTTGAGATTGCTGAAGGATTAAAAAACGGAGTGCGTGCTAAAGACATAAATTATGTAAGAGGAACATGTTATCTTGCGCGTAATTTGGATTATGTACAGGATTATATTGAAATTCCATCATATAAGGAAGTTGTTAATGATAAAAAGAAATATGCATATGCAAGTAAAGTAGAGTATCAGGAACAGGATTCTGTAAGAGGAAAGGTAATTGTACAGAAGCACGGAGATATGTACATGGTTCAGAATGTACCACAGCCTCCTTTAAACAGAGAGGAACTTGATGAGGTTTATGATCTTCCATACATGAAAAATTATCATCCAATATATGAGAAGTATGGCGGAATTGCTGCAATTGAAGAAGTGAAATTTAGTACTGTAAGTTCAAGAGGATGTTTTGGAGACTGTAAATTCTGTGCTATTACGCTTCATCAGGGCAGAGTTGTTCAAAGCAGAAGCAAGGAATCTATATTAAAGGAAGTTGAAGAAATAACACATCTTCCAGATTTTAAAGGATATATACACGATGTTGGAGGACCTACAGCCAATTTTAGAAAACCTGCATGTGATAGACAGCTTGCTTTTGGTGCATGTAAGGGAAAAGAATGTCTTTCTCCAAAGGTGTGTAGTAATATGAATGTTGATCACACTGAATATCTGGATTTATTGAGAAGTATAAGACAAATGCCTGGAGTAAAAAAAGCTTTTGTACGCTCAGGACTTAGATATGACTATATAATGGCTGATAAAGATGATACTTTCTTTAAAGAACTTGTTGAGTATCATGTAAGCGGACAGCTTAAGGTAGCACCAGAACATGTTTCAGAACAGGTATTAAAGTATATGGGTAAACCAAGCGGAGATACATATAATAAATTTGTAGACAAATTTAATAAAATAACAAAAAAAATAGGGAAAAAACAGTATATAGTACCTTATTTAATGTCTTCACATCCAGGAAGTACATTGGATTGTGCAATAGAACTTGCAGAATATTTAAGAGATATAAATTATCATCCAGAACAGGTACAGGATTTTTATCCCACTCCAGGAACACCTTCAACGACAATATATTATACAGGTATAGATCCAATAACCATGAAGGAAGTTTATGTCCCAAAAACAAAGCATGAAAAAGCAATGCAGAGAGCTCTGCTTCAATATAGAAATCCTAAATATTACAATCTTGTTTATGAAGCACTGACAGAAGCAGGAAGAACTGATTTGATTGGAAATGGTTCTAAATGTCTTATACGAGATAAATTTAAAAACCATAAGTCTGGAAATAGAAATGATAAATTTAAACTGGATAATGGGAAAAATAAGTTAAAAAGCAATGAAAATAAAAATCATAAAACCATGAAAGACAGGAGTTCAAAAAATAAACAAGATAAATCTTTTAAAAACTCTAATAGAGGAGGAAAGAATAAACTTTCATCAAAATCTAGAAGGAGCAGATGATTTATTTAATTGTTACAATTTACTTAACTATAAAATTGAGAGTAAAGACAGCTTCTTCATATTGTGATAATGAACCTATATTTATGCCTGTTTTAAGTTCGTCAAGATCAGTGATTAAAACAGGTGGATTACTATTTAAGATATAATATCCATCTACAAATTTTAAGTCTTCAAGAAGTTCAGTAAAATCATCAATAACTGTTACAGATTCGGCTTTTATTGAATTGAAATTTTTTACATTAATTTGATAGGTTACAGCTTCTCCAGTTATTGGTACTTCCTTTTCTGGAAAAGCGATTTTTTTACATCTTACATCTGGCTTATGCTCAGTAGTTTCTAACTGATAATCTTCTACTTATCCATCTGATGCTGCACCATTTAAACTTAGTGATCTTGGGTCTTCTTCATTACCAACACCATGAAATTTAAAATATAAATAAATCATCAGAGCAGCATATGCAGGAATGAAACATATATTTGGTTAATCAGATATAATACAATATATTAGATTTCTATTTCATATGTTACTTCTATGAAAGCTAAATAATTTTTTAAAATTGTCTGTGCTTTGTTACAAATTTCTTTTATTTATTTTAGAGTATTGCGCCTGTTTGTATAAATGTGACATAATAATTATATAAATTAAAATTGACAACTAGAAATTGCTGATAAATGTTTCATAATATTGTTTAGAAGTTTTAGCAATTAATACATTTAAGGAAGGTATAATAAATATGTTTGGAATAAGTGGTTTAGGGAAAGAGAATGTAACAAGAAAGAGTATTACAAGAAAATATAAAAATGCAAGAATAACAATTCTTGATGCAAAATATAAGAAAGTTGATGGAATAGATGTACTTCTTGATGAGGAAAAAGTAGATAAGCTGTTTAGCGATATAAATAGAGCATGTGAAGTTAATAATTCAAGACATAATCCAAGCAATAAGAGAATTCTTATTGCTAATGATGAAAGTAAAATTGAAGAACTCATGAATAGAGAGGAAAAAGAGGAACTTAAAGAAACTGTATTTAATGATGAATTTATGGATGTTTATGAGCCAAGATATAGTATGGATCAAGTTTATCTTGAAGAAAAAGAAAAGAAACAAATAATAACTACATTAAATATTAAGAAGCATGAAAATATAATATACAGACAATGGGGATTTAAAGATAGTTATGGTGGAAACAGACCTGTTATATTTAATTTTTTTGGAGCTCCAGGTACGGGAAAGAGCATGGCTGCAGAAGCTGTTGGAAAATATCTTGGAAAGAAGATTTATTCAATAAATTATGCAAATCTTGAATCAAAATATGTGGGACAGACACCTAAAAATATTAAGAAGGCCTTTGAAAAAGCGAAGGAAGATGATGCTGTACTTGTATTTGAAGAAGCAGATTCGTTTTTAGGAAAACGTCTCACAAATATAACTCAATCAGCAGATTATGGTGTAAATATAACAAGAAGTGTTATGCTTTTAGAACTTGAAAAATTCTCAGGAGTTGTAATATTTACTACGAATCTTTTAGAAAATTATGATGAAGCATTTAAGAGAAGAATTCTTGCAAGCGTTCAGTTTAAAATGCCTGATGAAAAGGGAAGAAAGGTTATATTTGATGTTCATATTCCAGAGAAGCTTCCACTTGCAGAAGATGTTAATTCAGAAGTCCTTGCAAAAGAATTTACCAATGTATCAGGAGCAGACATTAAGGATATAATATTTATGGCAGCAGTAAATGCAATTGAAAGAACTGAAAAGGAAATTAATAGAGAAGAAGATAAAAAAGATGAAAATAAGTTTATAGTAATAAATGCAGAAAAAGAGGTTGCAGCTGACGAATCTGAAGAGGAAAATTCTGAATATGAATCAGAACAAAATGAGAATACGGCACCAAAGGAAATTGAAAAAGAAAATCATCATGAAAGTGCATTTACAGATGCTGAGGAACCTGAAGAAAATGGTATAGATACAATTGTTACTATGGATGATTTTAGAGAAGCATATAGAAATATTAAAAATAGATATGTTTCTTAAAGACTGAAGAAGATTTTAATAGGGAGATTGATGAAATTGAAAAAGTTAATATCATGGAATGTAAATGGTCTGAGGGCTTGCGTGAAAAAAGGCTTTTTAGATTATTTTGAAGAAGTAGATGCAGATATATTTTGTATTCAGGAAACAAAACTTCAGCAGGGACAGATCGATTTAGAACTTGATGGATATTATGATTATTGGAATTATGCAGAAAAGAAAGGTTATTCGGGAACTGCAGTATTCAGCAAAGAAAAACCTCTCAATGTAAAGATAGGTCTTGGAATTGAAGAACATGATAAAGAAGGTAGAGTAATAACTTTAGAATATGAAAATTTTTATCTTGTAAATGTGTATACTCCAAATTCCAAGCAGGGCCTTGCAAGAATAGATTATAGAATGGAATGGGAAGATGTATTTAGAAATTATCTTAAGGAAATAGAAAAAGATAAGCCTGTTATAGTATGTGGTGATTTAAATGTTGCGCACAATGAAATAGATCTTAAAAATCCAGGAAGTAATAGAAAAAATGCAGGATTTAGTGATGAAGAAAGAAATAAGATGACTGAACTGTTAAGCTGCGGTTTTATAGATACATTTCGATATTTTTATCCACATGCTGAAGGAATATATTCATGGTGGTCATATAGATTTAATGCAAGAGCAAATAATGCTGGATGGAGAATTGATTATTTTCTTGTATCAGAATGTTTAAAGGAGAACCTTAAAGATTCTAAGATTCATACATCAATTGAAGGCTCTGATCATTGTCCAGTAGAGCTAGATATACAATTATAAAATAGGATATATTATGATTTGATTGTGCCAGGATATGAATTATAAAATGTTTATATCCTGGCTTTGTCATTTATGCATTTTGAAGGACACAAATAATAAGAAAAACAATATATAAAAATTCATATATTCTAATTAATAATGTACAATTGACAATGAAGGGTGAAATCTTTTTAATTATTATGTAGTTTTATTATTAAAACATATATATTAAATTATATAAGTGTAAAACTGTAATATTAAAATTTTAAAACAAACAACAAAGATTGAAAATTAAGAATAATTAAACTTATAGTTCGTTAGAATTATAAATGGTTTTCTATCAAATGTTACAACTAGATTATACAAGGAGGATATATAATGAGGGAAGAAAGAATTTTAAAATCTTCATATGATGTTTATCTTGAAAGTAAAGTTATTGAGAATAAAAGTGATATATTGGCTGTTATTCTACCGGGTATAGGATATACATTAGACAGGCCTATTCTTGATTATTCTAAAAAATTGTGTTTAGAACTTGGATATGATGTATTGCCAATAGAATATGGATTTCAAGCAGCCAGAAAGGAATTTGATAAGGAAAAATTTCAAATAGTGGTTGACGAAACTATGGAACTTATAAGTATGTCATTAAATGAAAAATACAAGAAAATAATTTTCATAGGAAAAAGTATAGGAACTGTAATTCAGAGAATAATTCAGAAGAAAATTATAAGTGAAGGATCTCATAAATATATCTTTATTAATGTATATTTTACACCTGTTGATAAGACAGTTGAATTAGGAATTGATAAAGAATCATTAGTATTTACAGGAACTAAAGATCCGCTTATAAAAAAAGGGAGTGTGGAGATAATAGAAAAAATGAAAAATGTAAATCTTGTGAAAATACATAATGCAGATCATTCTTTAAATATTAAAGGTGATGTTGTAAATAGCACAAAAATTATTATGGAAGTAATCCAAAGAGAAAAGGAATATTTGAGCAGAAATTTGTAATTGGAATTAAAGGAGTTTCTATTTTAAAATTACATATACTGTTTTAGTGTAAATGATAATAGAAAACAGAAGGAAATGATATATAAATGGAAGAAATGTTAAATATTTAGTAGGTTTCATATTAAAAAGTCAATAAAAACGATAAAATTTTCACATTGACAAAAAATAAAACTAATATAAAATAAAAGCAAGGTACTTAATTAATTGTATAGGTTATACATATAATTAATATAATACAATATTTGTAAAGAAATTGGGGAGGGTAAATGAAAAAAGCACTTTTGGTTATTGATGCTCAAGATGATTTTGTTGGTGAGCAGCGGAGTAAGAAAAAGTTTAATTATGACAATGATATAGATGAGGTTATTGAAAATATAAATCAATCTATAACTTCTTATTGTAATGATAACAATGAAGTCATTTATATAGCACATGTACTTCCAAGTAGTTTTTTAAATAGAAAATTAATTGGATATGCTATTTCAGGAAGTGAAGGGGCTAAAATCAGTGAAAAGATAAAAATTGTATCAGAAAATTATTTTGAAAAGCAGACACAAAATGCGTTTAAAAATAATAATCTTGTAAAATTTATTAAAGAAAATTATATAAATGAAGTTGAAATTGTAGGATGTGATGCATGCGGAGCAGTTTCAGCTACAGCAAAGGGAGCTGTAGAACTTGGCCTTAAAGTTAGCATAATGAAAAAAGCTACTGCAGCTTTAAATGAAGATAGAATCATTAAGTTAAGCAGTAGATTAAAGGGTTCTAAAATAGTATATATATAAATAAAAAAACACTCTGCAATCTTGAAAAAGTTCAAGATTGCAGAGTGTTTTTTATTATATAGGAAATTATATTTTGGGACAAATTGTGTATAACTTTGGAAGAGGACAGAAACACACAATCTGAGAAGCAGATTTTTTATTATATAGGAAATTATATTATTGGACAATCTGTGGATAACTTTTGAAGGGGGCAGAAACACACAGTCTGCGAAGCAGATTTTTTTATTTTTAAATCTAAGAACATTTGAGTTGTATGTGAATAGAATAAATTATAAAAATAAACTTATAGGAGTATATATATGAATCCATATCAATTGATAGTGAAAGTTCAGCAGAAAATACAAAGTGATCCTAACTTTGCAAATAAATTCAATACTGTAGTTGCAAATCTAAATAAAATTCCAGGTCTCCAGAATAAGGTATTGCAGATAGCACAAATAAATAATGAGGCTCAAAGACAACGTGAACTTGATAAACTTCCTAAAGAAGTTAAAAAATCTGTAGAAGAAATTTTAAGGCTTTTAGAAGATTAATATTAAGTAAGAGAGGATGTATTTTAAAGATTAACATATTTAATCAATAATATGCTGCAGAGATAAAAATATATTTTTACTATATGAGTATGATTGTATATAGAATTTCATATAGTAGAATAATATTTTTAAACTGCAGCTTTTTTGTGTAGTGATATTTATAATATTATTATAGAAATTGAAAAAAATTTAAAAACCCTGCTCTTTTGCTTTAATTCCGCTCTCATTTATGCCAGGTTCTTCTATACTTGTATTAAAGCTGTTTTTGGCATATTGTCCTTGGAGTTTATTTCCGTTTCTTAAGAAGTTTTTCTTTGAATAATCTCTTTTATTGTTATTTTGCATATAATCAGCTCCTTTGCTCAATTATCAATTATTACACATATTTAGTATGGCATTTTAGAAATAAATTAATTCTATATTTATTTAGAAATAAATTTCTTCATTGATAATTATGTATGTGAAATATATAATATTTTATGAAAATTAAAAAAGAAATGATTATTTATATAGAATTATACGAATTGATTGTAAATTTACATGTAAAGGAATGATTAATATATGGTGGATATAATACTTTTGGGATGTGGAGGCGGAATGCCAGCACCAGATAGATTTTTATCAGCTTCACTAATAATGTATAAGGGCAAAAAAATACTTATTGATTGTGGAGAAGGTACACAAGTATCAATGAAAATTTGCAATTCGGGTTTTAAGACAATAGATGTAATATGTATAAGTCATATTCATGGAGATCATATTGTAGGTTTGCCAGGACTTCTCGGAACTATAGGGAATAGTGGAAGAACAAATCCTCTTACAATTATAGGTCCTGAAGGAATTACAAGAGCTGTAAATGGATTAAGAACTATAGTTGAATGGCTGCCATATGAAATAAATATAATTGAAAATCCTAAAGAAAATATGAGTTTTTTTAATAATGAGATAGAGATGTCATTTTTAAAAGCAGATCATTCATCACCATGTCTTGGATATGGATTTTATATTAAAAGAAGTGCTGTATTTGATGTTGGACGTGCGTTAAAGAATAATGTACCTAAAAATATTTGGAACACACTCCAAAAGAAAGCTGAAACTGTTGAAGTTGATGGAATTGTTTATACACGAGATATGGTTTTGGGAGAAAAACGAGAAGGAATTAAAATCAGTTTTATAACAGATTCAAGGCCTATGAATGAAATTCCTGATTTTATAAGAAATAGTGATTTATTTATATGTGAAGGAACTTATGGAAACGATGAAGATATAAATAAAGCTATTAAAAATAAACATATGACATTTAGAGAAGCTGCAACACTTGCATATAAAGGAAGTGTAAAAAAATTACTTCTAACACATTTTGGAAATTCTATGGAAGATCCTCATATATATGAAAATAATGCTAAAGAAGTATTCAAAGACACTATATTAGGGTATGATAGATTAAAATTATCATTAGATTTTGAAAAATAATATAGGAATTTTGAAATAAATGAATTTTAATAATTAGATTTAAACTAGAGTTTTGTTATTTAATATGTTAGACTGTTGAAAAAATATGATATAATTTAATTTGTATTGAAATATGTTATGAAAAACAACATAATAATTAAAAAAATCTTTCAAAGATTTCATTTTTCATTGTCAATTGCAACATATATGTATTATATATGTAAGGTACGTTTATATATGTAAATAAAAATTATATTAAAATGGGAGAAGGTTTAAATGGAAATTTTAACAATAGCAGGTATTATTCTTGTGCTTGCTGTAACTTTGATTGTTTATTTAAAAGAAAGAAAACATAAACTTATTTATACAGGCAGAAATCAATATGTTTATGTTATAGCAGTAATATTGATTGTATTTATTGCATATTCATACTTTTCATATAATACTCTCAGAATGATTGATATTATTGTGGTAATTGCCATAATACCAATGGGGATTATAGGAAATAAATGTGGTATAACAGAGGATGGCATATTGATGAGCAGTCATGTTACAACATGGGATAAAATAAAGTCATATTCAGTAATTGAAGAAAAAAATAAATATATTTTATTTTTTGAAAGCAGTGATGCAAAAAGAAAGATAACTTTTTCAAAAGAAAAAGGCAAGGAAGTAGATAATTACTTGAAAACTAATAGAAAATTAAGGCATAGAAGAAAATAATATATTAATCGATAAAATATAATGAATAATTATATTTATATACAAAGGAGGAATACATGAATAGTAGAAAACTATCAATTAAAACAATAGTTGCAATTGGTATAGGCTCTGCTGTGTTTATGATATTGGGAAGGTTTGCGTCCATTCCGACAGGAATTCCCAATACAGAAATACAGACAGCATATCCTTTTTTGGCACTTATGGCAGTTATTTATGGACCTGTTGCTGGCGTTGCAATAGGATTTATAGGGCATACACTGAAGGATATTACAGCTTATGGTTCTCCATGGTTTAGCTGGATAATAGCATCTGCAATAGTGGGGTTAGTTATTGGATTATCATGGAAGAAGATTAATGTTAAAGATGATGAATTTAACGGAAGCAGAATTATTATATTTAATGTATATCAGATAATTGCTAATGTGATAGCATGGTTTTTGGCTGCACCAAGTTTAGATGTGATTATTTATGCTGAACCTTCAAATAAGGTTTATCTTCAGGGAATAGCAGCAGGAATATCTAATATGATAACAATAGGAATACTTGGAACAATATTATTATCATCATATGCTAAGACGAGAATAAAAAAGGATAGTCTTATACTTGAAGAATGATAAAAAAATATCAAGCTAATATACAGGATAGATTTTAGAATCTATCCTGTATATTTTTATAATAAAAATTCATGAAAAAACATATTCTATTGAAGAAATATATTATATTATGTTATTATTAAAATAATTGTGTCTAAAAATGACTGCGTTGAGATACATTTTAATTTAATGATGATATGAAAAGGATGCGTAATATGAAAAGACCTGTAATAGAATTTAAGGATTTCAGTTTTAAATATAAAGTTCAGGCAAAACCTACATTAAAGAATATAAATCTTACTATATATGAAGGAGAAAAAGTTCTTATTGTAGGTCCGTCAGGAAGTGGGAAAAGTACTCTTTCAAATGCGGTAAACGGACTTGTGCCATTTAAATATGAAGGAGAAATAACTGGGAGTCTTAAGATAAATAGTAAAGAAACAAAAAAATTAAGCATATCAGAAATATCTAACATGGTAGGAACTGTTCTTCAAGATCCTGATGGACAGTTTATAGGACTTACTGTTGGAGAAGATATTGCTTTTAAATTGGAAAATGACTGTATCAGTTTGAATGAAATGAGAAAAAGGGTTGCAGAAGCTGCAAGAATGGTTGATATTGAAGAGTATCTTGCTGCTTCTCCGCACAAACTATCAGGAGGTCAGAAACAGAGAGTATCTTTAGGAGGCGTTATAGCAGCACAGGCGGATATCCTTCTATTTGATGAGCCTCTTGCAAGCCTTGATCCAGCAGCAGGAAATCATGCTATAGAACTTATAGATGAAGTTCAAAAGAATTCAAAAAAGACTGTTCTGATAATTGAACACAGACTTGAAGAAGTATTGTATAGACATGTAGATAGAATAATAGTTGTGAATAATGGAGAAATAGTAAGTGATTCAACACCAGCAAAGCTTTTATGCTCAAATATACTGAAAGAAAATGGAATAAGGGAGCCTTTGTATATTACGGCATTGAAATATGCAGGCTGTGAAGTAGATGAGAAATTAAATCCGGAAAGTGTTGAAAAACTTAATTATGAAAAGTGTTCTGAAAAAATCCATAGCTGGTTTAACAATGCTGCTCATAATAAAAAAGACAATCTTAATAATCCTATTCTTGAAGTGAAAAACATAACATTTAAATATAGTAATAACAGAGAAGTATTAAAGAAGGTATCATTTACTATAAATAAGGGAGAAATGGTCAGTATAGTAGGAAGAAATGGTGCTGGGAAATCAACTGTTTCAAAGCTTATATGTGGATTTTATAAACCATCAAGTGGTGAAATACTATTTAATGGAAGAAATATTGAAAATGATACAATAAAAGAACGTGCAGAAAAAATTGGAGTTGTAATGCAGAATCCAAATCAGATGATAAGCAAGACCATGATTTTTGATGAAGTTGCTTTCGGTTTGAAAATAAGAAATTATGATGATGAAGAAATAAAAAATAGGGTATATAAAGCATTAAAGATATGCGGATTATATAAGATGAGAAACTGGCCTGTTTCTGCATTGAGTTTTGGACAGAAAAAGAGGGTTACAATTGCTTCTATTCTTGCAATAAATCCAGAGATTATAATACTGGATGAACCTACAGCTGGTCAGGATTTTAAACATTATACAGAAATAATGGAATTCTTAAAAGAATTAAACAAAAAGGGAATAACAATAATAATGATTACACATGATATGCATCTTATGCTTGAATATACAGACAGGGCAATAGTATTGTCAGATGGAGAAAAGATTAAGGATGCAGAAGCAGCTGAAATTCTTACAGATGCTCAAATTATACAGAAAGCGAATTTAAGAGAAACTTCATTATATACTTTAGCTTTAAGATGTGGAATTGAAAATCCTAAGAGATTTGTAGAAAAATTTATAGAACAGGACAGGAGGTGTAGGAGATAATGAATGAAGCAATGCTTGAATATACTGAAATAGATTCTTTTGTTCATAATCTTACAGGAGTATCAAAATTGATATGTTTGCTTTTATGGTCTCTTATATCAATGCTTACATACAATACATATATTTTAGTTTTTATGGTTTTATTCAGTTTTGTCATTTTCAAAATATCAAAGATAAAATTTAAACAGATTTCATTTGTATTTTATTTTATACTTATATTTCTTCTTATAAATAATATAGCTATATTTGTATTTTCACCTTATGAAGGAGTATATATATATGGAAGCAGGACTGATCTGTTTCATATAGGAGGTCCTTATACTGTAACACTTGAGCAGCTGTTTTATCAGTTTAATGTTACACTGAAATATTTTTCAATAATACCTATAGCACTTATATTTATGGTTGCAACAAATCCTAGTGAATTTGCTGCATCATTAAATAAGATAGGAGTAAATTACAAAATAGCTTATTCGGTAGCAATTGCATTAAGATATATCCCTGATATACAGCATGAATATGTTGATATTTCTTTTGCTCAGCAGGCAAGGGGAATAGATATGTCTAAAAAGGCTAAACTTATGGACAGAATAAAAAATTCTGCAGCAATTTTAATGCCACTTATTCTTTCAAGCCTTGAAAGAATAGAAACAATAAGCAGTGCAATGGAATTAAGGGCTTTTGGAAATAAGAAAAAGAGAACATGGTACTCTGAAAGGCAATTTAAAAGAAATGATTATCTTTCTGTGGGAATACTAACTTTATTATTGATAATATCATTATTTATTTCTGTAAAAAATGGAAGTAGATTTTATAATCCGTTTATATAAAAGTGTTTATTTAACCTATATATTCCAATTAACAATATACATTTACGGTTAATAATAAAATTTTTGTGGGATTTTTTGACTATTATGTAATGTTATCATAAAAAATATATATTTAAAATAATTAGAAAATTGCTTTTGGTATATCAAAAGCAATTTTTTGTGAGAAATTATAAAAAATACAAGTTGTATGGAAAAAATTAGAATGATACATTATAATAATAGACAGAATTTATGAAATCGATTTGAAGAATCTATAAATTTAACGGATTACATGAAAATTTATTATTAGGAGGATAGAATATGAAGAAAAATAAAGAAAAGACTAAGAAATTCACAAGTGTAAAAGGTAAAATAATTGGAAGTTATATAATTATGCTGATTTGTTTAGGAATAATTGCAAGCGTTTGCGTTAGATCCATGAGAACAGTGACAGAACATCTTTTGAATATGCAGAATATAATAGATAACGCTGCTGTTCAGACTGTAACAAAACAAAATATGCGGCAGTCTATAGAAGAGGTACAGTATTCTGTAATAAAATGTACAGATATTTCATTAATAATATCTATAGTAGGAATAATTATTGCAGTTATATTAGCCATTTATATAATAAGTGGAATTATAAGACCATTAAAAAAACTTAATGAACTTGCTAAATCTTTAAAAAATGGAGATCTTACAGTTAAATTAAATGGCAGATATGATAAAGAAATTGGTCAGGTAGTAGATGATTTGAATGAAGCCATAGATGCAAACAGACTCATGGTTACCAATATCTCAGAATATTCACATAAGCTTATAAAATCAAATGAAATCTTGAATACCCTTGTACGTATAATAATAAACAAAATCAAAGAAGTAAATGAGGCTACTAATATCATAGCAGGAGAAGTAAAGAATTTAAGCAGTATTTCTGAGAAAGTAAATTCTTCAACAGAGGAAATAGAAAATGTAGCTGTAGAATTGAATAGGAATGCTGAACATGACAGTAAATCAGCAGTTGAAATACAAGATAAAGCAATGAATGTAAGGGAAAAGGGTGAAAAGGCTGTTAAAAATGCAAAAAGTGTATATGGTAAAATAATTAAAAATGTACGGGATGCAATTGAACAGGCAAAAGTAGTAGAAGAAATCAGAGTAATGGCAAATTCTATTGCAGAGTTGTCAGAACAGACAAATCTTCTTTCGTTAAATGCTGCAATAGAAGCGGCAAGGGCTGGTGAAAATGGAAAGGAATTTGCAGTGGTTGCAGATGAAGTAAAGGAATTGGCAGAACAAACAAAAGTAACCGTTGAAGATATTAAAAGAGTAATTGATGAAGTTAAGAAGGCGTTTGATAATCTTACTAATGAAACTGGAACAATATTAAGTTTTCTTCAAAATGATGTGAACAAGGATTATGAACTTTTAATTGAAATAGCTGAGAGTTATGTTGATGATTCGAAGTTAATATCAGAAATTTCTAATCAAATTAAGCATAAAAGTGGTACAATAACAGAAACAATAAATATGATTGGAAAAGGAATAAGTACAGTAAGTTCCGCTTCATTAAATACATCAAAAAGATCACAAGAAATAAAATTAAGTATGGATGAGGCATCAAATGAAATAGATAGTATAATAAGTTCAATAGATGAGCAGAATGACATTGCAACAAAACTTTCAATGCTTATTGAAGTGTATACGATATAAGATATATGTTATACTTATGTTGATTGTTTATAAATATAACAGTTATATTTAATTGAGAGTACAAAATTAATGAGGTAACATTTATGAAGAAAACAATAGGAGTACTTGCTCATGTTGATGCTGGAAAAACAACATTTTCAGAGCATATATTATTTCATACAAAAAGTATAAGAAAATGCGGAAGGGTTGATCATAAAGATACTTTTCTTGACAGTCATGATATTGAAAGGGAAAGAGGAATAACAATATTTTCAGATCAAGGAATATTTGAATTTAATGGTTCAACATATTATCTTGTAGATACTCCAGGGCATGTAGACTTTTCTGCTGAAATGGAAAGAGCAATAATGATAATGGACTATGCTGTTATTTTAATAAGTGGAGTGGAAGGTGTACAAGGACATACAAAAACGGTATGGAATCTGTTGAAAAAATATAATGTGCCAGTTTTCTTTTTTATAAATAAATTAGACAGAGCTGGAGCAGATAAAATCAGAGTTGTTGATGAAATAAAAAAAGAACTTACAGAAAATGTGTGTATGGTAGATGTGATTATTGACAATGATAAGGCAGCTATAAATTTTACAGATGAACTTATAGAATTCATAAGTGAACAGGATGATGAACTTCTTGAAAAATATCTGGAAGGTAGTTATGATGAAAAATTATGGAAAGAAAGATTTAAAAAGTTAATAAAGGAATGTAATGCATTTCCGTGTTTTGGAGGATGTGCCCTTCAGGATAAGGGAATTTTAGAATTTCTTTATGGGTTTGATGAACTTACATTTACTGAATATGATAAATACAAAAACGATTCCTTTAAGGGAAAAGTATATAAAGTAAGATATGATGATAATGGAGCAAGAATAACATTTATCAAGTGTACAAGTGGCTCTTTAAATGTAAGAGATGAAGTTATTTATGGAAATGATGAAGAACATTCCTTTTCAGAAAAAATAAGCAGTATAAGAATATATAACGGTACAAAATTTAAAACATGTGACAGGATAGAAGCAGGAGATGTATTTGGCGCAGCAGGAATTTCAAGTGCATATGCTTTTGATACAATAGGTGAACTTAAAGAGAGGCAATCTTTTGAAATGGTTCCTACTCTTATGTCAAAGGTGATTTTTCCTGAATCGTGCAATATAAAAGAAATTCTCGGATACTTTAAGATTCTTGAAAGTGAAGACCCATCTCTTAATATAGTATGGAATGAAAGACTTCAGGAGCTTCATGTGCATATTATGGGGAAAATACAGCTTGAGGTATTGAAGGAAATCGTAAAGGAACGATTTAACATAGATATAGAATTTGGACCATGCGAAATTCTATATAAGGAAACAATTAAGGAAAAAACTACAGGATGTGGCCATTTTGAACCTTTAAGACATTATGCTGAAGTTGTGCTGCAGATTGAACCAGGTGAAAGAAACAGCGGAATAACCTTTGAAAGCCAATGTCATGTAGATGATCTCAGCATAAATTATCAGAAACTCATAAAAACTCATGTTTTTGAAAGAGAACATTATGGACTTCTTACTGGTTCTCCAATCACTGATATAAAAATCACTCTTTTAAATGGAAGATCACATATTAAACATACATGTGGAGGTGATTTCAGGGAAGCAACATACAGGGCAATACGTCAGGGATTTGAGAAGGTTGAAAATGTTCTTCTTGAACCATATTACAGATTTACAATAGAAGCATCCAGTGATTATATTGGAAGAATTCTTACTGATATTCAGAGACTTCATGGAACTTTTGATAATCCATTAAATAAGGATGATAAAGTGATAGTAAATGGAAGGGGACCTGTTTCAACATTCATGGATTATTCTTTGGAAATTGCAGTTTTTACAAGAGGAATGGGAACTATAAGTCTTATTTATGATGGATATGATGTATGTCACAACAGTGAAGAAGTTATTGAAAGAAGAAATTACAAAAAGAATGCAGATATTGAATATACGTCAAGTTCAATTTTCTGTTCTCATGGAAGCGGATATATTGTTGAATGGCAGGATGTAGATGAACATATGCATTCTCTATAGCAAAGTAAATTTAAAGAGAATAAACAGAGTAAAAGCAGGTTTATTCTCTTTAGATGAATGGATGCTTTATTTATTTTTGGATTTTATCGAAAGCTGTGTGAATGATAGGTATTATAAAAATTATAATTGAATTTAGGGTTCTTGTATTCTACAAACATTATAGGAGGATGAGTTGAATCTGCACAGGCAAATTTGACTAATGAAGAGTAAAAATTACTGGCTTCTATTGTGAGACCATAATTATTTCCACATTCAATCCAGCTGTTTATTATGGATGTTAAATTTATTTTAATATAATTTCCTATATCACTAGAAGGTATACTGAGGCGAATTACACTATCTGTTTCAGGAGTTGTATTCCAAGTTACAGTTTCTGGGTTATAAGGTGACATATTTTTATATACTGAAAGAGTATTGTTGCTGTAATAACTAGTATCACAATTGATATCCTTTACATAAAGACATAGGTATGCATATTCAAGAGGACGTTTTTCAAAGCTGCACAAATCAAAATGAATAAGAGATTTATACATTATAGAGGAACATGGGGTTTTGTGACAGCTTCCGGCATATATATTTTTACATTCATAAAAGTTATCGTTAGCATGTCCACTGTCAACATAAGTTGTAGTTAAAGATTTAAAATTTAAAATAGAACCCATAGTAATCAGCTCCTTTTTAATAAATTTCATATTAAGTATGAAAGTTCTCTTAATTTAAATATATATTAAGAAATTAATAATATTCATAATAAAAGAATTTTTAATTTATTTTCAATGGATTATTTCAAAGTTATATTTTTTAATAATAAAATTACATAATATTAAAAAAATATTGTAAAGGTTTTGTGATTAATTGTGGATTGTTAAATTGAGTATATATATATTGGATAATTAAAATACTTTGTATTAAGATAGTATTATAGAATAAAGAACGCAATTATATATTTTGGAGGAAATTATGATTAAGAAAATAACAATGGAGAATATAGAAGAAATATCTAATTTATTCATAAAGGCTTTTAATGGAGAACCATGGAATGATGAATGGACATATGAAACTGCAAGCAAAAGGCTTGTAGATATTATTAATATGCCAGGATATAAAGGAATGGCATATTACCATGAAGGAGCTCTAGCAGGAATGATTATGGGAAGAGATGAACAGTATTTCAACGGAATACATTTTCAGATACTGGAATTCTGTGTAGATAAAAATATACAAGGAAAGGGCTTTGGAAGAAAGCTTTTAACTGAGTTTACAGAAAAACTAAAGAATGATGGAGTAGAAAGAATATATTTATATACTATTCATGGACCAAAAACAGAAGGATTTTATGAAAAGAATGGGTATGTATCTGATGATGATATGCTTATTATGTCAAAATCTATAAAATAGAACCTTGACTATTGGAATAAAATTTATAATAAATATGATTGAAATTGAAATGATAGATATAGGGTGAAAAAACTTATGAAAATTGAGTATAATGGCAGAATTATAGAATTTGATTTTACAAAAAGAAAGAGAAAGACTATATGCATTAAAGTGAATCTGGATGGAAAGGTTTCAGTAATAGCGCCATTAAATATAAAAGAGAGTCAGGCAGAAGATTTTGTGTATGAAAAAGCTCAGTGGATTATTAAAAAACAGGATGAGATGCTTAATATAAGCAAACAGAAAGTTTCAAGAAAATTTGAAAATGGAAGTACCTTTATGTATCTTGGAGAAGAGTATCCAGTACACATAATATATGATGAATCTTATAAGAATATTAGAATTGTTTTAAGTGGAAAAACTCTTAAAAGTCCATATGATTGTCAGCATTTTATAATTTATACAAATACTTATGAAAAAGAAGTTATGAGAAAAGCTATGGAAAAATGGTATAGGAAAAGAACAATGGAAATTGTACAAAAAAAGATACAAATATATGAAGTTTTTTTTAAAGACAAGGTTACAGATATAAGAGTGAAAGAACAGAAGAGACGTTGGGCAAGCTGTACTGGGAAAAATGCAATATTATTTAACTGGAGATGCAGCATGGCAAGGGAAGATGTTATTGAATATATTGTAGTACATGAAATGTGCCATTTTGATTATAGGGATCATTCTAAAAATTTCTGGAGAAGAGTTGAAGAGATTATGCCGGATTACAAAGAAAAGCATGAGTATTTAAAAGAAAATGGAATGAATATGTATATATAAAATCAGGTATGGCTTCTATTTATTTTTGAAAGCCATACCTGATAAATTCTGCTATAAGACAGTATCTATTTTTTTTGTTGATTCTATATTTCTAAGTGCCAATGTACAATAAAGCATTGAAATTACGTAAAATACAAATGTATATTCAGAAGTAAATATACCTGTAATGGTAACTAACGATTCAAAGATAAGAGGAAGTGTCATTGAATAAGCACCAATTATGCAGCATTGACTATATTTTAGATTATGCTTAGAATTTGTACGCATTAAAAATGTCATAGGACCAATAATGATAAATAATGCTGCCAGATTGTTAATAAATGAAAGCAGTGGGTTAAGTATGAAAAATGTAATTGTAAACATAGTTTTAAATGATGAAAAAACTGGAATAAGTAATTCCTTATTAACTGATAATGTTTTATTGTCTGAAAAATTAATGTTAGCTATAATTTTTCCTTGCTTTTTAAAAGAAATTGATGAAGCATTTATATATGTACCACTAGAATAGTCATCCAGTATAGATATATCAGTTGTCCCACTTGTATCTGCAACAAGAACGTCACCTATAGCACCATAATTTATTAAAAGTTGTAAAATTGGTGAATCACCAGTATATTTATATATTACTGGCCCATCTAAATTAATGTTTAAATTTCCATCTTTAAGTTCAAATTCTGGAGACTCTTTAATATATTTATTTTCTAATCTTGTCATATCGTCATTAAATACATTTAAAGTGCTTATATTACTCAAAGTAGAGAATATTGTAGTCATAAGAAATAGATAGAATATAGCTTTTAATAAACCTTGTGACAGGAATTCTCTATATATTTTAAAATCGAAAAGACTATAAGCAAATTTATGTAAAATTCCTAGCTTATTTTTCAAGAAAAAACCTCCTTAAATATTTGTAATTATTACATTAATGCTTATTATAGCACAATAATCTTTATTAAGAAATAAAATTATCATAATATTATTATGTAATAATATTGAAAACAAAAAAGAAATATGATATTATGACAAAGTAAATTAAATAATGGACAGTTCATTTAGACCATCCTGTCCTTAAATAAAACTAGGCTATTAATTTAATTCAATATGAATGCATAGTCCTGTTTATCTATATGAAATAGTAAACAGGTTTTTTTGTTGGTTTTAGATAAAAAGATGGCTGAATAAATTTTGTCATCTTTTTATTTTGCAAAAATTTACTATAGGGTAGTGAGCATATTTTGAAAAGAAATACAGAGTGTGTCTGTGAACTGGAAATACAAAGGAGATGGCATATATGTTTAAGCTGAAAAGCGAAATACAATTTGATATGGCGCACTATTTAAGCGGATATAATGGAAAATGTTCCAATATACATGGACATAGATACAGACTTATTGCGCAGATTGGAAGCGAAAAACTTCAAAAAGAAGGACAATGCAGAGGCATGATTGATGATTTTTCTAATTTCAAAAATGCACTAAAAAATATAGAAAAAACTTTTGATCATAAACTTGTTATAGAAAATAATGATGAAGGAAAATTGCTTGCAGAAAAATTAAAGGAACTTCCTAATGATTTTGATATTTATTTTGTTGAGTATAGACCTACAGCAGAAGAAATGTCTAGAGATATATTTAACAGACTTAAAGACATGGGGCTTCCAATATGTGAAGTTGAATTATTTGAAACACCTAATAACAGCTGTATATATTCAGAACTATAATTTATCAATGAATTCAATGATGTTTTATAGGTATGTGTGGAGCTATTGATTTAGAAGGTGTAGTCATTTTTTAAAATTGGAGGAAGAGATGTACAATATAGTAGAGAAATTTTTATCAATAGATGGAGAGGGGCCAAGCTCTGGGGAACTTGCAACATTTATAAGATTTCAAGGATGTAATTTAAGATGTTCATGGTGTGATACAACTTATTCATGGGAAGAAAATGAAATAAAAGAAAAACTTTCAGCAGAAGAAATTTATGAATATATAAAAGAAAATAAGTCATATAATGTAACGCTTACAGGAGGAGAGCCGCTGATTCAGGAAAATATACATGAACTACTGGATTTGTTAAATAAGGACAATGAACTGAAAATTCATATAGAAACAAATGGTTCGGTGGATATTGAAACTTTTAAAAAAAGATATAAAAATAATAATATAAGTTATATAGTGGATTTTAAATTGCCATCAAGTAAAATGACTCATACGATGAATTATAATAATATGAAATGTATAGGAAAAAATGATGTATATAAATTTGTTATAGGAAATAATGAAGATCTTTTTATGGCCCAAAAAATCATAGATGAATATGAATTAACTTCAAAATGTCTTGTTTATTTTAGTCCTGTTATAGGAAGTATAGAAATGAGCTACATTGTAGAATTTATGAAAAAATTCAATATGAATAAAGTAAGGTTGCAAGTTCAACTTCATAAAATAATATGGAATAAAGACTTAAGGGGAGTATAATTCAGACAAATTTTGTAAAATTTATTGAAAGATGATTAGATTTAGGTTTTCTATGGTTTATATTATTGAGTTAATGTGTTACAATTTAATTGATTTTAGCAAGTAATAAGCATGTTATAGGAAAACATTTATAAAATGAATTATGAAGGTCATATTAAGAATGTGTTTAAATGATAATATTTATTTTGGAAAAATATATAAATGTTATATAGACTTATGAAGATAATTAATGTAGCATATTCTGCATCAGAGCAATGGGGTTTGAACATATGCTGGAAACATATATTTGTATGACATAAGATAAAACTGCTTGTTAAGGAAGAATGGGGT
Organism: uncultured Clostridium sp.; assembly: GCF_934754915.1. Taxonomy (GTDB): domain Bacteria; phylum Bacillota; class Clostridia; order Clostridiales; family Clostridiaceae; genus Clostridium. The sequence continues at coordinate 41,973 of NZ_CAKVKB010000019.1, forward strand.
ATAGATATGAATAAAAAAATAGATACTGATAAGATTCAGGAATGCATAAGAGAAATTTTAATAGCTTTGGGAGACGATCCAGAAAGGGAAGGTCTTAAGGATACTCCTAAAAGAGTTGCAAAAATGTATGAAGAAGTTTTTGAAGGAATGACTCATACAAATGAAGAAATAGCAGAAATGTTTGGAACAACTTTTGAAGAGGAAAGCTGTGTTGAAGAAGTACATAATAATATGGTTATAGTAAGGGATATACCAATACACAGTTATTGTGAACATCATCTTGCATTAATGTATAATATGAAAGTTAATGTTGTTTATATTCCTAGGAAAAAGATAATTGGACTTAGCAAGATTGCAAGAATTGCCGATATGGTTGGAAAGAGGCTTCAGCTTCAGGAACGTATAGGAACTGATATTGCAGAAATAGTTTCAATGGTTACAGAAACAGAAGATGTCGGAGTAATAATAACTGGCGAACATAGCTGTATGACTGCAAGAGGAATAAAGAAACCTGGAACATTAACAACAACAACAACATTTACTGGAGTATTTAAAGAAAATCCAATGTTGAGACAGGAAGCACTTCTTCTCATAAAACAGTAATAAATAGTTTAAAAATCTTTCATTTGGATTAAAGGTATATAAAACAAAAGTACATAAAAATTATGTTATAGGGATTAATTAATTTTTTATTGATTGGTTCATAATATTATGATATTATCATAAAGTAATTAAATATGGACAGTTCATTTAGACCATCCTGTCCTTAAATAAAACTAGGCTATTTAAATTGAAATAAGTTAGGTGAATGCATTTTTTAAATGTCATAGAATTTTGAATTACAGTCTGTTTTATTATTTAATGTAATAAAGCAGACTCTTTTATTTATAAGGGCTTTTTATTTCAGTTATTTTGTCTATTTTATGATGAAATTAAACTGATATAAAAAGTTTTTTTATTTTATGACTGTAAGATTGCAGGAGCATTCAGAGCAGACATAAAAAATAATGCCTGTGAGATTAAATAAAAATATTTCCTATAAATAGTGTAGTCAGAAAATTTTTATCAGCATGAATAGGAGAAAAGAAAAATGAATAAAAAAGCAGTTGTCGTATTTTCAGGAGGACAAGACTCTACAACTTGTCTATTCTGGGCATTAAAAAATTTTGATGAAGTTATTGCAGTAACTTTCAACTACAATCAAAAACACAAACTTGAGATAGAGTGTGCAAAAAATATTGCAGAAGAACTTGGAGTTGAACATCATATTTTAGATATGGGACTTTTAAATCAGCTTGCACCTAATGCATTGACAAGAGATGATATTGAAATAAAAATGGGTGAAAATGGAGCTCCTCCATCAACTTTTGTAGAAGGAAGAAATATGCTTTTTCTAACTTTTGCAGGAGTACTCGCAAAAGTTAAAGGAGCAAGACATATTATTACAGGTGTATGTGAGACTGACTTCAGCGGATATCCTGACTGCAGGGATGTATTTATAAAGTCACTCAATGTTACAATGAATCTTGCAATGGATTATGAATTTGTAATCCATACTCCCCTTATGTGGATAGATAAAGCAGAAACATGGAAAATGGCAGATGAATTTGGAAAGCTGGATTATGTAAGGAATAAAACATTAACATGCTACAATGGAATAATGGGCGATGGATGCGGGAAGTGTCCTGCATGCATTTTAAGAAAAAGAGGACTTGAAAAATATCTAAAATCAAAGGAAGAAAATTTATAATTTATGAAAGCAGAATAAAAGGAAAAGCAGAATAAAAGGAGAAAAGGATATGTATGAAACAGGAAGAAAAAGCAAGGAATTAGAAGGATTATCTCTTCTTGGAAATATGGGAACAAAATATGACTATGGATATAATCCTGATATTCTTGAAGTATTTGAAAATAAGCATCAGGGTAATGATTACTTTGTGAAATTCAACTGTCCAGAATTTACAAGCTTGTGTCCAATAACTGGCCAGCCAGATTTTGCAACTATTTATATAAGCTATATACCTGATATTAAAATGGTTGAAAGCAAATCATTAAAGTTATATCTGTTCAGTTTTAGAAATCATGGAGATTTTCATGAAGACTGTATGAATATAATAATGAAAGATCTTATAAAGCTTATGGAACCAAAGTATATTGAAGTGTGGGGAAAATTCACTCCAAGAGGTGGAATAAGCATTGATCCTTACTGCAATTATGGAAAACCTGGAACTAAATTTGAAAAAATGGCTGAATACAGAATGATGAATCATGATATTTATCCCGAAAAAATTGATAATAGATAAAATTGATTAAGAATTGTGTATTTTAGAGAATTTAGCTATTGCTGAAAATATTGAATTGTCAATTCGTCAAAAAATATTTTCAATAATAGACTTAGTTTTATTCATCATAAATGAGTAAAATAATAAAATAGCAGGAAAGTAGCAATCATCTGATTCATATATGAGAAATAATCAGATGGCTGTTTTTTTATTCTTTAGGAAATTATATATTCGGATGATTTGTGGATAACTTTGGAAAGGGGCGGAAACACACAGTCTGCAAAGCAGATTTTTTTATTTATGCAGGAGTATTAAAATATATTATTTTTAAAAATTCAAGCATGCAATTATAAAAATTATTAAAAAAACGACATACATTGACAAACAACAATTTAATCATTTAAAATACATTGTACGCTATGTATATATGAAATGGGGTGATGATTGTGAACAAATGTGAGGAGTATATTGAAGATCCACTTGTAGGAGGTCTTATTCAGCATATTGCCCATTCAATGTTTAAAGAAACTAATAGAGACCTTCAACAATATAATTTGACAGGAGTTCAGGCAAATATATTAATATATCTGTATTTTAATCAACATAAAGGAGACATATATCAGAAAGATATTGAAAAACACCTCCATCTTACTAATCCTACAGTAACAGGAGTTGTAAAGCGTCTTGAGCTTAAAGAGCTTATATCAAGGCATGGCTGCAAGGAAGATGGAAGATACAAGTGCCACATATTG
>NZ_CAKVKB010000020.1 GCF_934754915.1 uncultured Clostridium sp.
TATACTTTTTTGGCTTACTTTATTTTCGTTAACAAAAACCCTGTTTCATCAGCTATAAGCGAAAAAACTCCTTTTTTGAAATCCTTTTTAAAAGTATCAACGAGGTTTTTAGAAATCCTTGAACTTTCATAATTTTCAACAATGTCATTTTTCATATCGTGAGTAAAAATACCATTTTTACCACAATTTATAGTTACAATGACTTTAGCAGGTTTTGTTAAAACCCAATAGCCATTACGGGATTCCTTTATTTGATATCCCTGATTTAAATAGCGGTCAATTGACTGCCGGTTACCTTGCATTTCAATAGTCGATGACTCAACATATTGAGGATAGATCCGTTCTGCTTTAAACATATGCAGAACCTCCTTTCTAAAATTTTACAATATTGTATCAAAATTTTATTAAAAAGTCAAATTATGTAAATTGGCATTTTTATATAACGGTTAATATATATAATATAAAATACTTTTCAGGCTATATCATAAACTTTTTATATTTTTCAGACTATAAATATTTTACATACTCATTCAATAATAAAAAAATACACTGCATTTAAAAGCAGTGTATTTAACTATATTTTTAATCTTTAGACTTTCCAAATAATGATAAAATGTTTAAAAATATGTTAATGAAATCTAAGTACAAGTCCATTGCACCATAAACATATAATTTTTCATCATTACAGAATTCACTATCATACATTAATTTAATCATATTTGTATCATAAATTGTTAATCCGAAAAATATAACTAGCATCCCCCAAGTTAAAACTATATCTAAAATTGTATTTCCCATAAATAAATTAATAAATGTTAGTACTATACCAACTGTAAGAGAAACTAAAAGTGGAGTCATCCAATTTGAGAGATCTTTATCTGTTTTATATCCAATATAAGCCAAAATACCAAACATAGCAGCAGTAGCAGAAAAGGCATAACCAATTGAAGTTATTTCGTAAGCAGAAAAAATAGTAGACAAAGTAAATCCATTTAAAAATGCATATCCAAAAAACATAATAGTAACAACTTTTGGAGAAGCTTTTTTAAAGAAGAGTGTAAACAGAATTACTATAATAATTTCAAAAATGGCAAAAGCATAATAAGCACCACTTTCAACCATATAAATATATATGTCTGAATAATATGTATATATAGCAGTGACAGCACTTGCGAGTAATCCTAAAAACATTCTAAAAAAAGTATTTGTAAGTATGGAATTAAAATCCATTGTGTGTGTTGCATTTGAAACATCAGACTCCATAAACTCACCTCCTATTAATATAATAAAATACTGTATCATATACAAGAAAAATTTACCATAATTTTCATTAAATATTCACAAAATATTTTATACCATTTCCTATAGCATTAGCCTTAAAAATAATTTTTCCGTGTTCCATCAATTTACTTTTTAGAACAATAGAATTACTAATCAAATTAGAAAATTCTGAAATTGATGTATAAAACAAATTTGTATATTTATATTCAATATTAATATTAGTAAAGACTAAATAATAAAAATTCTTATATTCATACAAAGAAATATTTTTGGCAAACCCTTTAAGGTCAGAGAGTTTACTAGAGTTACAATATGTACAAAAATTACAAAATTCGTCAAAATTATTAAATTTATAAATTGCATTTTTATATGAAGCTGAAAGAGTTTTTCTTTTGTATTTAACCTTTTTAGTTGTACTATTAGATAATGAATCATTTTTATATTTTGTCAAAGTAAAAACGATATAACCATCAGCAGTTGAAAAAGCTTCTACTAGTAATTTGCAGTTTTGAACTTTAAATCCGACTTGTTTTTCTGCTTCATTAAGAATAGTTTGAAACAGTAAATGAGCTTTATCATTATTTTTAATTAGGCTATTAACATCGATATTCTTTTCGGACAATTCATCTAAATCTATAATAATTCTAATTTTATTATCAGTAAGTTTTTCAATTTTCATATTAGAAATCCTCCTAACAATTATATGCTAATAAAACATATATTGTTTCTTTTATAATCTACTATGTACATTATACTACGAAAATCAATAGATTTAAAGAAACAAAATATGGTAATATAGACTGTAACACAAAAAATAAAAAAAATCTACAATTTGCTTGAAAAAAATGTAAAATGAATATATAATATAAAAGTCTTATAAACGCAAAAATCCGTAAGGAAAACAAAGGAGGAAAGAAATGGCTGCAAGAGATAAAAGTTTTTGGATATTATTAATATTTATTTTAAGTGGACTAGTAATAGGAGGATTATTGGGAGACTTAGCAGCAAATGTAAATGGACTATGGTGGTTATCATTTGGACAAGAATTCGGTTTAGAAAGTCCATTTGTGTTAAATTTGAGTATACTAAGTATAACATTTGCATTTTCAATAAAAATAAATATCGCAAGTATAATAGGAATGGCAATTGCAATATTTATTTATAGAAAAATATAATAAAAAAGAGGTAAAATAGGGGCGGAAAGGAAGCAAAATTGACAATAAAAGAATTACCTCAAAGTGAGAGACCATATGAAAAACTAGAGTTATATGGAGAAAAAAGCTTAAGTAATGCAGAATTATTAGCAATAATAATAAAAACAGGAACAAAGGAATATACAAGTGTTGATATAGCGAGAAAAATACTAAATTTAAATGAAATGTATGACGAAACAAGCTTATCATTCCTAAGAGATTTGAGCATTGAAGAAATAACAAAAATAAAAGGAATGGGAAGAATAAAAGCCATACAATTAAAGGCAATATGTGAACTTGCAAACAGAATGAATAAACCGTCCAACTATAAAAAAACACAAATAAAAGAACCAAATGATATTGTAAAAATACTAATGAATGAAATGCAGTATGAAAAAAAGGAAATAGCCAAGATAATATTACTAGACACAAAAAACAACATACTAAAAATAAAAGATGTTGCAATAGGTGGAAATAACTTTGTAAATATAGGAACTAAAGATATATTATCAGAAGCAGTAAAAATAAATGCACCTAAAATAATACTTGTTCATAATCATCCAAGTGGAAATTCAAATCCTAGTTTGCAAGACATAGAAGTTACCAACAAACTAGAAATGTCAGCTAAACTATTAGGAATAAAATTATTAGATCATATAGTAATTGGAAAAGGAGAATATACAAGTATAAAATCCATACAAAAATGGAAAACAAAAATAGAAGGGAAGTAGAGAAAATGAAACTATTTACATTTGGTTCAAAAGACATAGGAATTGATTTAGGAACAGCAAATATTTTAATGACATTAAAAGGAAAAGGTATAGTTCTAAAAGAACCTTCAGTTGTAGCTATAGATAGAAAAAATGGTGAAATAAAAGCAACAGGTTATGAGGCAAAAGAAATGTTAGGTAGAACACCAGAAGATATTAAAGCTGTAAGACCTTTAAAAGATGGAGTAATAGCGGATTTTACAGCAACTGGATTGATGCTTAAAAATATGATAAGAAAAGTGTCATCAAGATATAGTATTGGCAGACCAAGAGTAGTAGTTGGAGTGCCATCAGGAATAACAGAAGTTGAAGAAAGAGCAGTTGAAGAATCTATAATGCAAGCAGGAGCAAGAGAGGTGTACATTATAGAAGAACCAATGGCTGCAGCAATAGGAGCAGGGATTAATATAACAGAACCAAGTGGAAGCATGATAGTAGACATTGGTGGTGGAACTACAGAAGTTGCAGTAATATCGCTTGGAGGAATAGTTGTAAGCAACTCTTTAAGAATTGCTGGAGATGAATTGGATGAAGATATAGTAAATTATATAAGGAGAGAAGAAAATTTATCAATTGGAGAAACAACTGCTGAACAGATAAAAATGCAAATTGGATGTGCAACACCACTTATGACAGATATGTCAATGGAAATAAGAGGTAGAGATTTAGTAACAGGGCTTCCAAGAAATATAACTATAAAATCATCTCAAATAATGGAAGCAATATCAGAATCAATTTCAAAAATAGTAGAAACAGTAAAACAAACACTAGAAAAAACTCCACCAGAATTATCAGCCGATTTAGTAGAAAAAGGAATATATTTGGCAGGTGGAGGAGCATTAATTCAAAATTTAGATAAATTACTAAGTCAAGAGACAAATATGCCTGTTTATGTTGCAAACTCACCATTAGAATGTGTTGTAAATGGAACAGGAAAAACATTAGAGGATTTAGAAAAACTAAAAACAGTTTTAATAAATAGTAGAAAAAGAAGATAGAAAAAGAAAGGATAAATTATTATGTATAAAAATAAAAAGGGCGAAATAATAGGAATTATAGTAACTTTAATAGTATTAATATTACTAGTTATTTTAACAAATACAGAAAACAGTAATTTATCTTATGTCGAAAATGTAGCAAATAAATTAGTTAATCCATTACAAAATGGACTAACTTACGTAAAAAACAGAATACATGGAAATTCATCTTTTTTTACAAATATAAATGAATTAAAAACAGAAAATGATGAATTAAAAAATAAGAATAACCAATTAGAAGAAACACTAAGAGAGTTGGAGACAATTAAAGCGGAAAATCAAACTTTAAAAGAATATTTGGATTTAACAAAAAAATATACTGATTATAAAACAGTTGCAGCAGATGTAATAAGTAGAGATATTAGTAATTATTCAAAAACAATAGTAATAAATGCAGGAACTAAAAGTGGAATAAAAGAAAACATGACAGTAATTGCCGCAGATGGATTAGTGGGGTACGTAATATCAGCTACTGATACAACTTCGAAAGTTCAAACAATTATAGATTCTTCTAGCAATACAAGCGGTATTTTAAGCTCATCAAGAGAAAGTGTTGTATGTAAAGGACAGTTAGAAGAATGCAATAGTTTAAAAGCTGTATATATTCCAACAGATGCAACAGTCGCACAAGGAGATAGTGTTGAAACATCAGGACTTGGAGGAATATATCCTAAGGGAATTCATATAGGAAAAATATCAAAAGTAGTAAATACAACAAACCTTAATGATAGATATGCAATGGTTGAAACAGCTGTAAATTTCAATAAATTAGAAACAGTTTTAGTAATAACAAATTAGCAAAAAGGGAGGATAGGTAAAGTGAAAAAAGTATTAATAAATATATTTTTAGTAATATCATTCATAATTATATATTTTATACAAATAAACCTATTCTCTTGGTTAAAAATTGCACGGAGTAATGCCAAATTTATTTATAATATTTATACTTTTTATAGGACTTTTTTATAGTAGAACAGCTGGAATGACATATGGAATTGGTATTCGGAATAATGCTAGATTTATTTATAGGTAGAAAAGTAGGAATTACAGCAATAATGCTTGGAGCAGTTGGATTTATTGGTGGAATGTTTGATAAAAATTTCTCAAAAGAAAGTAGAATAACAATAATCATAATGGTTGTAGTAAGCACCTTTATTTATGAGATAGGTGCATATTTAATTGGATGCGTAATATATGGATATGCTGTAGAATTAATAAGTTTTATAAAAATATTATTAATAGAAATATTATACAATATTATAATAACTATAATATTATATCCATTAATACAAAAATTCGGATATCAAATTGAAGAAGAATACAAGGGAAATAAAATTTTGACAAGATATTTTTAAACAGCTCTAAATAAATTGGCAAGAGAAGGTGAAATATTGAAAAGAAAAATAAAAAAAGAACATACAAATTTTAGATTTAATATTTTAACTATTATAGTATACATTATAGGAATCATATTAATAATAAAATTATTTGAGCTGCAGATTATAAAAGGCTCTCAATATAGAGAAATTTCAAACACAAGACTTTCTAGGGAAAGCACACTAGAAGCTTCAAGAGGAGAGATTTTAGATAGGTCAGGAAACATTTTAGCAACAAGTACAAGTTCGTTTAATATAGAAATGTATAAAACTAAATCAGATGATGAAACATTAAATAAATGCATTTTAAACATTATAAATTTATTTGAAAGCAATCAAGTTAATTATCCTAACAATTTTCCGGTAAATGATGAATGTACAGGTTATACAATAGAAGGAGATACATTAAAAAAATGGCTTGCAAAATATAAATTAGCTGAAAATACAAAAGCAGAAGATACAATTACATATTTTAAAAACAAATATGGTATAAAATCGTCAGATATAAAAGAGGCAAGAAAGATAATATCAATTAGATATGAAATGACAACGAAAGGATATAGTAGTACAAGGTCATTGAGTCTTACAGAAAATGTATCAAGAGAAGTGGTTGCTCAAATTAGCGAAAGAAATTCGGAATTTCCAGGAGTTACAATAACAACGCAAAGTTCTAGAAAATATAATTATGGAAGTTTAGCATCACATATATTAGGATATATCGGAAAGATAAGTGAAAAAGAATATAATGAAGCACAAGATATATATGGAAATGATGATTATGTGGGAAGAACAGGAATAGAATCATTATTTGAAAATTATTTAAGAGGAAAAAAAGGAAAAGAAGAAATAGAAATGACAGTTGATGGAACAGTAACAGGAGAAACAGTTACAAAAGAACCAGAACAGGGATCAACTGTTGTATTAACAATAGATTCAAAATTACAAGAAGTTGCTGAAACAGCATTAAAGAATAATATAGAAAAAATAAAAAATGGTGGTTTTTCAAATAGGTATGATGCCAAAGGTGGTTGTGTTGCAGTAATAGATGTCCATTCTGGTGAAATACTTGCAATGGCGAGTTATCCAGATTACGATCCAAATTTATGGGTTGGAGGAATAAGTGTAGCAGATTATAACCAAATAAAGGAAAATAATTCGTTATTTAATAAAGCAATATCTGGTTCTTATGCACCAGGTTCAATATTTAAAATGGTAACAGCATTGGCAGGACTAGAATCGGGAGTAATATCAACAACGGAAAAAATAAATGATACAGGTATATATACAAAATACAGGGATTATCAACCAAGATGTTGGTATTACAATAGTTATCATAGAGGACATGGATATTTAGACGTTTCTGGTGCTATAGAGAAATCTTGTAACTATTTCTTTTATGAAACTGGAAACAGAATGGGAATAGGAACATTAGATAAATATGCAAACTATTTTGGTTTAGGTAGAAAAACGGGTATAGAGCTACCAAGCGAGACCGCTGGAACTTTGGCTTCGCCTGAAGCAGCAAAAAAATTAAATGAAACATGGTCATCAGGTCAAACTTTGCAAGCAGCAATAGGCCAAAGTTATAATAATTTTTCACCTATTCAACTAGTTAAATATATAGGAATGGTAGCGAATGGTGGAAATAAAATAAAACCAACACTAATAAAGAGAATATTAAACGCAGATGGAACTGAAAGTGCTAAATCTGAAATAAATCAATATGTAAAAGAAAAACTAGGATTAGATGATGATAATACAGAAGATTTAACTTTTTCACAATCAAATATAAACGCAGTATTAGAAGGAATGAGGTCAGTTACTGAAGAAGGTGGAACTGCAAGTAGTATATTTAAAAACTTTGATATAGAAGTTGGAGGAAAAACAGGATCAGCAGAGGCTGGACAAAATGTAAATGCTTGGTTCGCTGGATTTGCACCATTTAATGACCCTGAAATAGCGGTTGTAGTAATGGTTGAAAATGGTGGACACGGATTTTATACAGCAGAAGTTGCAAGAGAGATAATTGCAGAGTATTTTGGAATGAATATAAATTCAAATGAAATACAAGAATCAAACCAGGCAACAAACTATGTAGAGACAATACAATAAAGAGGGAGATAATAATGAGAAATTGTATAAATGTAAGTCAAAAAAATAATTTGGTAATTATAAAAATACATCCAGAGGCAAAAATTGAAGACATAATACCACAAATAAGAAAAAAAGCATCACAATTACAAAAAATATACAAACAAGAAAAAACACCAATAATGATTACGGGAAAAGTACTTAAAAACAAGGAAATGGATGAAATTGAAAAAATAATCAAAGAAAAACTAGAAGTAGAAGTTGATTTTGATATGCCAAAAGAATTGGGCCTTCATAATATCAAAAAAACATTTATACAAGAAGTGTCAATATCAGAAACAAAGTTTCACAGAGGATCATTAAGGTCTGGTCAAAAAATAGAAGAAGACGGAAGTATTGTAATAATAGGAGATGTAAATTCAGGAGCAGAAGTAGTTGCAGCTGATAATATAATTGTACTTGGGACACTTAGAGGTTTAGCTCATGCAGGGGCAAAAGGAAATGCAAAAGCTATAATTGCAGCAGGAAAATTAGACACAGTTCAACTTCGTATTGCTAATATTGTTAGAGAAATTGATAGAGATGAAGAACCTCTTCATAGACAAGCATATGTTTATATAGAAGATAACAAAGTTGTAATTGAATAAATTTTTATTGGTAGCAGAAGATATTATAGGTTCTTTTGTGGAGCACTAAAAAAGGGACCAAAAAGAACCGGTCCCAATGGTCCATTAACTTAAAAGTAACAAAATTAAACTAATGAATAGTTCATCATCTTTTACACCTTCTTGATACAAAAAGAAAATTAAGCAAATTAAAAGAATATCATCAAAATAAAGTTTTAAACCAAATAATTCAAAAAAATAGTCAGAGTTAGAATCTGATTTTTTTGAATTATTTTTTTCGTCCAAATTATCAATATTGTTATGTAAAGTATCAGAATTACCTTGAGTGTTATTATGATATTTATTCACATTATTATGTAAAGAATTACGGGAATTGCTTTTTTCCGTAGAAGCAGAAAGACGATTACTATAATTAGCATATGGGCGATTATAATAATTACTGTAATAATTATTGTAAAAAAAAGGATAGCGAAAAATAGGCATTAACTTCCAGCTCCTTTTTCATTTTTAAATAAATTAGATATTTGTGTAATTTTAAATAAATTTACATACTGATCTATTTTTTTCTGCTTACTTTCTCTAAGATATGGTTTTAGAGAGTAAAGTAGTTTACTTCTTGGGTCATCTTTTTTATTAAGAGTTTCCATAATTGTTTTTATTTTTAAAATAGTTTCAAAATCTATATTATTTGTTGAAGAATTATTGGTATCAGTTGAATTATGAGGGTTTACCGAATTATTTGAGTTGGACAAGTTTGAATTAGCAGAAGAATTATCTTGAGGATTGCTTTTTAAAATATTAGCCAGATTTCCAATCATTTCAGGAGTTATATTCAGATTTTGCGACTCATTTATATTTTCTGAATTATTTGAACTATCAGATTTTTGTGTATTATTAAGAATGTTCTTAAAATTATTAATAATATTTGAAATATTGTCTTCTGCCATAAAACTCATCTCCTTTAATTTAACTCATATTATTTTTAGAATTTAAAGCTTGAATTATTCGCTGTTTTTCTTCTGGACTTAAAATTTGATTTAATTGATTTAGCCCATTTGATAACTGATTTTTGTCCATTTTATTTAACATACTCATTAAATAAGAAATATCGACATTATTCATATTCTTCACCTCTTTATAATTATATTATATGAGACATAAAAATATGTGTTAATAAAATTAACTATATTACATAAAAAGTTACAAAAAATGTAAAAAACTATTGCAAAAAAGCCTGAAAAGCTTTATAATAAGAAGTATGGTGTATAATTATGTCCAAAATAAAAAATGTAACATAATTGTAATAAAAATTTAATAAAAAAGTCAAAGAAAAACGAAAAAAAGCATCCGTAAAGATAGAGAAGAGACTATCACAGAGCGAAAACGGATTGAAGGCTTGAATTATTGACTTAAAAATAGCACTTTTATATAATAACATAAGTATGAAGTGTACAAAAAAGGGAGGAATTTAATATGAACAGTACAAGAACAAATTTAATCAATAAAATTTGTGCGATCCTAGCGATATTTGCATTAACAGTTTCAGACTTTGTATTTGTTGGAAAATCAGCAGTAAGTTATGCTATAGATGTAGTAAAAACAAATCATGCAAATGTCGAATTTTCTGCGTATTTTCAAGATGAAAACGGAGAAAAAATACAAAGAATCGAAGAAAATATAGATAAAGAAGCATATCTATATGTAGATGTATCGGTTAAAAATGAAGGATATTTCGATGGAGAAATAAAAGTGGCAGATGGAAACTTTAATGTAAAAAGTGACGAAATATCTGATGGAGTAAGTGAGATAAAAGATAATGTTGTAAAATTAAAACAAATAAATGCTGGAAGTACGTCAAAAATTAAGTTAGCAATCGAAGCTAAAAAAGAAAACAGCATAAATGCATCAACATTAGATGGTAAAACAAAAATCGAATTAAATGGTCAATACATTAACAGTAAAAATGTTGAAAAAAATAAATATATAGAAATAAGCGGAAACGATGAAGTAGATGTAAAATGGAAATCAAGTGATGATTCAAAAATAGAGCTTGATGGAAGATTGCTTACAAACTCTATATATGAAATTGAAGGAGAAAATAAAAGGTTGGTACAGATGGTAGTAAACAGCAAAGTAGCAAACAATAGCTACCCTGTAAAAACTACAGAATTGTCACTAAATGTTCCTGAAAAAGTTGAAAACGTAAAAGTAACAGCAAGAAGTGTAAAAGGAACAAATAACCAAGCTGAATTTGGAGAATCAAACTATGAATACAAGAAAGAAGAAAAGAAACTAACAATAAAAGTATCAAATGAGAATACAGACCAAATAAGCTGGGAAAAAGATGCAGTGGATACATTTGTTGTAACATATGTGCTAAATCCAAGTGAAAACATTGCAAATGAAGATATTCAAATAGATGACAAAATAACATTACATGATGGAAAAGAATTAACAGACTCAAAAAATGTTCATATTGAAGAAGAAATAGATGGAGTAATATCAAGTACAATAGAGAGTAGTGAAAATGAAATCTATAAAGGAAAGATATATACAGGAGAAGAAAGAGACTATACAGAAATAAACAAAATAAATGTAGATTATATAGAATCAGAAGACAAAATAGAAATAGAACAAAAAGCAGCAACATACTTAGAAGGAGAAAATGAAAAAGATGCAAACATTCTATATAAAGAAACAAAAATAAGCAAAGATGAATTCTTAAAAATCTTTGGAGAAAATGGATATATAACAATAAAATCTTCAGAAGGTACAGTAATATCAAATATAAACAAAGATACAGAAGCAAATGAAGAAGGAAAAATAGTAGTAACATATCCAGATGGACAAAAAGAATTAAAAATAGAAACAAGTAAACCTGAAAACATAGGAACATTAAATATAGAAAATACAAGAGCTATAATTGATGCAGGATATGGAAGAGATGAAATAAAGAATATAGTAGGAATAAAAGAAAGAGTAACAACAAATACAAAAGTTGCAGAAAAAATAATAACATTAAAAGAAACAGAAACAGTAGGAAACATGTCTGTAGATGTAGAAAAAATTTCAACAGTAGCAAATAGTCAAACAATAACAGTAGATGCAACATTAGATGCAAGTGATGAAAGTAAAGATCTATATAAAAATCCTACAGTAACAATAAAATTACCAAAAGAAATGACATTAATAAAAGCACAATATGCAACATTATATAAAAATGGACTAGAAGTAGAAAGTGCAAAAACAAGTAAAACATCAAATGGAGAAAGTCAAATAAGTGTCAAATTTAAAGGTGAACAACAAAAATATGATGTAGCAGGTGGAACAAAGGTAAGCTTTAAATTAGAAGTATCAACAGATAAATTAACACCAAGTAAAAAGAGTCAAATTGAAATGATATACTCAAACGAAAATAAAAATGAAGAAAAAACATCAAATACAGAAATTAGTTTTGAATCACAATATGGAATAATGATATATAACCAAATAGTAAATTACAATGATGGAAATTCAATTGTAACAGTAGATAAAGAAACAGCATATGGAGAATTAAGTACAAATGCACCTGAAAAAGAAATGGTAATAAATACTGCTTTAATAAATAACTATGGAGAAAATGTAACAGATGTAACATTAATAGGACAGATACCAGCTAATCAAGATGAAGAAAGCTATGTAGCAAAGTTAAATGAATTAAAAACTAATAATGAAAAATTAAAAATATATTATTCAAATAAAAAGGATGCTAAAGCAGAAGACGAAAGTTGGGGAGAATATAAAGAAGATGCAGTATGCTACAAAGTAGTAGTAGATGAAATGGAAAAAGAAGAGGTATTAAAATTAAATGTACCAGTTACAATTCCTGAAAATATAAAATATAACAAAAAAGGAACATTTTCATCTGTAGTAACAGCAGATTATAAAGGAAACATAGAAAGTAATACTTCAAATATAATATTAGCAACAAAAACAAGTATGGCAGAAAGTTCAAAAGAAAGAGAAGTTTCTAACGAAACAGAAACAGGATTTAATACAAAAATTAGTGCTTCAGTTGGAAATGACAGTTTATCAGAAAATGATAATATTTATGAAGGACAAACAATCAGATATAAAGTAACATTAATAAACAATACAGGAAAAGATTATACAAATGTAACTGTAAAGGCTAATCAAAAAAATGGATATGTATGGGATAATGTAGAAAAAGAAGGAACAAACCCATATTATGGAACAACAACAAGAGAACATTTCTATGAAATTTCAGATTCAAATGATATTACATTAGGAAAAATTGAAAGTTTAAAAAATGGAGAAAGCTATACATATGAATATGAAGCTTCTGTATATACTTTAAACAACGAAAAAATAGATGGAAATAAGACTTTTGGAACAATAACAGCAATTTCAGATGACAAATCATTAAATGAAACAATTTCAACAATAAAGAATAACATTAAAAATGCTGAATTACAAGTAAATATACTTAATGGTTCTTCAAATGAAATAGAATTGCCAAGTGGTAGTGCAATAAAATCTGTATTATCAATTAAAAACTTAACAAATCAGGCATTAACAGATATGGATGTAAAAGTAGCATATTCAAAAGGACTAGAATCTAGTGTGAAAATAATAGAAGAATATGAAGGAAATGTGTTATATGAAGGAAAAGAGACAAACAGTGATGGAATAACAATAATGACATTAAAAATAAAATCTATTGGAGCAAATGAAACAATAAACTTAGAAATGTTCCCAGCAACAGAATATGATCTTGGAAATGAAAAGAGCTTAGATGTTTGGATATTAGGAGAAGTAATAACATCAGAAAAAAATAGTTATATTTCTAATAAATTTGAAAAAACAGTAAAAGATTATACACCAAATATAGAACTAGCTCAACAAGGAAATTTTGAAGACGGAAAAACAATAGATGTTAAAGTTGATAAAATAAATGATGGAGAAAAAATAGGATTTAAAGCAACAATAACAAATCATGAAGAAAATGAATATACAGTACAAATAGAATACCTTTTAGATAAAATGATAGATGTTCAAAGTGCAAAAATTCAAAGCCAAAGTGGAGAAGAAGATGTATTAAATCAAATTACATATAATGATTTGAAAAAAGATACACAAACAATTAAACCAGGGGAAACAGTGACATTGAACTTAGAAGGTGTTGTTGATGCGGTAGAAACGGAATCAATAACAAACAATTTAAAAGTTATCGACAATGTAAGTGGAAGAATAATAAAAAATAGTCAAACATTTTCTGTCAATAAAGGAGAAGATATAGACGAACCAGATGAAGATAACAATGATAATAACAATAATGGAGACAATAACAATGGTGACAACAATAATAACCAAAATAATAATAACGGAAATAATTCTAATTCTGGAAATAACCAAGATAATAACCAAAATGAAGGTATAACATATACTGTATCTGGAAAGGCTTGGATAGACAATGATAAAGATGGTATTAGAAGTTCCACTGATGAACCAAAAGGAGAAATTGAAGTAACTGCCATGGATGCTGAAACAGGGAAAATAGTAGGTAATACAAAAACATCAGCAGACGGAACATATAGTCTTCAATTACCAAAAGGAAAATATATGATTATATTTAAATATGATAGTAATCTATATACAACAACTGTATATCAAGCAGAAAATGCAAATCAGACAGAAAACTCAGATGCACTAGAAAGAAAAGTTTCAATAGATGGAAACACAATAACAGCAGGAGCAACAGATACATTTATGCTAGAAGAAAATATATCTAATTTAGATATAGGATTAGTTTTAAGAAGTTCATTTGATTTGAAATTACAAAAATATGTAAGCAAGATAACAATAAATAATGATACAAAAACACAAAACTATGAACAAAAAGATAATACAACATTAGCCAAAGCAGAAATTAAATCTAAAAACTTAAATGGTTCACTAGTTGTAATAGAATATAAAATAAAAGTAACAAACGTAGGTGAAGTTGCAGGATATGCTAGAAATATAGTTGATTATATGCCAGCAACATTAAATTTTAACTCAAGTCTAAATTCTGATTGGTACATATCAGGAAATAACTTGTATAATACAAGTTTGGCAAATACAAAGATCGAACCAGGGGAAACAAAAGAGTTAACATTAGTATTAACAAAAACAATGACAGAATCAAATACTGGTTTGGTAAATAACAAAGCAGAAATTGCAGAAAGTTCAAATGAACTAGGAATTAAAGATGAGACAAATGAAAAAGGTTCAGCAGATGTAATCATAAGTGTAAGTACAGGAGCATTAGTAAATTATGTTGCAACAACAGTAATTACATTAATTATATTAGCAGGATTAGCATATTTAGTAAATAAAAAATATTTAAGTAAAAAAATATAAGTTGGAGGTGGAATGAATGATAAAGAAATATAGAAATGGTATAATAGCTACTTTAATTAGTATTGTATTTTTAGTAGCAATATATGTATTGACTGGTCATGTGTATTCACAAATGTACAATCCATCTTCAGAAAAAGAATTTATGACAGTAAAAGCTTCAGCAATCCTAGGAAAAGAATTAAATACAAATGGTCCTGTTTGGTTAGGCCTAAATTCAAAGGGAATGCTAGGATGCTTCTGGCATAAAGAAAGCGGATATAATGGACTAGGTATGAATAACCAAATTCACTCAGTTTTTGATATAAAATTTGATGATGAAAAAGGTGTAATGAAAGTGGATTCCATTATAAACGAAAATACAAAAAATGAAAAGGGTCAAATTGTTAAAGTTTCTAAAACATCTTATGAAGATGGTTCAGGTATAGTTGCAACTTTAGCAGCACATGCATCAAGAAATAATAATGCGTTATATGTACAACATGCATTATATAATGCAATAGCTTCAGGAAAAACTGTACATGAAGCAGCAATTTTAGCAGAAATGGGATGGAGTAGGCAACAAGAAAGAAGTAATCCGGCAACAGACTCAGAGATTAATGAGTATAAATACATTAAAATACAACAAGATACGAAAAAATATACTCCTACAGAACGAAAAAGTGTAGCTAAAATAGATGGAAAAGAATATACAATAATAGGACAATTTAAAATAAAATTTGGAGGAAAAGGAATCAAAAAAGTAACAGTTGGTAATGCAAAATGGCAATCAACATCAGATAAAGACATTTATTACACAACATCAGCATTATCAAGTGGATCAATTAGTTGGTCAAATGATTTCAATGCTGCAACAACAGGAAAATATAAGTTAAGTGGTAAAAAGTTTTACATAGCAGTTCTAAGCTCTAAATTACCAGAAGGAAGCCAATATACAGTAAAGATGGAACAAGATAAATTTACATACAGAAATTCAAGAATAGCTGTGTGTGTGGGAGTGCAACAACAACAAACAGGTTTCTATATGTATGATAACACTTTACAATCAGTAGAAGGAGAAGTATCTTGGAATATTAAGAGAAATGGTTTAAAGACATTATCAATATCAAAAGTTGATGAAAGAACTGGCCAAGAATTAACAGGAGCAGGATTCAAGATTTATGCAGAATTAACAGATGGAACAAAAGGTTGGGTATCAGGAGATGTCGCAGCAACAAAGACATATGGAAATAATGCAACAGAATATGCTTCAAAAACTAATATAAATAATCTAAAAAAAGGTACATATTATATATATGAAACAACAGCCCCAGATAACTGTATTTTAAGTGAACAAACAGGATATCATCAAGCTGCTAATGGCTCTAATGATTTAGCAGGAGATTGGGTATTTATAGGTACTCAAACATTAACCCAAAATTCTGGAGGAAAAGTAACATTTACAGCTACAAATAAACCTCTTGCAGCTACAGAAATTATTAAAAAAGATATGACTACAGGCCAAGTATTAACAGGAGGTAAATTCAAACTTTATGCAGTTCTAAATGATGGAACAAGAGGATGGATCTCAGGAGAGGCTTCAGGTAATAAATCATATGGGGATGCGCAAGGAGAATATGCGTCATCAACTAAAATAGAAAAATTAAAATATGGAACATATTATATATATGAAACAGAAGCACCAGGTGGATATAACATAACAAAACAAACAGGATATCACCAAGCTTCAGAAGGTTCTAGCTCTTTAACAGGAGATTGGGCATATCTAGGAAATCAAATAATTGATATTAATTTCCCAGCAGACGGCGTATTTAAATTTGAAGCTGTTAACAAAAAGGTTGTTGAGGGAATAGAAGGAGATGTTTGGGTTGATAATCCACAACATAAAAACAATATAATAAATCATATTCACGATAGTGGTGATGGAGCTAAAGCAGGAATACCAGTAGTTTTATATAATTCTGAAAACCAGGTACTTGCTACAACAACAACAGATAGTAATGGACATTATGAAATTAAAAATAAAAATGCAATATCAGGTGAAGATAAAGATATTTATTATGGTGACTTAGAAGGTGCTTGGATAGGATTTGCTTATAATAATAAAACTATCTATAACGAAGATGGAACAGTAAAAGAATATGGTTATGTAGTAGTAAATCCATATACAGGAACAGATGCAAAGGTTAATTCAAAAGCTCAAGAATGGACAATGACTAAAGAGAAACTAGATGATAATATGTTAACAGGAATAGATCAAAATAGTGCAAATCCTGGTATGGCAGTAACAAATAGAACAGACATTAAATATTATTATGACGAATCAACATACAAAGTTTCAAATATAAACTTAGGTTTAATAGAAAAACATGATGCTGATTATGATTTACAAGAAAATCTAGCATATATTAAAGTCAATATGAAAGGATATACATACACATATAAATATGGTGACTCACCTGTTAGTACATCAACAAATGTACCAACAGTCGAAGAACAAAATTCAACAAAATCATATGGAGGAAAAATATATCCATCAGATATAGTATATAATATTGCAAACCAAACAGATGAATTAAAAGTATATGTAGTATATAGTATTGATGTAACAAATAATGAAACTATGTATCTAGATGATCTTTATACAGAAGAAAGATTATATTTGGATTCTTTAGTAAATACATATGATACAAATAGATATGAATTATGTACTAACGAAAATAATTCAGATAAATCAGACTTCGCTTTATGGAGAGATGAAGGAAATGGAAAAGCAAGCTATGATGTAAATAATGAAAATAGTGTTTATAGAAATGGTATGGCAAAACAAGAAAAGAAAACATCATATATCCAATTTAGAATAAAAGAAGAAGCTTTAAGGAGAATTTTACAAGATAGAGTAACAGACGGCGAACTTGAAAATGCACCTACTGTAGCCACAGCTTCTGCATATCATGAATATTTAAGAACAGATAATGTATGGGTACATGATGAAAATGTTAGAGCATTCGAAGGAGCAAAAGGAGTCAACATTTATCCTATAACAAGTGATAATAATAAAAAGAAATACTATGTACACAAAACAATTAGCAAAAATAAGAAATCATCAGACTTATACTTAAAACTATCATTAGGAGAACAAAGAAAGATTTCTGGTACAGTATTTGAAGATACTAAAACAGAAAAAAGTGAAAAGGCTAAAACAAACTTAGGAAATGGTAGAATAGATGATTATGATGCTAATAGAGCTAAAAAGGTAACAGTTGAATTATTAAATTCAGATAAACAAAAAGTATCAAAATTATATCAAGAAAAAGATGGAAAAGTAGTATACAATGAAGATGATTTACCAGATGCTACGATGGAAACAGTAGAAGGCGGAACATACGTATTTGATGGTGTTGTACCAGGATATTATTATATAAGATTTACTTATGGTGATGGTTCACAAAAAATGATGCCAGCAGGAACAGATATAAAATCAAATGACTATAAATCTACAATAATAAATACTGAAACAGATGGAGCTGGAGATACAATTAAAAATGCAATGGAAGTAAGTGAAGAAGAATTAAAATCAGCACAAGCTACATTGCCAGCAAATCAAACAGAAGCTCAAAGAAAAATTGTTGAATGGTATAAATACTTAAATGATAAAAATTATTCAACTGCTGTAGATGATTTACAACAAAGAGCTAAATTTGATAATTATAAATACGGTGTTGATAAAGTATATGAATCAGAAAATGTTGTAGAAGGCTATCCTACAAGTATTAATGCATATACACCAATGACAAGTATTTCAATAGAAAATGATACAAATATTTCAACAGATGAAGGAGATGTACATAAACCTAATTATGATGGATTTAACTTTGGTTTAATAAAACAACCAAAAACAGAAATAAGATTAGATAAAAAGATAACAAATATTAAGCTTACAGCACAAACAGGTACAACTATAGTATCAGCTAATCCAACAGATAAATCTGCTATAAACTTATCAGCACTAGATAACATTACAGGAGGTAGCAAAAATGCAAGTATGGAAATTGACCAGAGTTTAATATATGGTTCATCATTAGAAACAACATATGAGATATCAATTAAAAATGAATCTGATATAGAATATATAGAAAAAGAAAATACAAGTGACTATGGAAAATATTATTATTATGGTGAACAATCAAGTACATCTAAATTAAAAACTGTAAAAGTTGAAGAAATTGTAGACGAATTAGACAAAAAATATAATTATACAGAACAAAAAAATACAATTGCAAATTTAATACATTCAAATGGAGATACAGAAACTGTAGATGTTTCAATTACACAAAATAATCCAGATGGAAGCACAGAAACAACAAATAGCCTAAAAATGACAGGATGGAAAGAATTTGAAAGTGGTGCAACAGAAACTTTAAGTTATGCGGTTACATCGTTATTATCTAAGGATAATGATACAGCATATAAAAATAATGCAAAGGTAACTTTAATATCACTTGATAAATTAACATCATTAAAGAGCAACTTTGAATGGAGTTTAGCTGAAGATAATACAGTATTCACAATTACACCACCAACAGGTAGTGATAAGAGACCTATTTACTGGATTGCAGGAACTATAGGATTGATAGTATTAGCAATAGGAATTGTATTTATAAAGAA
The DNA here is from genome assembly GCF_934754915.1 of uncultured Clostridium sp. Lineage (GTDB taxonomy): Bacteria > Bacillota > Clostridia > Clostridiales > Clostridiaceae > Clostridium. The sequence goes on from NZ_CAKVKB010000020.1 coordinate 19,442, forward strand.
AAAAGCATTAAAAAAATAATGTGAGTTAAAGAACGGTATTCCGTAAGGAATATCGTTCTTTCTTTTTTTAGCAAAATATTTGTAACAAAAATGTAATTGAAATATAATTTTTATATAAATTATATTGATTAGATCCTTTTTCCGTAAAGAATTTATTACTTTTCATATGTAATATTTGAAAGAGAGAAATAATAGAATCATTGAAAATCATTGAAAATATTGTAATAATATACATAGGAAAAGAGCATAGAAAGGGGATATTATAATGTTAAAATTAAAGAGAAAACTAAATGTTTTAATAGCATTGGAAATAATACTAACAATGACATTATATTATTTTATTTTTGTTGGAGTTACAGCTGTAACATATGCATTGGATGTTGTTAAAACTAATCATGAAAATATTGATTATGAAGCATATTTTCTAAATTCAAATGGTGAAAAAGTAAATAAAATAGAAATGACAACTGATAATGAAAAACAATATTTATATGTTGACATATCTGTACATAATGAAGGATATTTTTATGGTTCTATAAATTTAGAAAATAACAATTTCAGTATAAAACCTAATAAACTTAGTCCAGAAATATCTGAAATTTCAGAAAATGAAGTGAAATTGAACCAGATCAATGCAGGAAGTACAGTTACATTAAAGTTAGAGATTGAGCCAAAATTTGAAACGAAAATTACAGAAGAAAGCTTATTTTCCAATACAAATGTAATATTAAAAGGACAATATATTAATAGTAAGAATGTTGAAAATGAAAAATATATAGATATTTCAGGAAATTCTGAAGTCGCAATCAATTGGAAATCAAGCGAAAACAATAAAACAGAGTTAGATGCAAAGGTTCTTACAAATTATATCTATAGCATTCAAAATAAAGATAAGAGAATTATACAATTATTAATAAATAGTAAACTTACAAATAATAATTACCCTGTTAAAAGTACAGAACTGAATTTAAATGTACCTCAAAATACAGAAAATGTACAAGTACACGCAAGAAGTACAAAGGCAACTAATAGCAATATGGAATTTACTGAAAATAATTATATATATAGCAAAGAAGAAAACAAATTAACAATAAAGTTAAGTAATGAAGATAATCAAAATATAAGTTGGGAAAAAAATTGTAATGATATTATTGTTGTTACTTATGTACTAGATTCAAATAGCAATTTTGCAGAAAATAATCTAACTGTTAATGACAAAATAATAACATATGATAATAAAGAGATGAAAACCAATCAAACCATAGACATAGCAAAAGATATAGATGGAATTATTACAACAGAGTTAAATTTTGATGAAAAAGCTATATATAAAGGAAAACTATATACAAGTGAAGATAGAGATTATACTATTTTAGATAAAGTAAACATTGATTACACAAATACAAATAAAGCTGTAATTATAAAAAAAGAGGAAGCATCATATTTAGAAGGTAATGAAGAAAAAAGCTCAAATATAGTATACAAACAAACTAAAATAGATAAAAATGAATTTTTAAAGATATTTGGACCACAAGGAAATATAACAATTAAAAACGACAAAGGAACAATTATTGCTAATATTGATAAAAATTCAGAAACTGATGAAAATGGAAAAATTATAATAAATTATCCAGCTGAAGAAAAAAGTATAAGTTTAATAACAAGTGTTCCAGAAAAAATCGGAATGTTAAATATTGAGAATACAAAAACTATAAAAAATATAGATTATACAAGAAATGATATTGAAAAATTAACAGGAATAAAAGAAAAAGTATGGACAAATGAAATAGAGTCTGAAACAACAATTGAACTTAAAGAAACTGAATCACAAGCAGATATAAAGTTAGATACAAATAAAATATCAACATTGTCTGATAAACAAACAATAACAATAGATACAACATTACTTGCAAATAATGAAAGTCAAGATTTGTATAATAATCCAACAGTGACAATAAGATTACCAAAACAAATAGAGTTAATATCAGCACAATATGCAGCATTATATACAAATGGCTTAGAAGTACAAGATGTAAATACATGTGAAAATGAAGATAGACAAGTAGAAATAAATATAAAATTAAAAGGTGAACAATTAAAATACGATACAACAGGTGGAACAAAAATACGTTTCAAGCTAGAAGTAAAAACAAGTAAATTAACGCCAAGTCAGAAGACTCAAATAGAAATGCTATATACAAATGAAAATAAAAATATCCAGAATAATAAAAATATAGCTCTTATGTTAGAATCACAATATGGATTAATGTTATACAATAAAATATCTGGATACAATGATAAAAATGAAAATTTAGAAACAATTGATGTAGAGCCAGTATATGGTTTATTAGATGTAGAATCTGGAAACAGAGAAGCCAAATTACAAACAGCTTTAATTAATAATTATGAACAAGAAATACAAAACATAGTTTTAATCGGACAAGTACCATCAAGTAATGATAAAAACAAACTTAATGCTGTTGTAAGTGAAATAAAAACAAATAATGAAAATGCAAAAATTTATTATACAGTAAATAAAGATGCAAATGCAAATGATAGTTCATGGAAAGAAAGTAATGAAGGGGCTGTAAAATATAAAATTGTTATAGGTCAAATGGATCCAGAAGAAAGATTGGCAATAGAAACAACTATTAATATACAAAAAAATTCGGGATACAATATAGAAGGAAATTTCGATACTAATGTAACTTATAATGTAAATAATGTTGAACAAAAAAATAGCTCCAGAATTGTTTTAAAAACAGAGAATGGAAATAATGACAATTCAATAAATGAGATTAGCAATCAAAATGCATCTAATGATATTAACAAAAAATCTTTAGAAAATGAAAATATTAAAATAGATGTAAATACAACAGTTGGAGAAGACGTATTATCAGATGGAGCAGATGTAAAAGAAGGAGAAACGGTTAAATATACAATAAAAATAACCAACAATAGCGGACATGATTACTCTAATATTAATGTAAAAGCAATACAAAAAAATGGATATGTATGGGATTTAGTAGAAAAAATAACTAAAAAACATACTAGTGCATCTGAATATACAGAGGTTAAGACAAATTGGTATGAAATTACAGACAAAAATGATATTAATTTAGGAAAGGTTACAACTTTAAAAGATGGGGATAGTATAGAGTTTTCATATAAAGCTGTTCCTTATATGTTAAATAATGCTAAGATAGACGGAACTAATACATATGGAACGATTTATTTAACATCAGATGATGGAAGCCTAAATCAACAGATTACAACAACAAAAAATATAATTAAATCAGCAGAATTACAAATTATATTAGCAAATACTAACAATGAAAGTTATCAATGGTTAGAAGGTGGAAACTGCATTACAAGTTTAGTTGTAAAAAACTTACAAAATGAAGACTTAAGTGATGTAGATATGCAAGTTAAATTAAGTAGTAAATTAAGCGAACATATAGATATAGATAGTTTTAGATTTTCAAATATGTTTTTATCATTTAATGAAAAAGATGAAGAAATAATAGATGATGATAATATCATATTAGGGGAGGCAGAAAAAAATGAAAATGGTGAAGCAATAATAAGTTTTAAAATACAAAATATTAAAGCTAATAATAGTATAAAAATGAATATGGTATTATATGCCGAAAATATTAATGAAAGAAAGGCTGAAGTATGGATAACAGCAACAGCAATCACAGCAGAAAATTCAGAAAAGTACTCAACAAAATTTGAAAGAAATATTTATAAAAACCATACAAATATTGATGTAAATCTAAATACATTAAAACAAGGAGCTGCAATAGATGAAAATACTAAATTAAACAATGATGATGTTATTAAATTTATTGCTAAGATTGAAAATAACGACAATAGTGATACAAAAATCAATATAGAATATGAGCTAGATGAAACATTAAAAATTCAAAAAGCATATATTTATGGAAAAGAAACAGAAGATTTAGTTTCTCAAATGAGTGATACAGATTTAGAATTACACGACCTAGATTTAAAATCAGGAGAAAGTATTGCAATTGTTGTAGAGGCCAAGGTAGATGGAATAAATGCTGAAAAAATAACAAATACAATAAATGTATTTGATAATAATACAGGAGCTTCATATTCAAAGAGTGTATCATTTGATGTTAATACTCTAAATGATTATGACGATTTAGATGACTCAGATAAGCCGGATAAGCCAGATACCCCAGATAAGCCAGATAATCCAGACACCCCAGATAATCCAGATAACCCAGATAATCCAGACAATCCAAATAATCCAGATAATTCTGATGACAAAAATAATTCGGAAAATAAAAAATATAAAATAACAGGTGTAGCATGGATAGATAAAAATGGTGATGGAAGAAAAGATTCAGAAGAAAAAAGAATAGCCAAGATGAATGTAAGTGCAATTGATACTAAAACAAATAATACAGTTGAAACTACTCTAACAGATTCAAATGGATGTTATGAATTAAATTTATCAAGTGGTGAATATATAATAGCATTTTATTATGATAATACAATATATAAAGTAACAACCTATAAAGCAAAAGGAATATCAGAAAATGAAAATTCGGACGCTATTGATAGGGAATTTACAGTAGATGGAAAAAGTTTAACAATAGGTATGACAGATATTATATCATTAAATAATAATTTAACAGATATAGATATTGGTTTGATTAATAAAAGTAACTTTAATTTAGATATACAAAAATACGTAAGTAAAATTATAGTACAAAGTGGAAACGAAACAAAAACATATGAGCAAAAAGAAGGAACAACACTAGCAAAAGCAGAAATAAAGGCTAAATATTTAAAAGATTCGTTAGTGGTAATAGAATATAAAATAAAAGTGACAAATGTTGGAGATATAGAAGGATATGCAAAAAATATAGAAGATGTTTTACCTTCATCATTGACATTTAAGTCAAGTATGAATTCAGATTGGTATAAATCTGGTTCAAATTTATATAATTCTAGCTTAGCAAATACCCCTATAAAACCAGGCGAATCTAAAGAGTTAACTTTGACTTTGACAAAAACAATGACAGAATCAAACACTGGATTAATAAATAATAAAGCAAAGATAGAAAAAAGTTCTAATTCACAGGGAATTGAAAATCAAAATAATAATATGGGTTCTGCAAATGTAATTATAAGTGTAAGTACAGGAGCATTGGTAAATTACGTAACAATAGTATTAATAGTATTTGTAGCTATGGGATTGTTAGCATATTTATTTGTAAAAAAATTGGTAATAAAATAAATTAATTTTAGAAGAAAGGAGGAGAAGATGAAGACTTTGAAAAAACTTACATTAATAATAGTTCTAATTTTAATTTTTATGCAATTAAGTTGTAAATATAGTTTAGCTTCAAATGGTCTTGATAAATATGGAAGAGTGGGATTTTCTAGTAATTGGGACTGTAAAGATATTAAAACTTTTTTAGGACTTACTATTAATGACTTTGGAGGAGAAAACGGAGGATGGTATGATGGTTGGAATTCATGTTCACAAGCAAATAATGATTCAGGATATTCAAGCACTATCAGAGCAGTATATGAAACATTTTATGACGACAAGCTTAAAACAATAGCAGCTTGTAGTATATCAGTAGACCGTGAAGGAGGAGACGGGAAAAAATCTGAAAATACGACATCAAAAAATATAAGAAATTTTGCAGCATCTATGTCGATTGGATATAACATTCCTGGAGTAAGAAGTGCTTTAATGAAATGTGTTTCGGGAAAACAACTGTCATATTCATCTACTCTTATGAGTAATAACTATAGTGGTGGAGCATATGGAGGCTCATCGGCTGCGTGGGAAACGACAAATAAAGAAACTCGACAAAAATACATAAACTATTATAAAATAACAGCGATTGGTAGTAAAACTTCTAAGGCAAAATATGAAAAAATTAATAATACTGATTATGTTGTTATGGGACCATATAAAATGAAATTTGGTGGTTCTAAAATAGAGGATATTAAAATAAATGGAAAATCAATTGTAGGTAAAGATGTTGCAATGTATAGAATAGCAGGTGAAAAGACACTACATAAGTATATTAATGATTTAAAGGCAAATGGAGGTGGAGCATATGCATTTAACAATAAAAAGTTTTATATTTATGTAAAAGAAAATAAAATAAAAGATTATGTCGGAAATAATAATACAGCAACAATAACATTTAAACAAGAAAAATTCACATATCAAAAGGGAAGAGTTTTTATATGTAATCAATATAGTAGAGATCAAGGAAGTGCATGGTATACACAAACTAATGATAGTGTTGAAGGAAGAGTTTCATTTGAATGTATTTTAGATGATAGTATAAACATAAAAGTGAAAAAAATATGGAATGATGGTAAATCCAAATCAAGACCAAAATCTGTAACAGTTACTTTAACAGCAGATGGACATGCAATGAATTCTGAAGGAGCTACATCATTAACTAAAACGATAAAAAGTTCAAATACATGTACATTTACAGGATTAAGGAGATATGACGAAAATGGAAATTTAATGAAATATACTATTACAGAAGCGGTTCCTAAAAAGTATGAAGCTAAATATTCACCACAATCTATTACTGTAAATAAAAAGAGTTCAGTATATACATTTAATATAACAAATGAAGGACCTGGTAAAAAACAGGAGTCAGAGGATCCAAATGCAGGCGATTTGGTAATTACCAAAGAGCGGAGGAGAAATGTCTTTTAGAGTTTGGGAAGACTCTCAACCAAAATGGATAAAAAATGTAACAACTGAACATAAAAAAGGAGAGAAAAAGAAACCTAAAAAAATAATAAAGAACTGTAGTGACGAGGACTTTAACAAAATACGTAATGGAGAAAAATTAGGAAATTATACTCTTATAGAAAATACCAACATAAAAAAACATGCAGTAAAAAATTCAGCAGGAGAAGTAGTATCGTATACTTATTCATATACAAAGACAACAACATATATACAATGTGTACACATAAAAACACAAGGATGGTTAGGTCAATATACAACAGAAATGGGAGAATACACAATTTCTGGTTTATATCCAGGTTCATATGAAATATATGAAATAGGAAGTGATGAATATTATGACTTAGAACTTCAAAACGGATATAGTACAGGTACATATCATGATGTTCCAAATATAAGATTGGCTGCAACAGCAACTTTAGCAGAAAATACAAGTAAAGAAGTCAAACTTGGATTAAGTTCAAGTGCAACAGTACATAATGACATGACAAGAGGAGACTTAGAAATAACAAAGAATGATGCTGGTGGTACGCCATTAGATGATATTCAAATTGCTATATATGGTAATGTAAAACAAACAGTTAGTGGAGTAGAACAACATTATGAAGGATGGTTAACTGGTGAAGAAAGTTATGAAAATGTTCCATGGAATAATATAGGCAGTATTTTTAGTGGTTCAACAAATAGTATATATACAACACAAGATGGAGAAATTTCTGTAACGGGACTACCAGTAGGAATATATTCAATATATGAGATAAAGACTCAAAGTATCGAATATGCATTAGAAGGGCAAGGTACATTTGACGGATCTAAAACACTATTAGGAATGTGTGAAATAACTAGAGATATGGAATCTGCAAATTTGACACTTCAATATACTCAGTACAAGAGACCAAAGGGAAATTTAACAATTAGAAAAAAAGGTATATATCGAAATAGAAACTTAGCATCTCCAGATGTAACAGAAAACTTAAATAAGGTTCAATTTATATTAAAATCTAGTGCACAAGATAAAGGTGGCTGGAAAGAAGGAGAATATGTATATATTACGACAAATGATCAAAATGAGCAAATAGTTGATTTCACTTCTGATATGGATGAAGCTACAATATTTACAACAGATGTAAATGGAGAAGTTACGATTTCAGGATTGTATACTGATTTAGGACCATATACATTAATAGAATTAGGAAATGATGAACAAGATCAATATTATACAGATAATATCCAAATAACAGGAGATACAACGGTAAATATTGGAGAAGGTAACAATGTTGCAAATGTTCTAAATTTAAGAACGTCAGGAGACTTGCAAATAACAAAAGTTGATGATAAATATAATGACTTGAAATTACAGGGTGCAGAATTTAAATTAAAATTAATATCATCACAATATGTTGGAAAATCAGAATTATGGATAGGTAATGATAGTTCATATGAAAAAATCGAGAACGGAAACATTTATAATTATTATAATGCAACTAGTGATGAGTATTTAGTAAATACAGTAGAACAGGCTACTAAATTTACAACAGATGCAAATGGAGTAATTAACATTAAAAAAATAATAAATGGAACATATGAAATATATGAAACAAAAGCTCCAAATGGATATGACATAACAAAACAAGATGGATATGATGGAATTACAGGAATGGTATATAAAGGAACTGTAACAATATCAACTGATGATAACGTTGTATATTATCAAGTAACTAATAAAAAAATAGTTGAGAAATTAAGCGGAATGGTTTGGGAAGATAAAATACCTTCAAATAAAGCATCAAATACATATAATCATTTATATAAAGATGATAGTGAGAATTATCCGGACAAAGAGGATATACCTAAAAAAGGTGTACAAGTATTTTTAGTTGATAAAAATACAGGAAAAAAAGTGGCAGAAGCGAAAAACGGAACTGATGAAAACGGATATTGGGAAATTACAAAATATGATGATGGAAGTGACATTACATATTGGGATTTGGCACATTCATATATAGAATATATTTATGATAATGAAGCTCCAAATAATAATGGTAAATATGGATATGTAGTTGCAAATCCATTTACAGGTGGAGTAGAAAAAATTGATAAAAATTCAAAAGTACAAGCAATAGAAATAAAAAATGAAGAGTTATATGATGCTAACCTAACAGGAACAAAAGAACCATATCCAGGAAGAGCAGTAACATATACAGAAGAAACAACACCAGGATTCAGTGAAATATTAAGACAGAATTATGAGGTTGAGTCAAAAGACAAGAGCACAGATTTGGAACATAAGTTAATAACAGCATATTACAATAATGATAAGTTTATCATAGAAAATATAAATCTAGGATTGATTCAAAAACCAAAGCCTTCATATAGTGTTGATGAATCAATAGCATATGTAAGAGTTGTAAAGGGAGGATATACATATACATACAAATATGGTGATAAAGCGAAAACAGTAGATAACAAAGTTCAATCAAGTATAGAATTCCAAAATTCGTCAAAAACATTTACTAAAGCAGTATATCCATCAGATATAAAATATAATGTAGCAAATGATTTAGTTGGAAATGGTAAAGATGATGAAATAAATAAATATAAAATTTATGTGGTATATAAAATTCAAATCAAAAATACTACAACAGAAAATAATATTGATATATATAAAGAACAAGGTCTATATTTAGATGAAAATGATAATGGACTAACTAATACATATGATACAAGTAGATATACATTAGAAACAGAATTTAACAAAAACGAACGTACAGAGGGAGATGCAAATACTCAAGTTATAACTTCAGATTTTGCAAGATGGAGTGATAATGGAAATGGTACAGCATCATTTGCAATAGCAGGCTCTAATAAGAAATATGACAGTCAATCTGAACAAGGTGGGATTAAGCCATTAGAAATTGAATCAACATATATTGAGTTTAGAGTAAAGGATGAGTTATTAACAAATTTAGTAGGAAAAGGACAAGACACAGATCAAAACGAAACTGAACCTACAGTTGCAACAACTAATGCATATCATGTATATAGTAGAAAAGATAAGAATTGGAAAAACAAAGATCCATATCCACACGAAACTAAAAGAAATAAACAATCAAGTGGAGCATTATTTATAAAATGGCAATTAATGGACACAAGAACAATATCAGGAAAAGCATTTGAAGATAGTAAAGTTGATAATCTAAATGGAAACTCACGTAAAGATGAGAGATTAGGAAACGGTGAATATGATTCTTCAGAAAAGAATTTAAAAGATGTTGTAGTAAGTTTGATAAATGCTAAAGACAATGGTAGGGAAGATGAAAAAGAAGGAACAATAGCATATTTATATGATGAAAATATTCAAATACAAGATGAATCTGGAAAGTGGAGTCGTGCTAAAACAGTTGCTGTAACAAATGTTGATGATAATGGAAATTATACATTTAAAGGTGTAGTACCAGGAGAATATTATTTGAAATTTACATATGGAAATGGAAAGGTAAAATTTGAAGATGCAAAAGGAAATGATTTAACAAATCTACTTACAAACAATAGTGGTAAAGTTGAGACAGAAATAAAAGATGAATCTAAAATTAACAGTATTTATTATAAATCAACAATTGTAACAGGCTCAGCTAAAAATGAAAATAATAAATGGTGGTTTATAGATGACATTGGAAAAAATAAATCTATAGCTACAGATTGGATGGGAACATATTATAATAAAGATGAAAGTATAATTAAAGTGGACGATAAAGAATATTATGATATGATTAAGGCAAGAACAAAATCAAATTGGGAAAGTAATTATACAACGACTCAGAATAAGGTTGTTATAGATGCCAAATCTCCAAATATGAAGATTGAATTTGAATATAGAGGAGGAGAGTTAAATTTCCAAACAGAAAATAATGAAATAGGGGAATTAAAGACAGATTGTACTGAAATGAATTTTGGTATTATGGAAAGACCGCATGTTGATATTCAATTATCAAAAGAAATAAAAAATGTTAAATTAACATTACAAAACGGTACAACGATTATAAATGAAAATCCACTAAGTAAAAATGTACCACAAGAATTACAAGGAATAAAAAAGAGTGTTGCAGCAATAGAAAGAGATACAGATAGTTTATATGGTGCTGAATTAACTGTGACATATAGATTATTGGCTCAAAATAAATCAGAAATAGATTATATATCGTCAAATTACTATAAATATGGTGATACAGAAAATTCGCAAGTTGCAACTACAACAGTTACCAAAATAATAGATTATTTATCAGATTCTAAAGCTACTTATAGCAAAGAAAACGAGAGCAATGTAGAAAGTATATTAAATGAAGGCCAAACAGTTGATAGTGACAATACAAAATGTGATGAAGGAACTTATATTGGACCAAAAGAAACAAGAGATTATAATAATCAAAAATATGCTAAGAAATATATAATAGCAAAAAACACTACAGAATTAAAACCAGAAAAAGTAAATTCTACAAAATCTATAGCTGATTATACTTTATCAGTAAGTAAATTAATGGGAAGTGCAAGTAGTGAAAACTCAGGATTAAATAGTTATTCTGAAATTATAGGAATAAGGAATGCAGGATTTTTGACACAATATTATAGCAAATCAGGTAACTATAAAGCAGGTGATACAGGAGTAGAAGATAATACTACAAAAGAAAAAGATGATGCATTTAGTGTACTTACAGTAACTCCGCCAACGGGAAAAAATAAAAACATGATAGTTTATGTATTTATTGCAGGAGGATTAATTGCATTAATATCTGGAATTGTTTTAATAAAAAAATTTGTATTATAAGTTTGAAAAAAGGAAATCCGTAAAGGATTTTCTTTTTTTGGAAAAATTTTCATATTATTGTAATATAAATGTAATATAAATATAAAAAAAGTACATAAAAAAAGCCATAATATAGCTCCCGTAAAAGGATAGAAGCTTTTTTTGTAATAATTGAAAAAACCAGAAAACTCCCATATTGTAAAAAATCATATAACAAAATATAATGATATAGAAGGGAGAAATGGCGATGAAAGAACAGATTATTAAATTTTTAGATAAGTACATACTACCAATAATAATAGGAATACTCGCAATAAGTGCAAGTATCTTTATTTCGAGAGCATTTTATAATGAAGAAGGTAAAGAAATTGTATCAAGCGTAAAAACTAATTTCAGTTTAGTAAAGCAATTTAATTACAAAGAAGAAGGACAAGAAAAATCTATAATTGAATTTAACTTAAAAGAAAAACCAGCATATACAGAAGATTACTATAGTCCTGTAAAAGAAAACGCAACATATCTAAAAATACCAGAAATTAATGGTATCATACCTGACACAATAGACGTTATTTCTATTTCTTCAAAAGCAACAAACGGAAAAGATGAGCAAAAAGAAGCAAAATATGAATATGACAAGGAAAGCAAAATTTTACATATATATGACAGTAATGAAGCAAATGAAAATGGAGAAGTTTATAGTGGAAGTACAAATGATTTTGATGAATATGAAATAATATTCTATTATAATCAAAAAATAGAATTAACAGAAGAAAACTCTAAAATTACTGTACCGGTACTTATAAGATATGAAAGTCAAAATGAGAAAATTGGAAGAATACAAGATTTAACTAATAATGATATAACATTAGAAGAGTCTGGAGATATTGTATCAACAAAAATAAATACACAAGATATTTATAATGGATATATAAATTCAAATATATCAAACGAAACAAATTATTCAACAGAGTTTTCTCAAAACAGTAGAATAATTGTAAGCAAATTAGTCGATGATGAAATAACATTAGAAGAAACAAATGGATTTGAAACAGAAAATAAAGAATATAAAGAGACAAATGATGTAACATACAAACAAATAAAAATAAATAAAAATGATTTAACAAGAGTATTAGGAGACGAGGGAAGTCTGCAAATATTAGATAATAATGAAAATATATTATTAGATATAAACAAAGATTACAAAAAAGAAGATAATGAGATAACTTTTAACTTCGAAAATGAAGTTACAGGTTTAAGTTTCAAGATTTCAAAACCAGCAAATAAAGGAACAATAAGAATTCAAGAAACAAAAATAATAAGTTCTAATATGAAAGACTTAAAAAATAAATATATAGTAACGAAACACCAAATATCAAGTGAAAATTTAGAAAGTTTAACAACAGATGAAAAAGAAATAAAGAATGCCGTTACAAAGGTTAATACATCTATAGATAAAACAGAATGGACAAATAATATACAAAATGAAGTAAAAATAACAGCAACATTAGTAACATCAAAAAGTGATTGCAATTTATTTAAAAATCCAGAATTACAAATAGAATTACCATCAGCAGTTGAAAAAGTTGTAGTTGGAGATAGTTATTTATTAAATGCAAATGGGCTTAACATAAAAGATGTAAATGTTAAAGAAAACTCAAATGGCAAAAAAGTAATTGTAGTAAAAATAGAAGGAGCACAAACAGAGTATTTATTTGATAATATGATAGATGGAACAAATGTAGTAATTCCAGCGACTATTATACTAAATAAAGAATTTTCAGGCTATTCAGATAATATAAATATCAAATATACAAATGAAGTTGGTAAAAATATTGAAAGTGGAGTAAATCAAACTCCTGTTAATTTGCAAGCAACAATAGAAAATAAAGATGAAAATAAAACTGAAGAATTAAATAATAATGTAACTGAAGAAACTGTTGACAGAGAAAATGAAAACAAGTCAGTAATGCATTTGTCTCAAGTAGAAAGCTTAAAACAAAATAATGGATTGAGTGTTAGTGCTGTAGCAGAAGTTGGTGGTGAAATAACTGCAAAGTCTGGAACAAATGAAAGTGATAATGTTCAAGGTGGAATAGTTTATGAAAGGCAAGTTATAAAGTATAAAGTAACATTAACAAATAATACAAATGAAACAATTAATAATATTGTAGTTTCAGGAGATATACCTGATTATTCTAAATATGTTACATTAGAAAGTGGGAAACATTGGGATGAAAAAGAAGGCAAGTATGTATATAATGTAAGAGATGATCTTATATATAATTATATTACAGATGAAACAGTAAAGAACTACATGTTTAAAAACATAAATACTTTAAAGGCTGGAGAAAGTGTAACAGAGTATTATGAAGTTGTTTTAAATGACTTAGAAGATGATAAAGAAAACGAAGATATATTAAATAATATAAATGTAGTTATAAATAATGAAAAATATGATACATATGTATTAAAAAATAAATTATCACAAGCTAAAGTAGATTTTAAATTGAAAGCACAGACAGATGGAACGGACAAGTTTGCATACAAAATTGACTTAAAAAATTTAACAGATTCAGATTTGAAAAACATTCATATAGAAACAAGTGAAATACCTAAAGAATTGAAATATGATATTTCATATGTACTATATTCAGATGATACTACAAATGATAATGGAAAAATAGAAGATAATAAATTTAAAATAGATATACCAAGTATAAAAGCAAATGGTTTACAAAGTATAATGATCCGTTTCTCAGGAGCAAATTACGAAGAAAATAAAAATCAAATAGAATTAAAAATGGTTGCTACAGCTACAATTGATGGCACAAGATATACATCAAATGAAAATAAAATATATGCATATCCACAATATGTAAAAGCAACTATGTCACTTGAACAAGAAGGACAAAATGTAAAACCTGGTGATGAATTGACTTATAAAATAACAGTAAAGAATGAATCTAAAGTTAGAACAAATGTAACAATATCAGATAATTTGCAAAAAGGATTAATAGGAGTAGAAGCAACATATTTATCATATAACATAAAGGAAGAAACAGTTCAAGAAGGAGACTTTAAAGCTGATAAACAAAATTATGATATTGAAGAAGAAGCAAATCTGCAATATGATTTAGTTGAGAATAAATTAGATTTATCGGTAAAAACAAACGATTATGATGATATTAATATAACAACAGTAATTCCAGCTGGAAAAACAATAACTATAATGGCAAAAGTTAAAGTAGATGAAGTTGACCAAAATACAGAAATTTCTAATTTTGTGACAGTATCTGGAGTGGCAATAAATACAATAACTTCTAATATAGTTAAAGTAACAGCTATTACAAATGTTGATTGGGATTATATTGATGGAAAAGATTTAGACTTAGATGATAAAGACGATAATGAGGATGATGGCAATAAAGATGATAACAACAAGGATAATAATGATGATAATAAAAATAATGACAATCAAGGGTCAAATAATAACAATGGTGGTAATAGCAATAATAATTCAGGCACAACATCAAAATATAGTATAAGTGGTATTACATGGTTAGATGAAAATGAAGATGGTAGAAGAATAGAAAATGAAAAAAGATTAAGTGGAATAACAGTAAAATTATTTAATGCAGAAACTAATTCAATAGTTTCAATAAATAATAAAAAGATGATTTTACAAGTTAATGATAATAGTGAATATAAATTCGAAAATATACCATCAGGAAAATATTACTGTTTATTTGAATATGATACAGCTAAATACGAAATTACAAAATATCAAGCAAAAGATGTAGATAAAGGACTAAATAATGATGCAAATAAATCTAGTGTAAATATTGATGGTGTAACAAAAGAAGTTGGTATTACAGATGTTTTAGAATTAAATAAAAATCTTGAAAATATTGATTTAGGATTAACTGAAATTAAAGTATTTGACTTAAAATTAGAGAAAAATATTAGCAAAGTAACAGTAAGCAATTCTAAGGGAAATAAAGAATACAATTACAACAATACATCACTTGCAAAAGTAGAGATTCCAAAGAAGCAATTAGAGGGTTCAATTGTAAAGATAGAATATAATATAATAGTAACAAATGAAGGAACACTTGAGGGATATGCAAATGAAGTTACAGACTATCTTCCAGATGACTTAACATTAGATGATTCTAACAGCAATGGATGGACTGTTAATAAAGATGGAAGTTTAAAGAATACATCTTTAGCTTCAAAAACTTTGGCACCTGGGGAAAGTAAAACTTTAAAATTATATTTAATAAAAACCTTAGGTAGCAATTCTGTTGGAATTACAAAAAATAGTGCAGAAATAACGAAAAGTAGTAATGCTAAGAATTTAAAAGATGTAGATTCAACAGCAGGAAATAAAGCACAAGGTGAAGATGACAATGACTCTGCAGACATACTTATTTCTGTAAGTACAGGTTTATATAGGAATACATTGATAATAATTTTAATTGGTGGAGTAGTATATTTACTTATAAGAGTAATAATAAAATATAACAAGAAATTACCTACAATAATGATTATGATAATGGCAACAGTGTTAATTGGGACAACTGTTAGTAATGCAGGCTGGTATGAAATAATTAACTGGGAAGGAGCTAACGGTCAACTAAATAGACAGTGGTGGTGTACAGCACACGGAGCACACCAATGCGCAGTTGGAAGTCATAAGTATTGGTGTACATCAACCGGAGATTATGTAACGAGTAGCAGTACAACAGTTTTAAAAGCAATACAATTAACCAAAGAAAGAAATTCAAAAAAATTTACTTATTTGAATGATAATTATAATATAGTTGGACCATATAAATTAACAAGTAATTATGCTATAAACAATTCATCTATAACAGTATCAGTTGCTGGAACTGGATCAGCTAGTATTTGTGATAAAGATGGAAATGCTGTCTCGTGGACATCAGGAAAGAGTAAAACATTTTATGTAAAGGTTCCTAAAACAGTAACAGCTGTGACAAAAGTTACAGTAGAAGTTACAGTAAGTAAAGCTACTCAAGTGATTACGAATTGGAGAAATGATTATAGTGCGAGTTGTGTAAGCATTTCAGGAAACCACCAAAATGGTGAGGGTAAGAATATTTCAACATCTCCTGGTGCTTGTCAAACAGCTGGAAAGCATACAATAAGTACTACAACCTCAGAATTAGATGGATCAGCATCTGTATCTTGGGGACCAGTATATTCCGGTTCTTTAGTAATAAGGAAATATAACGCAGATTGGAAAAATAGTGATGGTTCTTATCGTGAGTTAAAAAGCGATTGTGGAGCTAAGTTTAAGGTAACAGATTCAGCAGGTCATGTGATAGCAGAAAATTTACCAATAAAAACAACACTAAGAGGTCTACCCCCAGGTACATATACAGTAACAGAAACAGAAGCACCAAAAGGTTATAATCTAGATTTGCAAACAGAAAAAGTAAAATCAGCTTTAGTAAGTGGTCGTGTTGGAGAAAATGGTAAACCAACAACAGTAACATTTGAATTTTATAATCAAAAGTATGTAGATTTAGAGCTAAGTAAAGTAGATGCTGATGATAATACAGCAATAGACCAAATAGGATTTACAATATATGACAATTTACATAGAAAATATATAAATTCAGATGGAAGTCAGTCTGATATACCAGTAACAATATATACAGATAGTGCTGGAAAGATAAGTATAAAAAATATAAAAATGCGTAATGAAGCACAAACATTTACAGTACAAGAAGTGGATTCAAAAAATCCATATTATAAATCAGATACAACAGTAATACAGACATTAAGCTGTCAAAACGGAACAGTGTCAGGAACATATGTGGCTAGTGCTACAATAAAGAATAAGAAACCATATTCTTTAACTTTAGAGAAAAAAGATCCGGATAATGTAGACCAAAAATTAACAGCATATTTCTACATTCAATATGAAGATGGAACATGGCTTGCACAAGATTCTCAATATGTTTATAGTCCTTCTCCAATAGAAGTAAATGAGAGTCTAAAAATAGTAGTAATAAAAAAAGGAAGATATCATGTTTGGGAATATCAAACATCAAAAGGATATGATATAACTCAACAAGAAAATTATGGTTCAGATCCTTCTAATCCTACTTGGGTAGATTGTGGAACACATCTTGTAGGAGTGGATTCATTCGGAAATGAAGATAATAATGCTGCAAATATTACTGTTAGAATAGATAATAAAAAATGGGTAAAACATGTAACAGGATTTGTATGGCAAGAAAACATATTAGGAAAATTAAATGATTTTGATAATGTTTTTGGAGATGGAGACAAAAAATTATCTGGAATAAAAGTAGAATTTGTAAAAAATAATGGAAATAATACGGTAACTAGAGTGGGTGAAGAGACAACAACTGGTGAAGATGGAAGTTATAGCTTTACATTCTTTAAAGAAGTTTTATATTGGGACTTAAGAGACTACATGGTAAGATTTACATTTGACAATGAAACATTTGTAACAGTTCCAGCAGATTTAGCAGTAGAAAATAGAAATGCATCAAGAGCTTTGGAAAACCACGACTGGAGCTGGGAAAATGATCCATGTGCAAATGGTACAGGAATAGCAACTACTATACCAAATGCAAATACATTGGAAGAAAGTATAGCAAAATACTATAATGAAGATAACTATACAATAGAAACATTAAACTTAGGATTGATGCAGAAGGTCAAGGAAGAAATATCAGTAATAGAAGATCTTGATTATGTACAATTGAAAAAAGGTAATTATACATTTAAATATGAATATGGAAAACCTGAGGTTGTACAAAATGTACCAGAAAAAAATAATATATATGATAGGGTTGCGATTCAAAATTCATCAAAGTCATTTACACAATACTTATACCCATCAGATATAGCTTACAATAAAACAATTTCTGATGATCCAACAAAGGATAAATTTGAAGTATATGTTTCATATAAAATAACAATAACAAATACAATGACAACTAACTTTGAAGATTTATATGTAGAAAAATCTTTAAATGTCACATCTTTAAGAAATAGTTTCAATTCTGAGATATATGAAATAAGTGATGACAACTGGCAAGACAATGAAGAAGGTAATGTGAAATATAACGGTCAAATCAGCCCTATAGAACCAGGAGCTAAAGCAAATATATCAATAAGATTTAAAGTAAAAGAACAAGAATTACAACAATTGATAGAAGGTTCAAAAAATAATCCAAATATATACAAAGAAAGTATAACAACAGCAGTAGCAGATGGATATCATGAATATGAAAGAAATGATTATAGTTGGATGTATAATAACCAAAGTCAGTATAAGGCGAAAAACCAACATAGAACAAAAGATTTAACTGATCAAAGTGGTGCATTATCATTAAAATTACAATTAGCAGAAGAAAGAACTATTTCTGGAAATGTGTTTGAGGATACACGAACAAAAGAATCAAAAAGTGAAAATACAAGAATAGGAAATGGACTATATGATGAGGGTGAAAAAAAAGTAACAGGGGTTAAAGTATCACTTTTAAATAGTGACGGATCAGAAGCTTCTTTATATAGTATAAAAGGAAATTGTTTAAGACAAGAAAATGGTATTTGGAGATTTGAGCCACAGCATGGAACGGTAGAGGCAGATGAAAATGGAATATATAAATTAGAAGGTGTTATTCCAGGAGAATATTACTTAAGATTTACATATAGCAATGGAACACAAATTATAAAGGATGTTAATACAAATACAGAAATAAGTATAACAGACTATAAGTCAACAATAGTAACTGATTCAGTAGCAAATAATTCTAAAAACAATTGGTATATAGATGTTATGGGAGGAAAAAATTCTATTGCAACAGATAAATATTATTATGATAATGAGACTGCTAAAGATGAGGATATAATAAAAATTAGAACAGAGTCTGATAAAGAGATTAACTATAAGTCAAAAACAACCTTTGACAGTGGAAATATACAAGCTCTTTCAAAAGTTATGAATGTAAATTTTGAGTATTTGGAAGAACAAAGCAAAGCAATTGATTGGGATACATCACTTGAAACAAAATTTGAATCAAACTGTTCTGGAATGAATTTTGGTATAATAGAAAGACCTCATGTTGATATCCAATTAGACAAAACAATTAAAAATGTAAAATTTACATTACCAAATGGAACAAATCTAATTAATGGAAATCCTGATGATCAAACAGTATCAGAAATGTTAACTAGTGTAAATGATAATAAAGAAATAGGAATAGAAACTGATAGCACAAATCTATACGGTTCTACTCTAACAACAACATATAAATTAACAGCAATAAATAAATCTGAAATAGATTATGCATCAGAAGATTATTATACAAGAGGAATAAAAGGCTCTTCAAAACCTGTGAGCACAACAGTAACTAAGATAATAGACTATTTATCATATAAACAATGTAATTACATAGATACAACAAAAGAAAAAGACAATGTTGACATATCAGATAATAACAATATAGGAGATTACTGTTCGGAAAATATTGTAGATAGTAACAAAGAATATAAAAATCAAATCTTAGAAGCAAAAGAACAATCTATAATGCCAGAAGGAACTGAAGGTAAACATAAAGCTGATTATACAGTAACTGTAAGTAGATTACTACCAAGTTCAAATTCAAGTGACAATTTGGGATTAGATAGTTATTCTGAAATTGTCGGAATAAAGAATGTAACTTATACAGCTCAACATATAAGTAACATGGGAAGTTATAATGTTAGAGATAATGGAACAAGCGAAAACGACGATTCATATTCTATAATTACGATAACTCCACCAACAGGTAAAAATAAAAGTTACACTAATTATATTATACTAGCAGGAGCACTTATAATAATAGCAGGAGGAGTTATAATAATAAAGAAATTTGTTCTATAATTTAATAATAAAAACTGTTCTTTTTGAAGATAAAAAGAACAGTTTTTTTGTTAAAGGCAGTAATTTTATTGAAAATGAATTTCCTCTATATCAAAAAGACTTGAAATTATTTAATATATATTGTATTATAAATAAAAAATCAAAATGAAAAGAGGAAATAAAATGAAGAAGAAAATTTTGATAATAATAACAGTAATTTTAATAATTCTAGTAGGAATATTTATAGTAAAAAAAATAAATACAGAAAAATATAATTATGAAATAGATAAAGTAGAAGAATATAATTATTACATTTCTCAAGAAAATGAACTATATGGAATAATAGATAAAGAGGGCAAAAAAGTAATAGACGCAAAATATACCAACATAATATTACCAAATCCGCAAAAGGATTTATTTGTATGCTATGATGGACAAAAAACAGAAATATTAAATTCAAAAAATGAAAAAGTATTTACAGAATTTGAGGATATTGAACCAATAAAATTAAAAAGTGTAGCAAGTACATTATCATATGAGAAGGGTACATTGATTTATAGAAAAGATGGATTTTATGGATTGATGGATACAAATGGAAAAAAGTTAACGGAAAATATTTATGACTCTATAGAGAATTTATCACCAACAGAAGGAAAATTTTTGGTATCTCAAAATGAAAAATATGGTGTAATAGATGTAAAAGGAAATATACTTGTAAAAACAGAATATGATAAGATATTATCAGATGGGTATTATACAAAAAAAGACGAATATAAAAAATCAGGATTTATAGTATCTATTAAAACAGATAATGGCTATAAAAATGGATATATATCATATACAGGAAAAATAATATTAGATACAAAATATAATGAAATAGAAAGAATCAATAAAGAAGATGATAAAAATATATATTTAATAGCAGCCGAAAATGGTAAAAACGGGTTATATAGAAATTCTAAAAATATAATTCCAAATGAATATCAGGCAATGACATATTATGAGGATAATGATATAATAATATTACAAAAAAATAAAAAATACGGGGTAGCAAAACTTGATGGAAAAATAATTATCGAAGTAGAACAAGATTCGATAGAATCAAAAGGAATATATTTATACGCAAAAATTGCAAACAACAATAAAGTATATGATAATCAAGGAAATACTGTAGATATAAATTATAATAGAACAGTATATAAAACAGAAAGTCCAGATTATCAAATATCAACAATATTGAATAATAATATATTATATTATGGAATTATAGACAAAGATGGTAACAAATTGGTAGATGAAAATTATAGATACATAGAATATTTGTATGGAAATTATTTTGTTGCAACAGATGATAATGGAAATCTTGGAGTAATAAATAATAATGGAAAAGTAATTTTAGATATGAAATATAGTTCTTTACAAAAGATAAAAGGAAAAAATATAATTCAAGCAGTAGAAAAAGGACAAAATATAAATGAATTTTATTCATCTGAAATGAAAGAAATTATAAAGGTTGAAAAGCCAGAAATCCGAAGCGAAAACGAAGACTATATAATAATAATAGACAATGAAGAAAAAATGTATTTTGATAATAATGGAAATAAGATTCAAGATTTATCAAATTTAAAAAAGGAAAATTATCCCGATAAAATAGGTGATTATAGTAAAGAACAAGTAACAATTGAAAATGTATATTATGTGAAAAAGTAGTTAATAATAAAAAAGTAGCAAGAATTGGAAATCAATTGCTACTTTTTTTATTTCCAAATTTGGAAAAAAAGGGGAGGATAATATGAAATTAGGTTTGGCTTTGTCAGGTGGAGGCATAAGAGGAGCAGTTCATATAGGAGTATTAAAAGCATTTGAAGAAAATAATATAAAAATAGATGTAATAGGTGGAACAAGTTCAGGGAGTTTAGTTGCAGCACTTTATGCAATGGGGTATACACCAGTACACATATATGAATTGTTTAAAAGATACGGAAAAACAATTACGAGTATGGGTGCAGGTTCTATTATAAATGGAGTAAGCGGATATATTGTAAATAAAAAATTTAATATATCAGGAATAAGTGACGGAAATTCTATAGAAGAATTATACAATGAATTTGCAAATAGAAAAAACATATATAAAATGTCTGATGTGAAAATGCCTATTGTTATACCTACAATTGACATAAAAAATGGTAAAGAGTATGTATTTACTTCTAAAAAAAATCGTAATAAAAAATATATAACTGATATATCAGTTGGTGCAGCAGTAAGGGCAAGTAGTAGTTTTCCAGGTGTGTTTTGTCCATATGAATATAAAAATCATATATTTTTAGATGGAGGAACAATAGATAATATTCCTGTAAGTGAAGTTGCAAGATGCGGGGCAGATAAAGTAATTACAGTAAATTTTGCACCAATAGAAATTACAAATAATAGTAATGTTATGGATATTGTATTAAGAGCGATAGATATTATGGGAAATAAAATAATAGAAAGTGATGTAAAAAAAAGTGATTTTATATTAACCATTCCAACTGATAATGAAATAGGATTTTTAGATAGTAATCAGATTGAAAAATGTTATAAATGTGGTTATAAAATAGCAACTGAAAGAATGGGTGAAATTCACAAAATTTTGTCAAAATAATATAATAAACTAAACTTATATGTGAAGAAAGGTAGGTTTAGAATATGAATACATACTATTTTGATAATGGTGCCACTACAAAAGTAAAAGAAGAGGTTATAGAAGAAATGATACCTTATTTTGGTGAACATTATGGAAATCCATCTTCTGTATATGGAATTGCAAGAGATGCTAAAAAGGCAATTGAAGAAGCTAGAGAAAAGGTTGCAAAATTAATTGGGGCTAAAAAACAAGAAATTTACTTTACGGGGTGTGGTTCAGAAGCGGATAATACTGCAATAAAGGGGATTGCTTATGCAAATAAAAAAAATGGAAATCATATAATTACTACAAAAATAGAACATCATGCAGTTTTAGAAAGTTGTGAATTTTTAGAAAAGCAAGGATTTGAAATTACATATTTGAATGTTGATAATCAGGGTTTTATAGATTTAAATGAGCTAAGAAGAAGTATAACAGATAAAACAATTTTGATAAGTATAATGTTTGCAAATAATGAAATAGGTACAATTGAACCTATAGAAGATATTGCCCAAATTGCAAAAGAGAGGGGAGTGATTTTCCACACTGATGCAGTTCAAGCTGTGCGGAAATGTGAAAATAAATGTACATGACATGGGAATTGATATGCTTTCTTTATCTGGACATAAATTCCATGGACCTAAAGGAATAGGAGCATTGTATGTTAGAGAAAACATTAAATTTGAAAAATTTATGAATGGTGGACATCAGGAAAAAGATAAGAGAGGTGGAACTGAAAATACAGCAGGAATTGTTGGAATTGGAAAGGCGGCAGAATTGGCAGAGATTGGACTAGAGGAGCATGTTAGAAAAATGAAGGAGCTTAGAAATTATTATATTAATGAAGTAGTTAAAAGAATTCCTAATAGTAAAATAAATGGAGCTTTAAATGCAAGACTGCCTGGTAATAGTAACATTTCATTTGAAGGGATTAATGGAAATGATTTACTTTTAGAACTTGATAATGTTGGAATCTGTGCATCTAGTGGCTCTGCATGTAATTCGAAAGACCCAGCACCTTCTCATGTTTTGTCTGCTATTGGTTTAAGTGAGGATTTAATTAGAGGAGCATTAAGAGTTACTTTTGGCGAATTTAATACTTTGGATGAAGTTAATTATTTAGTTGATAACTTGGAGAGGTGTGTGAAAAAACTGAGAAAATAGAAAAAAATAATTTATGTAATGAAAATAATTAAAAGCATAAAAAAATAAAAAAAGCAAATACTAGGAAAAATACCATGAAAATTAAGTGAACCAAAGAGTAAAGGAGGTTCAAAATGCAACTAAAACAATTTATAATAGAAATAATAGAGACAATATTAGGATCATTCATAATGGCTGTAGCAATATCATTATTTTTATTACCTAATGAACTATCTTCAGGAGGGTTCTCGGGAATAGCAACAATAATGTATTATATATTGAAAATACCAATGGGAACAACAATATTAGCTTTAAATATACCATTGTTTTTATTTGCAACAGTAAAAATTGGAAAAAGATTCTTAGAAAAATCAATAATAGGAACAATAAGCCTCTCAATATTTATAGATATTTTAGATAGATTTGAACCACTAACAAATGATAAAATTCTTGCATGTATTTATGGAGGAATATTAACTCGGATTAGGAACAGCTTTAATCCTAAGAGCTCATTCATCAACAGGAGGGTCAGATTTAGCAAGTATTTTGATAAAAGAATATAAACCAGCATTCAGAACTGGAAATTTGATAACAATGATAGATTTTGGAATAGTTTTATTAAATGTAATATTCTTAAAAAAAATAGAAATAGGATTGTATTCTGCTATTACTATATACTTGATGGGAAAGGTAATTGATATATTATTTGAAGGAATATATTTTACAAAACTGTTATTTATAATATCAGATAAAAATAAGGAGATATCTAATTTTATTGAAAACAATGTAAAAAGAGGAGTAACAGGTATTTATGGAAAAGGAATGTATACAAACCAAGAAAAACTTGTTTTAATGTGTGCAATCGGAAGAAATAATTTAGCAGAAATAAAAGCACAAATTAAAAAAATCGACCCTAATGCTTTTTTAATTATAACTAATTCAAGAGAGGTTCTTGGAGTGGGATTTAAAGAAAAATAAAATTTTTCAATAGAGCTATTTTATCACATAAAAAAATTGACAATTAAAAGCTTTTATAGTAGAATAAACTTGAAAAATTATAAATAATTGGAGGAAAGAAATGAGCAAAGGGAGAAGATATGACACCGAAGCAAAACTAAACTACAAAAAAGTATTTGCAGTCATAATAGCAATTATAGTAATAATAATAGCAATAATTGCAATAGTGAAACTATTTACAAAAGCCAAAAACACCAAAACTCTCGAAAAAACAGACTACTTTGCACTATAC